>CAMYWN010000035.1 GCA_947302765.1 uncultured Candidatus Saccharibacteria bacterium
AGTATAGACGATTAAGTTACCGTCTTATTAACATAACCGTAATGTCCTAAAATCTACATTGTGCGACATTAAGACTCTGCCAAAAGCAGGATAAGTCAATCGCAAGATTTGCATAGAGTTTTGGCTGTCAGCCGAGTTAAACGTATCTTTGTTCGACCCAACTGTAATTCTACAGCCTGTTTCGGATAGGCTTTTAGGTAGATTCCTGAACTATCCTTCGTAGATAAATCCAACCCTGTAAATCCGCCCCTTAGCTAGAGATTTTTAGTGTTTTATAGATAGAATCCCGTCAACGGAGTTGTCTCTTTCGGCGTAATTTTCGGTATCTTTAACAGGGGTAGACAGGGAAAGAGAATTGTGTGAAGGAGTAATTCTGATGGCGGTTTTTTCTTGATACTCTACCTCTGGTTTAACGGGGGTTGCACTAGCCTTAATAACAGGAGTCGCACCTGCCTTAATGATAGGGGTCGCACTGGTCTTAATTGTTGGGGTAGTATTAGCTATCGGAGCTGTTGTTGGGGTAGTATTAGCTATCGGAGCTGTTGTTGGGGTAGTATTAGCTATCGGAGCTGAATCGGCCCTGGTATCTGGTCGATTGCCGGCGGACGGCCGTGTTTCGCCTGTTTTAGCCCCCTGTTTGCGGTTTCGATTATTCTTCTTTTTGCGATCGCGGCGAGCGTCTGGATTTTCGTTGCTTCGATTCCCTTTCTTGATTGGTCCAGTATTTGGCTGGATTTCGTTGCTCTGATTCCCTTTCTTGGCTAGCTCCTCATCTTTGGCGTCGTTCCTAGAAGTGGATTTAAATTCAACTTTTCCCTGTCCCTCAGCTTCGGCGGCTAGTCTAGCTAAATCTTTTAGGCCAAGTCGCTCTTTACCTTCGGCGGCATTTGGGCTGATGTTCTGACGGCGAAAATCAGCCTGAGGCGTTGAGGTCTTCCAGTTCGGTTTTTGTTCGGAGCGATAGGCCGATGGGCGACCACTTCGAGTGGATGAGGAACCACCGCTCTTAGAGTCGTTTCGGGTCGGTTTACTGCTAGACGCGACTGACTTGAAGATCGGTGTATCTACTGACGAATCGATTATTAACTTCGGCTCCTCTTGCCGGCCGGAATCCGATAGCTCCTTCTTGTACTTTTCGGATTGCTCAATTGTCTCGCGAATTTCCGTTTCTACCTCGAGTCGCGGTCTGGCGTAACATTCGCGTGAATATGCTACGATTGCGTCAAAATTATCCTTCGGCGTATCAGGAATCGATAGTGTTGAAGCCGAAAACGCCGGGACTTTCTCACCATTAATAATCATCGATATTACGAAATTGCGATTGTTGAGCTGAATGATGTCCGATTCGTCAAAGGTTGGCTCAAACTGCTTAATCAAAACTGGAGCGTCTTCCGGTGAAACGCGGAAAGAAATCGTCGTACCCACGTTGCCAAAGACCGCATCACGTACAGAATCGGTCATCTGGGCGACATATTGGTTCGCTACAGTGAGATTGAGACCGTATTTGCGCGCCTCAGAAAGGATTACTGCAAAAGAGTCTGTTGCGAAGTTCTGGAACTCATCTACGTAGAGGTAGAAAGGGCGCCTATCTTTTACGTCGGGAATATCAGAACGCGACATCGCGGCAAGCTGAACTTTAGTTACCAAGAAGGAGCCTAGAATTCCAGCATTATCTTCGCCAACGAGCCCCTTAGAGAGATTAACTACTAAAATCTTGCCCTCATCCATAATTTTGCGAATATTAAAGGAAGATTTGGCTTGGCCGACGATGTTGCGGATGATTGGGTTAGCTGTAAAGGCTCCGACCTTATTAAGAACTGGCGCAATCGACTCATTGACTTGTTTTTCGTTCCATTGCCCGAACTCGTGCTTCCAGAACTGCAAAACAGTCACGTCGGTACAATAGTCTAAGGTTTCTTTACGGAAGTCTTTGTCCGTCAGGAGACGTGAAATGTCTAGCAACGTAGTCTCTGGGCGATCGAGTAGAGCAAGCAAAGTATAACGTAAAATATGCTCTAGTCTTGGCCCCCAAGAGTCACCGAACATTCTTTTCAACACACCGATAACCTCGGAGCAGATATTGGGCTTTCTTGATGGATCGTCGACTTCGAGCGGGTTAAATGCGACTGGGAAAGCCGTATCCGCAGGGTTGAAATAAATCACGTCTTTGATTCTAGATTCTGGCACAAATTTGAGGTTATTGATAGCAAAGTCACCGTGCGGATCGATAATACAATAGCCTTGGTTGTAAAAGACATCAGAAAGCGCTAAGAGCTCTAGCATACCACTTTTCCCCGCTCCAGTTTGCCCGATGATATAGACGTGACGTGAGCGGTCACGACGTAGCAAACCGAACTGATGATTAATGCCGCGGAAATTAGTTAGACCAAATGCCGAAATATTCTGATCATTCGATGCTTCGCCCGTGAGTACCGGTAGTTTAGCGGGTGGTTCAGCGGTCTTTGATGATGCCCAAACAATATTCGGAGTTTCTACTGAGGTATGCGGTAAGTGATAAACCGAAGCAAGTTCAGAAATATTTAGAATAAAACCGCGATCAGAAAACTGACGCATCTTGTAGGCATCGAGGTCAGATTTATTGAAACTCCCGCCCAACTGTTTAAAGCCGTTTAAGTTTGTAGAATTGTACTGTTTAAAGGTTCCTACGAGAGCCTGCATGTTAAGCTTGGCGTCAGTCTCGTCTTGTCCCAGATAGGCTAATCTGATTTTTACTTCGTAGCCAAGCTTTGTGGCTTTCTCTTCCGCTTTAGTAATTCTGGTTTTATCGCGCTCAGAGAGTTCAATCTTGACATCGGAATTAGTCCCGCCTGCCGGCGGCCTAAATAGTGCACCAAGCACCTCGACTATCCATGTCCAATCAATTGCGCCACTAAACAAAGACTTCTTACCAGATTTAACTTGGTCAACCCATTTATCGGTTGTACTCTTGTGCCAGTTATCTGGGATAGGGCGCGTCAAAATCTGAATCCAAAGCTCCTCGGAGTGATCTGGACTGAGTTTCGCCAATGTCCCGGTAATCCCGGCCAGAGGGTCTACTTCAAAGTTATCGAAGGTTTTAATAGGGAGAGCTTCATTGTCAACTAGCCCTAGCTCGGCACTATAATTTACTGGATAGTTTGCCCTATCATCGACATAGTCTTCAGTCATCTTGTGGATTTGGACTGTTGGGTACTGCGAATAAATCTGCCCCTCTACGAAGTTCTGTAAAATTTTCGGCACCCACACATAAAATCTAATCTGTCCCGCCGTCGATACGATCTCGAACGACAAGTGCTCCTGCACCCCGCCTGAGTTTTTAAGCTCGCTACGGTCTCTCAGGATGCCATGCAAGGATGCAAAAAGCTGCTCTGCCGCTAGCTCCTTTTTGTCATTGGTGCGTGGTATTTCGAGCATTAGAAGTACCGAATCTACGTTTAAAACCTTAATCCTGTTCAGTTTTTTATAGTTGCGATACGTCAAGAATGCCAAAATTGCTACTATTGGAATCCAAACAATTGGCATTAAAACAAAACGTATAATATGTTCCATGCTATATATTATACCATAATTACGCTAAAGTATAAAGATTCTTATCGACTTTTTTGTATAGCTTTTTGTTCTGCAAATTTAAGAGAATGGTTGTCTCTTTTACTTTACGAACCTTTAAGACTCGTTTGACGATTTCCTCCCGAGTGAGAGGTTCTTCGGACTTCGTTAGAATAGATGTGATAATGTCGGCGATAGTTCCCTTTTTATAGCCCCAGCTAGACAGCGCATAAATGCCGCGTCCAATCAAGATAAAACGTGGATCCTTAATTAATTCGTTATGAATAGCTTGTACCGTGACATTTTTGCGCTTGAAATTAGACTCTTTGATTCGCTTCGCGATTTCCGAGAAATGCATTGGCTGTTTCTCGCTTTCCAAAATGACAAAAATTTTGTCGCGAATGTTTTTAGGATTAACAGATGGCCACTTGGCGAGACCATATAGGTTATTTAGGGTCGCAATTAGTTTAGAAACTGACGCAGTTGCCTTGATATAATCTGGGTGTTCGTAATCCAGTTTTGCATCGAGCTCCTCGAGCGTCATTGGCTGCTTATTGTCTTTGATAATCTTCACGATTTCATCCACGCGCTCTTTAATCTTACGGCTATCGCCATACTCGGCAATTCCAATCGCGGGATTATAGCGATCGTTTTCCTCGATAATAATTAGATTTTTCGAAAAGGTTGCCAAAAAATAAAGACCCGTCCTTTCAGAGGCGGTAGTCTTTCGGCCGTAAATCTTGTCAGCGAGGTCTGCTAGGATGGCGACGCGGCCCATTTCGGACAGATTACGCACCAAGAGTTTTTCGGCTGCCATTAGCTCCGAAATTTGACCCTCTTCGGCGGAAATTTGGAGACGGATTAAGATTGCTTTTTCAAGTTGTCTCACGCGTTCGCGCGTAATAGACAACATCTCGCCGATTTGTTCAAGAGTCTCTTTCCTACCATTCAGCCCAAAACGACGCGAAATAATCTCTCGCTCACGATCCTGCTCGATGATTTTTAGGCTTCCAGCAATTGCATTTTTGAGGATTTCGGCATTTTGATCCATTAGTTTCTTCCTTATTTTACATCTGTTAAAATTAGTAATTTTAATCATAATACCATAAGTCTACAAGGATGTCAACTATGGATATTAAATCTTCTCAAATTATTGTAGCACAAATTTTACAATTGCGAAAAAAAATGTAAAAACATTAGCGCTATCTCGGACGTGAAGCGAACGGCGAGCGAGGATGCGGTATAGCGTTACTGAACGGATAGGATGTGCTACTTTGTAGCTTTCCTCTTGCCACGACTACCGCGACGAGTCTTAGATCTGGTCTTGGTTTTAGGCTTTTCTTCGAGCATTTTTTGAGCTTGCTCCAGAGTGAGCGTCTTTGGATCGATATCTTTTGGTATTTTGGCATTATTGCGCCTTCCGGGACCCTTTACGTAGGGGCCATAGGCGCCGTTTATAATCATAATCTCACCAAAATCTGCGATAATTGAGTCCACCTTGGCTTGGTAAAGCGGTAGTACCTCCTCCAGGGAGACAGTATAAGGGTCAAAATCCTTCATCGGAATGTTGTACTTTCCGCCTTTTAGGTATGGTCCAAATGGCCCATTCGCGGCAATTAATTCTGTGCCGTCCGGGGCATTCCCTAGTGAACGCGGCAAGCTAGGCAAGGCTAATTGCTTCAGAGCCTGCTCCAAGGTGACAGTTTTGACTGATTTTCGCTTCGGTAGTGGTGCAAAAATCGGTTTTTCCTTGGCTTCTTTCTCGTTGTCGCCAAGCTGGATGAAGCCACCCCTCTTCCCTACTTTGGCGTAAATGGGCTTGCCATTATCCGGGTGATGACCAAGCAGACGCGCATTATTGTACCGTTCTACGCCATTCGCTATCAAAACCGTATCACGGAAAGGTCCGTAGAAGTCCCGGAGCATCTTGACGCGCTCTAATTTTGCGTCAGCTACTAAATCTAGGTCCTTTTCGATATTTGCGGTAAATTTATAATCCACAATATTCTTGAAATTTTCAGTCAAAAACCCAGAAACTAGCTCGCCAATCGGAGTTGGTATAAGTTTACCCTTATTAGCCCCAAACTTCTCTTTAACTGTAGTTTTGTCGACATGACATGCTAGCCCTAACGATTTGTCGGCGGGCGAACCCTCTTTTTGGGTCGACTCTGATGTGCTTTCGGCGGGTGACGCCGCTGGGGGGACCCCCGCCCGAGCCCTTGCGAGGGTGGGGGAAGCTGCGGCGGCAGGACCCGCCGAGGACACATCGGAGCTGGCAGGGGTAACTGATAGTAGAACTACGTCACGCTCTTCACCTTCGGACTCGCCTTTTTCAACGTATTTACGCGCCTGAATGGCTGTCATAATCGACGCATAAGTCGAAGGCCTCCCAATCCCTAGTTCCTCTAATTTCTTTACTAAAGACCCCTCGGTATATCTCGCCGGTGGCTTCGCGAAAGTCTGCTTAGCAGTAATTTTCAGATATTTCAGCTTGTCGCCCTTTGCTACCTTTGGTAACTCAGTATCTTTTGACTTACCATAAACTCGGAGAAAACCGTCAAAGATCATCACCTCACCCTTAGCAGAAAAAGTATTTACGGTAGTTGAAGACGTATTTGCTGGTGATGATGTAGGTGGCGTATCATCGGTGGGTGACGCCGCTGGGGGGACCCCCGACGGAGCCTTAGCGACGGCGGGGGAAGCTGCGGCGGCAGGACCCGCCGAGGGGATAGCGGCTATGCGGATTGTGGTCTTAGCTATTTTAGCGTTCGCCATCTGGGTTGCTACAGTACGCGACCAGATTAATTGATAGAGGCGTTTCTCGTAATCATTCTTCCCCGCTGCGGTGCGCGTCACATCGGTGGGACGAATCGCTTCGTGAGCTTCCTGCGCCTGAGCATCTTTAGTTTTAAAGTGTCGTACTTTCAAATAGTTTTTCCCAAATGTAGTCTCGATGTATTTTGAAATCGCCGTAATCGCCTGTGAAGACAAGTTAAGCGAATCAGTTCTATGGTAGGTAATCAAACCAGCTTGGTAAAGCCCCTGAGCTGCCGACATAGTAGTTCTAGACGAAAACCCGAGTTTGCTATTGGCCTCAATTTGTAGCGCCGCCGTCGTAAATGGCACTGGGTTTGCCTTAGTTCCCTCCGCTTCTTCGACATCCGTAACAATAAAATCGGAATGCGACAGAGATTCGAGTAAAACTCTAGCTTCATCTTCGGTCTCCGGCGCTTTACCGTCGTAGATCGCCGTGAGAAGATTATTCTCGGCGGGTCCTGCCGCCGCAGCTTCCCCCACCCTCGCGGTGGCTCGGGCGGGG
>CAMYWN010000036.1 GCA_947302765.1 uncultured Candidatus Saccharibacteria bacterium
AATAATACAGGGTGCGTTTAGTTATTTTTGGTTGCTTTTTCTTGTCAGCCATCTAATTACTATAACACATTTTTCGAAATCTCAAAGCATAAGCATAGATAATCTTACGTTTGGGCTGTAGACAGTTTTACGCGGGAACTGTAGGTAGTCTTATGTGGAGGCTTAGAGGACATAAAAAGCGCCGAACTTAGCCAAATGGATGGGCTCACCTAATCTTGCTTAGCGCCACATTCGCTACAAAACTTGGCAGATTTTTGAATTTTTGTTCCACATTCGTGGCAGAATTTAGTCGTTTTGTCGGGAGCGTCAGACGACATTGCTTCCTTAACACCGCTCGCGGCGGCTTGATAATGAATTTTGGTACCGGCAGCATCAAGCTCGGCGCGCTTTTTATTTAGGCGCTCGATTTGCTCGCCGTTTTCGTCGTAGATTTCTTCCTGCATGTTGAGCATTTCCTTCTGCATACCTTTTAATCTTTTTAAGTTATCCGACATCATCTTATCAAGCAATGACATATAATCCTTTCGTTATCTCTTATGCCGCAATTATACTACAATTACGCTTCGCCCTCCATCACTATGTCGATGGGTGCGAACTTGTGACTACGCAGATTATTTGCCTCCTGGATTAAAAGGTATCTCCCTTCTTGTTCGATAACTCCTCCAGCTGCTATACTTGTCGACATTGTTTTTCCTTTCTGTGATATTAATCTTGGTCCTGCGTTATAAACCGGTTTGCTACCTAAATGTAATCTAATAATTTGGTCTCATATTGCTATTTTACATCTTGCGTCCGCTTTTTAAAAGCCTTGGGCGGACAAATACTATGTGAGGAAGTGTATACTGTTCTTATTATCCTTCGTGGATGAGTAAATAATACTATCCTCGGCTTGATTTTGATCGTAGCCTAAAACCTTCAATGATTATTATCATCGATAAGAACAGCCCGCCGATTATTACTGACGCATTAGCAGCACTGGAACCACGTTCTTGTATCATCTGTCCGGTATTAGGGGTCTTCGAGAGGCTTGAGGGCTCGGGCTGTTCATGCTCGCTTATTACACTTTCAACATTTTCTCCACTATCATACTCTGCGTCATCTAGAGCGTGATCATTGCTATCATTATCGTTGCTACTATTGTTATTTTCTCCGGTAGGATTATCATCGATGTCGTCTTCTTGGCCGACTGACTTGTAGTATAAAGCGAGATTTACATCGTTCTCTCCAACCGTATAAGTATTGGCACTGAGAACAACGGCGTTTTCTAAGACATAATTATAAGATAGGTGGTAGTCCTGTTCTAGGATTTTAGCGATATTATTGACATCTATAGTACTGCCTGTGATAGCATACGCAAAGTAATCGGTATGAAAAAGTACGTTATCTAAATATAGCGACACAATAATGCGACGAGTACCGAGGTCGAGGTTGAAAACCGTTTCTCCAGGTACGCCCTCATAGGATAAGTGTGCACGAATGTCATCCGAATAGAACCCGACAGGAAATACAAGCGTTTGGCCGCTTTGTTCCGACGAGGCATCTATGGGCATATCAAAAACAGGGTTATTGTCTACTAAAAACTTGACTTGAGAATAATCGAATTGCGGAACGGAGGAGCCGTCATCTTTTTTGACTACTTCAAGATACGCAGCGCTCTTAACAGTGAGCTTTTCTCCGTCCAATAGGCGGTCTTCGTTAACTAAAAGTTTGCCGAGATTCGGATTATTTGTCAGATCAAGATTTCTAATAAGAGTATCCTCGAGATTGAGCTGTGCTAGCGCTTGATTTTCTCTGAGATTAATTCTTTCTATATCATTACCAGATAGGTCTAGGGTTTTTAATTTGGTCAGTTTCTCGATGCCCCTTGCATCACGAATAATATCTTGGCCACCTACGTATGGACAGTTTAACTCTTCGAGATCGAGTACGGAAGAAAGTGGGATGGTTTCGAGAGTATAGTGCGTTCCCTCTTGGTTATTTACCGTTTTAATAAGACACTGCCTGAGGGCTTCGTCCGGAAAGATTTCCGTAAAGCTCTCGTTTGCAACGACCTGGACATTAATGGGAAGAAATTTAACTGTCTTATAATTCAGAGAATCTTCCGGGGTATATTCCGCGGCATAGCTATCTACAGATGCGTCTAATATCTCATCTTGATTCATCCAGCTAAAACCCTCTGGTAGGTTTATTTCGGAAAGGTGCTGACCTTCACGAGCCGTAAGGTTTGTCGGGACGACATACTCCGGATCGAGTCGCCATGCGACGATTTCCATATCAAATTTGATATTATGTATGCCACCGGCTGTATCAAAAGTAAAGGTGACAAAATTCATACCGCCGCTTAGCGTATCCTTTTCTTCAAAGTTCTGATTACGATACTCAACCGTGTAGTTTGTAATAGTCTCCAGCGCTGTTATCTCGGTATCGGCGTCTTCATCATAATAACGAACCTTAATGACGAAGTTTTCAGGCGAGAATACGTCGAAGGCATGATAAATCTTATGTGCCGGCGTAGTCTCATAAGTAGCATCTATAATAGTTAACGTGTGAGAGGGTGCGGCTTCATCGATTATGACGTATGGCGCACCTATTTCGAGAACACGACTGAGCGCGTAAGTGTCATCGTAAACCCAGAATACTGTCTTTGAAGGAGTGGCAATACCGGTATCACTAAATGAGTCATTCTCTATCTGGGTCAGAGATTTCGGTAGAACAGCCTTGGTAAGAAAAGGACAGTTTGCAAAGGCATTGGATTCTATGGATGTAATACCTTCTGGAACAGTAATTTCGGAAAGCTCATCTAGAGAAGTAAATGCGTTACCGGCTATACTTTCAACCGATTCTGGAATGACAGTAGAAATTGTGCCTACAACTAATTTGTTCTCAGATGAGATGATAATCGAATTACTGCCGTCTCGGCTGTCATAAACAGGGTTATCATTCGCGACTTGTAGTGATTTGAGCGCCAAGCCAGCAAAAGCCGTCGGAGTAATCTCAGATACTGATGACGGAATAGATACAGAAGTAAGCTTAGTGAAGGCAAAGGCGAGATCACCAATACGTTTAAGGCTGCCGTTAAATGCGATAGCTTCAAGGTTAGAGCGATAAAATGCACGATCACTAATCTCTCGTATCGATTCCGGGATTTCAACTGAAGATAGGTTGCTACATTGAGAAAAAGTATTTGCCGGAATAATGGTATTATTATTCGAAAGACGAACACTTGTTAAGGACCCGCTATCAGTAAAAACACCTTCCGCGTAAATATCTTGCGTATCCCCATCGATTAGTACTTGGGATTTTTCGAACAGGATGTTTGCATCGACTTCAGTCAAGGCTTTCAGGCCAGCAAAGGCTCCGTTTGTAACTACTAACTCATCAGATTCACTAATAACTTTGGTTAAATTAGGGAAAGATTCGTCACTAAAGCCACTTGTACGCGTAATATTAGCAGGAAAAATGATGGTTTCATAGTGCTTAGTGTCGGTATGTTTGTGACCATAGCAACTACTATCATAATCACCGGAGCCAGTAAAGAAGGAGCAAGTGCGATATGTAGCAGTAACCGAATTGCCATCAATAGTTTCCGGGAAGTAGAGAGTTTTGATGTTCAACCCATGATCTTTGTAATCAATAATACTAATCCCGGATGCGTCTGGGCCAAGATTCTCGGTGTAAATCCACCCACTGGGATAGTCCTCCGGATTTTCGACTGCAAACTTAGCAGTAAAGCCATGATAATTAACAGTGATCTGCTGACCGCCGGATGCGTAGGGGTTGTAGCCGGAAATATCCACATCGATACCTAAATCGCCTAGGCTTTTTTCTTGGAATGAACCATCAGAATTCAGTATTTTTATTTTTGATGCTAGTATATTGGTGAGACTGCCGTAATTAAGCGGAGTTAGTACGGCTTCCGTAATTTCGATACCGCTTTCGGCTGTTTTTTCGAGGATGGAAAAATCATCACATAGCTCAGAAGAGCCGACGTTGCAAAGATTGGCACCATTAAAGTCAATAAAACCATTTCCGTACCTCGTATCGTAGCCTTTGGCGCCAAGGTCTATGGCTCGAGTTTGAAGAAAGGCAATAGTTTCATCGTAGTTTAATTCCCTTTTGAAACTTTTTGCCACAGCAACAGCCGATGTAATATGCGGTGCAGCCATCGAAGTACCCTCGTTAGAACCATTAATGCTACCAATATTGACTCCTGGCGCAGCAAAAGTAACCATGGAACCGTAGTTGGAAAAACTTGCAAATTCTAGATTCTCATCCACCGCGGAAACAGAAATTGTGTTGTCGAAGGCGGAGGGGTATTCTCTAGTAGAGCTTGAAGAGTTCCCGGCGGCGGCTACACTGATAATACCCTTTTGCTTAGCTGACTCGATCGAAAGATACATTGCGTCATCATGCTTTGTACTTGAAAAACTCATATTGATAGTGTCGGCTTGATTATGATAAGCAACGTAATCAATTGCCGCCACAATATCTGTCGTAAAAACAGTAGAGCCTTCGCCGGTCTTGACGGAAAGTATTTTGACATTGTCTGGAGTCCCCTCGGCCACCGTCCCGGCAATATGGGTACCATGGCCAGTTTCATCGGAGATCTCTGCCGAAGGATTAACCGAGTTATATGTTTCTAGAGCTTTGTTCGGATAGTGGTCTTTAAACAAATTCACATCGAGGCCTGAATCGATAATAGCCACCGTAACCTCGTTCTTTGCAGGATAGTCTGCTAGGAGTGCTTGCATATGGTCTAAACCCATCTTCTGAATCCCCCATGAATTATAGTCCTCGCCACCCGACTCTTCGCTATATTTATATGAAATATTCTCATTGACAACGAGGGTTGGGTCACTTTTTAGCCACCTAAGTGCGTTGTCTTTCTCTTCTTGCGATGAATACTGCAGGAAATGCTGATGGTTTGCTGCATCTACAACCATGGTGGCACCAAATGTGTTTTTAATTGGCGAACCTGAAGTAACGATTAGAATATTTTCTGGATGGTTGTATTTTGCCATCTCTACATAGTCGCGATGATATTTCGCCATAAAATCTTCGGAGAGTTCCGAGAGGTTGATTAATGGATTATTCGACGGGGGGTTAGAGTTTCCAAACCCTAATATTTCGGCTATACCAATAGCCACGAAGAAACTAGCTAAAAAACAGCCAGTCGCGAGCAAGAGATTGCTCTTTTTTGTTTTCACCATACCTGTAGACCTTTCTAATGGTTATTATATATAAGTATAACCATAATGTCAATATTCTCGCATGGAATTTCTCGTATGAAGGAAGTATGGGATACTTTGACAGATTTGGTGAGATATGTTAGAATACGGAGAGTTGCTCACAATCAGCGAGGTGTTTTGATGTTTTATCGTTGACATATAAACTGAAGTATTGTGAGTGAGTTGCAAAAGTTAGCCGAGAAGGCTAAAGTACATGGAGGTAAAGGAAATGAAGAACTTTACAGTCATCAGTAACCAAATGACCAAAACTGGGCTTGCCGAGATCTTTAAAGATGAAAAGTCGGTGGCAGTTCTGGTGGTTGGACCAAGAGGCTACTGGGCAGAAAGAGCACTTAGCTCCATCAAGACTGTTTTCAACAAGAAGACGGTCTTCGACCAGAGCTATGCCAGCAAAATCGCTGGCGGCCTCCCGGAAGAAAAGATTGAGGAATGCCTCAGGAGAGACGACGCAGCGATAGTGTGGCCTGGACACTGGACGTGTAATCATCGATGGAGACACGGGGCAGTCCAAACATTAAAGAGACTTGGGGCAAAAACCGTGGTCGTGTTCTTCATAGACCCGCCCATACGAGTGGTTCTGTGGGAGATCTACCGCAAATATGTCAGCTTTGAAGCTCTTTGGCAGGTTATGTGGCTCAAGATGAACCCTCCCTCCCCTGACGGAGTAGATTTTCTGATAAAAGTTTCAGAGTAAATTATTCTCCGTTTTTTCGGGCCACCTTTAGAGGTGGCTTTTTCATACTGGAAATTGTATAATGAAAGTATGCGCGAATATGTGCCAAAAGATGCATCTTTAATCCCGGACAACGCGAAGCGGGTGTTTGCTGGGAGAATTTTTGATGTTTACCAGTGGCCACAAGAGCTTTTTAACGGCACTATGGAAACATTCGAAATGCTGAGGCGACATGATACCGTGAAGATTATCGCAATAAAAGACAAAAGAATCGTGATAACAAGGCAAAAACAGCCCGGTAAGGATTGGTTCTATGACTTCCCTGGCGGACGTAATGACCATCCTGAGGAAAACGAACTAGCGGCCGCAAAGCGCGAAATGCTCGAGGAAACCGGGATGAGTTTTCGTTCGTGGCGGTTAGTCGAAGTACATCAGCCCTTTGTTAAAATGGATTGGCTTGTGTATACTTTTTTAGCGACGGATTTTGTCTCCCAGACTTCTCAGAAGCTAGATGGCGGCGAGATGATTGAGGTGGAAGAAATAGATTTTATTGAGCTAAAAGAACTTTCGCAGACGG
>CAMYWN010000037.1 GCA_947302765.1 uncultured Candidatus Saccharibacteria bacterium
TCACCCTCGACCTCGCCGTTATCGACGAAGGCACCGAAACCGGCAAAGAAATCCGTAACATCACCATGGATGCCTACGTGAGAGCCGGCCACGAACTTTCCGTCTACAAATACATTACGGGCAACGGTATTCTCGATGTACCAAGCATCGTCATCGGCGGCACTGATGTAGAAGTCGGAATCGTACCCGAACCCGGCAATGAACTAGTATATCTAGAGCTAGAAGGTCAAGAAGTCACCGACCAGATAGAAAACAATGTTTTCAAAGTAACGCCCGGCACAGAATCTTTGACCTTTTACGCAACTTTCCGCCGAGTTTACGAAGTACTAGAAGGCGACGGTGGTGAGCATGTCATCGGCAGCGATGAACCACTAGTCTTCAAAATCAATAATGATGTAACAGAATTCTGTGGCACAGGCAATCTCATCATTGATGACGAGTATCAAAACATGAACGAAAACTGCATAGTAGACCCAGACAACCAGACTATTACTCTCCCGGCAACCCTCCTAAACACCCTCGCACTAGGCGAACATTCCTTTGAAGCGTATTTCACAGAACCAGATTCAGGAAGCGCCAAAGCCACCTTCAAAATCATAGAGCCAAAAACCGAAGATAAAAAAGATAATGACGAGGATAACGATGAAGATATTCCAGTTCCCGATACTGGTACATTCACCAGTGAAGGTGGCAACGCAGAATTGGTATTCAATCTTGTGTTCCCTAGTGCAATCATCACAATTATCGGAGCCATTGCGGTAAAGTCGACCCTAGCAAGAAAGAAAAGAGTAATAATCAAATAAGCCCCATCATAAAAACCAAAAGCACTCCGAGAAACCCCACAATTACGAATTACATCAAAAACCAAAAGCACTCCGAAAAACCCGCAATTACAAACTACATCAAAAACCAAAAGCAGAGAGCTCTTTCTTCACAGAGAGCTCTTTCTTCTCAACCAATAAGTGATATAATTGCTCCAAAGGAGTATAAAACATGAAACAAATCAAACCAATCATCTGGGGCATCGCCATTATCGCCCTAGGTATCATCTTCGGCGGCAACGCCCTTGGGCTATTCAACCTTGATATCTTTTTCGACGGCTGGTGGACTCTCTTTATCATCGTCCCCAGTATTGTTAGCCTCATCACTGACAAAGACAAAATCATGAGCCTCGGTTTCATCGCCGTCGGCGTCATCTTGCTACTTGCGGCTCAAGATGTTTTCTCTTATGACGTTGCCTGGAAAGTCATTCTCGCCGTCTTCCTCATCGCCACTGGCCTCTCTATCATCATAAAGAGTCTCTTTCATAGCAAAAACGACCAAGAAGTCGCCAAAAAAGTCGCCGAAGCCGAAAAAGACACCAAATCCATGGATTCTCAATTCGCCGCCTTTTCCGGCACCGACCGCATTTACAAAGACGAAATCTTCACTGGCTCCAACATTGCCGCCATCTTCGGCGGCGCTAAACTAGACCTTCGTCACGCCAAGTTTGACAAAGATACCATCATAAAAGCTTTCGCTCTCTTCGGCGGTATCGACATCATCGTCCCTAATGACATCAAAATCAAATTAAAGTCCGGCTTCATTTTTGGCGGCTTCTCCGATGACCGCAAAAACCCCACCAATAAATCCCAATACACCATTTACATCGATGCGGCCGGCGGCTTCGGTGGCATCACCATCACCGACAAGGATAGTAAATAAGCCATTTAGCCTCGGTAATCAAAAAAAACAACCCTGATAATCGCCAGTACTTCTCGCAAGATTATTACATATTTACTTGACATTATTCATACAATACTCCAACTCCCCGCTGTTTTTATACTCAATCGGCTTATACTTATGCTATAATAAAAGCATAAACTATAAGGAGTAGAGGTGAGAGTTAATTATTTTTTAAAGACAAAACGATTATTATCTATTGCGATAATCTACACATTCCTTTTAAACACATCTGGCCCGTTCTTATGCCAAACATCAGCCACCAGTATTCCAGACGAGATTACCGTCACCTACCCATACTATGGCTTCGTAGAAGACCCAAACAATCCCTGGGAAACCGTCTTCGATGCTCTTGACGAAACCGGTACCATTAACTATAGCGACACTTATTTCAACGAGCCATCCCCAGGTGACCATCCCAAGCTTCGCGCTTTGTCCTACGCTCTCGCCCTCGCCGGCTACGAAAACCAAGCCGACGGCTATCCTTCCGACCCATCTGTCCCAAACCCAAAGCTTTACAATCTCTTAAACCAACTCGGCTTCTCTGATCCCGAAAGCTGGGATATTTCTTCAGAAGAAAATGGTCACTCCATGGGTACCACCATCGCCCACAAAACTCTGCCGAGCGGTCAAGAACTCATCGTAGTCGCTCCCCGCAATTACAATTATATGACCGAATGGCTTTCTAATTTCAACGTCGGTACCACTGGCGACCACACTGGTTTCTCCGAATCAGCCAACCGCATCACCGAAAGATTCAACCAATACATCACAGCTCATAATCTATCCAACTACAAAACCTGGGCCGTCGGTTATTCTCGCGGCGGCGCCGTCATCGATCTCTTCGGCAAAGCCGTCAACGCCAATATTACCAACTACGAAATGACACCAGACGATTTCTACGTTTATACCTTCGGCGCTCCACGAGCCAGCATCGTAGCCACTAACTTCACTAACATTCATGACGTCAAAGATGGCAACGACTTACTCTTAGGTTACGTTTTCCCAGAACTTTGGGGCTTCTACAACACCGGTACCTATGAAGAAATCCACCCAGCCGACCTCAACATCACCACTTCCATGGTTAGTATCGCCGACCTCGCCGACCCAGCCAGAGCCATCAATGTTTTCTCGGACAATGTCAGCCTCACCGAAGACGTCTCCACTATAAATGGCCGCGATTTCATGGATGATTGGTTTCAATTCGTCACCGACAACGGCCTCACCCGCGACTATTTCGACACAACAGTCAAACCTCCCCTCTCCGCCATCATGAAAATCTACCAAATGCGCACCATCGACCGCCAATCAGAACTTACCGATTTTATCAAAGACACTGATAAAGGTCTCGCCGGCATGGTAGCTGGCAACGCCCTTATGGATCTCATGATGGGTGGCTACGGTTCAGATATCGAAGAGTCCCTCGCCAACTTTCCTGTCTACCAAGACCTCGTCAAAATCTTAAAAGGTACCGCTACCGACGCCGATGTCGACGAGCTACTCGCCAAACTAACCACCTACATGGGCAATTACGGCGATTACGAAGCCATGTTCGGCGAAACCCCATCTATCACCGAAGACGAATTCAACGTCATCAAGACCAACCTCCCTGAGCTAGTCAGAGCTCTAACACCAATTCTCATCGCAGATGCAAAATACACTCAAGAAACTTTCGGAGAAGATTACACTCTATATTACACTTATAGCATAGGCAAAAACGCCGAAAACCTCGTTATCGGCCACATCCCTGAAAGCATCATGCCAATCTTAAAAAGCCTCATTCCTTCAAACGAAACCGACGACAAAGAAGAAGACTTCATTGGTGTTCCCAATAGCGGTGCCAACACCCATATCATACAATCCGAAATCTCTACCAACCAAACCAGCTGCGTTTGCAGATTTGCTATTACGTTATTCACAAGTATCATCATCTTTATCGTTCACCCCAGAATCAAAAGAAACAACTCATAATAACTTCCACTGAAATAAAATAAAGTAATCTGGATTTATTCGTCCCTACCCCACGAATATATCCAGATAATTACCAACTAAACATCATTACTATTATCGCTACTTATTATCCTTAGAAGACTTTTTAAACATCAAGTCCACTTCCATCATTTTCCCATTTGCGTCAAATAAAACTGGAATAAATCCAACATACTCCATACCCTTTTTAGTGACGTACTCGTCTATCACTTCGCGATGTTCTTTGATGTTTGTATCGATTAGCTTATTATTTGCGTATTTTAATCGAACGTACTCCATTTTTTCCTTTCTAAATAACTATTTTACCGTCAACCCACCGTCCGTATCTATTTTGCGTACTCCACAGCGCGTGTCTCACGTATCACATTTACTTTAATTACGCCAGGATACGACATTGTCGCCTCAATTTTATTTGCAATATCACGCGCTAATTTCAACGCCGAAAGATCGTCAATCTGTTTCGGCTCCACGATTACTCGAATCTCTCTACCGGCCGAAATTGCATACGCTTTATCAATCCCAGGGAATGAGGTTGCAATATTTTCAAGATCACGCATCCTTTCGGCAAAGTTCTCCGCCGAGATATTCCTCGCACCTGGCCTCGCCGCGCTCATCGCATCTACGATTTTTACAATAATCGCCTCAGGCGTCGTCGGCTCAATATCATTATGGTGCGCCGCAATCGCATGCACAACCCTATCATTCATTCCATACTTCTTCGCAAGCTCCGCACCAATATCCGCATGCTTCCCCTCAATCTTGTGCGTCACCGCCTTACCGATATCATGGAGTAACGCCGCCGTCTTTGCGATTCTTTTATCGGCACCGATCTCCTCCGCAATCATACCAGCCACGTGTGCCATCTCAATCGAGTGTAGTAATACATTTTGCCCATAAGAAGTCCTAAATTTAAGCTCACCAAGCAGATGCAAAATTTCTCGCGGAATCCCCACAATTCCCACCTCTCGCGCCGCGTCCTCACCAGCTCGTACTACCTCCTTTTCAATCTCGCGCTCGGCTTTTGCTACTGCATCCTCAATTGATGAAGGGTTAATTCTACCATCCTTCATTAAACGCTCCAGAGCATACCTTGCTACCTGTCGCCTAATCGGATCAAACGAAGAGAGCACCACCATCCCAGGCGTATCGTCAACTAAAATATCTACCCCTGTTGCTCTTTGCAAAGCCTGAATGTTTCTCCCCTCTTTTCCGATTATTCTTCCTTTCATGTCATCATCTGGAAGTTTCAAAGCTGTGATTGTCCTATCAGCCGTTACCTCCGAAGACATTCTTTCCATCGCGGTCAGAAGCAGGGCTTGTACAGTTTCATCCACATCCTGGCGCAACTCTTTTTGTTCCTTAACCACCAAATTCACCAAATCTTGTTTAATATCATTTTCGGTCATCTTCATCAATTTATCCCTAGCATCCGCCTTCGATAAACCGGCGATTTTTTCTAACTTCTCATGCTGCTTTGTTCGAATCTCGCGCACTTCATTCTTCAACTCTTCAAGCTGCTTTTCCTCGCGCGATAATTTCTCTGTCTTCTTTTCAAGCTGATCTAATTTCGTATCGAGCGCAGTCTCTCGCTCCGACAAACGGTTCTCAGTTCTTCTCCACTCCTTTCTTCTCTCGTTTTCCTCAGTTCTGGTTTTCTCCGATAAAGTGGCCGCCTCTTTTTTTGCGGCCAAAACAATATCCGACGCTTCTCTTTTTGCTTTTCTTATGAGGTTGTCCGCTTTATCCTTTGCTCCTTTTTCACTCTTTTTGTTATAAGCATAAACACCTCCCGCCCCAGCCATCATACCGGCTATGGCAATAATCACAGAAACAACTATTTCCATATTTACCTTTCTATATTTGTGTCAGCATCTTTCTCATACCGACGGATTAACAACTATTACAAAATAAAATATTCCATACTCATTATAACATATTACGCCACCACCCACACCGCATTTTTTCGCTAATCCTATACCTATGTTTTCTGCTAACCCTGTAATCACATCTCTACACTAACCCCACGCATCACACCACAATTCTAATCCCCTTCAATAGTTCCACAAATCAATATTAAGCCTGTGCTTGCTTTTTGAAAAGATGGGCGTATACTAAATAAAAATTAAAGGAGGTAAAATGGGAAAAATAGAAGAAATGCTACTCAGAAATGGTGTAATTTATCGTTCGCCTGACGGCAGTAGCTCTTACGTTGAAGGTAGCTTACTCTCAAATTCACTTGTCGTTAAAGATTCTTCTGGACAAGTTACTCACCGTATCGAACGTGCCGCCAATGGCGTCGATCTAGTCGCTATCAATACCTCCACCAATACTGTAGATCTCCGTCTAGCAGCATAAACAAGACATTCAAAACTCACACTATACTTTAACGACGTGAACTCAAATTTATCCCCAAAACCCACGTTTCTTAGTATTGCGGAACTCTTCTAAAAGCTCTTTTTGTTTTTTACTCAGATTTCTCGGCGTCTCCACTACTACAGTTACAATATGAGGACCCCTATCGCCATCATTCCGAAACGGCACTCCATGCCCCGAGAGCTTAAACGGAGTTCCAGATTGAGT
>CAMYWN010000038.1 GCA_947302765.1 uncultured Candidatus Saccharibacteria bacterium
TACAGGTTAATTCGAAGAAAGGACTATCATCAAAAATAATTCACGAACTAGGCTTAATGGAGAGATTCGTTATCCCGAGGTTCGCGTAATCGGTTCAAATGGTGAGCAACTTGGCATTATGTCGAGCAAAGAGGCCCAAATTCTGGCGAATGAACAAGGGGTAGATTTAGTGGAAATTGCCGCTAACGCTAACCCGCCGGTCGTTAAGATTATTGACTGGGGCAAGTTCCAGTATCAAAAGATGAAGGAAGAGGCCAAAAATCGCAAAAAGGCTCGCGAGAAACAGTCTGAGCTGAAGCAGATGAAAATTGGCCTGAAGATTTCCGAGAACGACCTTAACATTAAAGTCCGCAAGATGCGTGGGTTCCTGGATGACGGTGATCGCGTGAAGATCATGATTGTCTTCCGAGGACGCGAGATGGCCCATAAGGAGCTTGGTAACGAGCTACTCAGTAAAGTTATTTCCCTACTCGGTGAGGATGTCGTCACTGAAGGAAAAACACAAATGAGCGGACGGAACTTGTCTGTACAAGTTCGAAAAAAATAACTAGTATAAGTACGAAAAAAGTATTTCCTACTTTTCTTAGGCTCACTAGTCGCTCTTTTCCCCATATATTAACTATAAATAAAGGAAAAATATGCCAAAGCTAAAAACGCATAAAGGCACCGCAAAGCGCATCAAGATTACCGGTTCTGGGAAGCTAGTGCGTGAGCGTGCATTCGGGAATCATATTCTCGCAAAAAAATCTAAGGCCAGGAAGCGCAACATGAAAACTGCTGCGACCATTAATGGCAAAATTAATAAGAATATCAAGAAAGCATTGGGGGTTTAATCATGAGAGTTAAAAGAGGTGTCGCAGCACACGCGAAACATAAGAAGTTACTTAATAAGACTAAGGGGATGCAGCACTATCGTCGCCGCAGTTTTCGACTTGGTAAGCAAGGTGTAATTAAGGCTCTTCAGTATAGCTATAGAGATCGCCGCAATCGTAAGCGCGACTTAAGGTCTCTATGGATTACTCGTATCAATAACGCATCGAGGGAGCTTGGTCTTTCCTACTCTCAGTTAATCGCGGGGATGAAGGCTAAGAACATCAATCTAGACCGCAAGGTTCTCGCCGATCTCGCCGTAAACAACCCTGAGGCATTTAAAGCAATTGTAACAGCAGTGAAGGAGAAATAAGATGGCGATTTGTGAAATTACCGGAAAAGGCAAAATGTATGGCCACAACGTTTCTTTCTCGCAGCGCCATACGCGCAAAGTTTTTAAACCTAATGTAAGTAAAAGGACTTTAGTGATCAACGGACAGAAAGTTAAGTGCAACATTTCTGCTTCCGCGCTAAGAACTTTGAAGAAAAAAGGTTTAATTGAATCGCCGAAGGCGAGAGCTGAGAAAAAGTCGAGTAAATAAATTATTGCTAGCCAATAACACCAAAAACCGACCCAGAATGGGTCGGTTTTTGGCAGGATCAGATTATCGCTCTGGGGTGACAACATTTTTCACTGTGTGGTCACTGAAATCGAAATTAGCTACTTCTAGAATAGTCCTATTACCAGGTTCTAGTGGTGCCACTCCGCCACGATAGCCTACGTCATAGTGTTCCTTATCGCCTTTTGCAGCAGTAAAGAATAGCCCGTTTTTATCTTTACTGAACATCATTTGCGTATATTCCCCATCCGGATTTCTAAAACTAACCTTAAGTGGTGTCTCATATATATTACCATCTTGGTCATAAAGAGGCTTTGGCAAATCAACGTCAAAGTCTGTTCCGTTTTTTAGTCCAATATTGTCAAAAACCTCTTGTGAGCCTTCGAAGTGAGGATCAGGATAATAAAAAAGCTCCATAATGTCTCTACTATCCAGAGTCGACCCCTCTTTTACTTTGTTTGCGGCGTTTCTTATTGCTTCGCTGAGATAAGTCGTACCTTCTGAAAGTTCTTCATTTTTAAGGCTAGGACTTGACAGCTGACGTTCATTATTTTTTGCCCACATGGAACCATTCAGAACTCTGTTAACAATTTTTCCAGCACGCTCTATAAGTTCGCCTATTTTGCCTCCTATATTCCCACGTTGTTCTCTGCTTTCCTGAGGCGCAGCGTCGTACTGTTGCTCTATATCATCTTGCTGCCCCATACTTTTCATATGTTCCTCAAATGTTTCGTAATTATCTTCGCTAGACCGATCTCCAGAGATTGATTCTCCTGGATTAAACGAGTTAAAATTATTCATTTACCTCCTTTTTAATACTATCTTTAAAAAAGATACCTCCTCCCGATATTGATTGTCAAGAGCCAAAATCTACCCCCTTCGGGTGGGGTTTTGAGACGAGCCGTACAAGGTACGTCTCTACGTTTACTCAAAAAACCGAGAATAAATTCTCGGTTTTTCTTCGTAAACTTGAGCCGTCAATAAGCCGGGTTTTGTAGCTGCGCCGAGGGCGTAGCCGGCAATCATCTATCTTGGCACTACATTGCTATAGTGCTCTAGCGGTGAGCGTGCGTCCCCGAGCAGGGGCTTAGTAGCACTCCTTGCAACAGGTAGGGTTTGCCTCCGATACATATCGCTACGTATCGCTGTGGGCTCTTACCCCACTCTTTTCACCCTTACCTGACACTCTGAGAGGAGTACAATTGGTGATTCTCCCGACTGAAACGCGTCTAAATGACGAGTAAAGGAGGGAGAACGCCAACTGTGCCCTCTCAGAGCGTCAGGCGGTATAAGTTTCTGTGGTACTTTCCCTATCCTTACGGACGGTCGCCGTTAGCGACTACCTTGCTCTGTGTTGCCCGGACTTTCCTCTTGAGTGATCTCAAGCGATTGCCTTTCAGGCTCTGTTATATTATAACATTTTTTATGGTATATTAACAGTATGTCTGTAAAGAACTATTACTACGAACATTTTTCGGAGCTGACCCTCGAAAAGCAGTTTCATTTCGCGACGCGTATGAAGAACTACTTTAAAACCCACGATTTTGACGATTTTCTGGCAAATAATAAACCCAGTTCTGATTTATCGCCAATATTTCAAAACGATGACTATTCGAGAGTGAATAATTATCAGGCACGTAGACCGTTTTTCGAAAAATATGCTGGGCTTTACGGGATAGAGGCGGCGCTATTTCGAGTGCATCATTTACTAAAAGAATATGACACCGATATAAGGGATCATTTTACCTCGCTTTATTCTCTAGATAGGCTTTATTCTATCGCCGACGAGCTGCTCTCGGACGGCGCAGCGATAGAAACCCTATCGACTTGGGCAATCAATACTATATGCCTTACGGAAGAATTATTTCCTAGGAGTCGCAATGTAGTCAAAGAGTTATCCGAGTGGGCTCTGATGCGGAACCCTGACGAACTGGATCCTACGCTTTTCGTATATCTATGTACCCATATTGTCCTCTGCGAATCACAGTTTTATACGAAAAGCCTAAATGACTCCAATAATACCGTTCTATTAAAAAAACTATTAGAGGGTTCTGCCGGAGTGATCGAGAAGCACATAGATACTATTTCTCTGGATGCAGCAGTCGAATTCTTGGTTTGTTGCAATATAGTAGGGGTACAATTCCCTAGACAGCGAGATGCAATAAAAGCTATCTGCAATGAATACAAAAAGGATAATAATTATTTAATTAATTATCGGCGCGATAAAACGCCGGGGAGTTATTTTCATACATTGAATGGCGCTGAACATATTAATGTTCTGTATATTATGAGCGGATTAGATTCTGAATAATTTCAGTCTTTTCCTCTATAAACGCTCCTGTTGCTAATTGAGGAGTACGATTAACTTCTAGCACCGTATAATTGCCAGATTGGCTATCTTGCATAATATCCGCCCCCGCTATCTTAATATCTAGTGCTTTAGATGCTGCAATGGCAAGCTCGATAATCTGTGAGTCTACTTCTTCTAGAGGGACAAGTTTTGCTGCGCCACCAACCGAAGTATTGTTGCGATGGTCGCCATTAGAGGATGAACGATATATTGCGAGCTTTGGCTCGTAGTTAATTACAATTATTCTCCAATCTCCTTTATTTGGTATGTATTCTTGTAGAATGAATTGAATATCTGAATTATTATTAATGATGTTAAGTAATTCTTGCTCGGAATGAATTAAATAATTATCTCTTCCCTTGGCTCCATGAGTTGTTTTTAGAATCCAGTTTTCTGCATTACTATTTGCAAGAATTCTAGCCAAATAATCCGTTGGGCCAAAAAACGTCTTGGCAAATGGGATGCCATTTTCCCAGAACCGGCTAAGAGCGTAGAGCTTACCGCTAGTATTTGTAAAGACATCGTCGTAGAGGGGTATACCATATTTACGACAATAGCAGGCAAGTGCACTCAAAGCGTGGTTTTTGAAATGCTCTGGGGTAGAAAGAATGATTATTTTGGCAAACTCGCGGATATTCTCGTTAGTAGAAAAACAGGTGGCGGTTGTGGCTTCGCCGTCAAGACAAAAACAAAGGTCATCGCAGAGATGAACTGATACGACAACGTCGTCATCGGACAATGACTCGGCAAGACTGGCGTGCTTATCTAGACTATTTGTTAGGATCAATACTCTTTTCATACTAGGCTTTTCATACTAGGCTCCGACCCTATCTTTGCCGCTACGACGAGGGGCGTTGTGCTCAATGTATTCAATAATTTTCGAGGCGACGTCGCGGCCGGTGACTTTTTCGATACCAAAGCCAGGCGAGGCGTTTACCTCGAGTACAAGTGGGCCGCGATTAGAACGCATTAAGTCTACGCCACAGATATGGAGTCCCATAGCCTTGGCTGCCTTAATAGCCATCTTCTTCTCTGTTGGCGTCAATTTAATTGGGGTACCAAGGCCGCCTTTGTGAAGGTTGGAGCGAAAATCGTCATCTAGTGATTCCCTCTTCATTGAGGCGACTACGCGACCACCTACAACGAACGCCCGAATATCCACGCCAGCGGATTCTTTAATACATTCTTGCAATAAAATATTAGTGCCGTCTTCGTTATAAAGATAGAACGCCTGAAGGGCCGATTTGGCGGCTTTTTTGGTGTCTGCTAGAATCACGCCATTACCATGAGTGCCAGAGGCGAGCTTGATGATGACCGGAAGACCGATTTGCTCTAGAAGATCGTCAATGTCGGAGGTATTACGAGATACTAGCGTTTTAGGAGTATCGACGTCGTATTTGGCCAGAATTTGGGCAGCGCGGAGTTTATCGCGAGCACGCGTGATAGCTACTGAAGCCGCAGATGTGTAGATGCCTTGCATTTCAAACTGGCGCACTACAGCGCAGCCATACTTGGTCATATTGTTGGAAATACGAGGCAAAACCGCATCAAAACCAGCAAGCTTCTCCCCCTTATAGTAGACATCAGGGTGTTTATCGTCGAGAGAAAGGTAACAGTTCTTATATTTTACTACTCTCACTTTATGACCACGTTTTTTGGCTTCTTCGACGAGGCGTTTGGTAGAGTAGTTAGCGTTACCGTTAGATAGTATGGCTAGCCGCATTTAGTTTTCCTTTCTTTTTTAACTTAATGTTACTAGCGTCTCCGGCGAATTTTTTGATATATTTACGATGAAAAGTATAAGGGTCCTCTAGCAAGCGACGCTGCACGATTTTTGTCTTGGGGCTTTTGGGGCGGATTGTAGTATGATTTTTCGAAACGTCAATAAGAAATTTACTAGCTACAGAGCGGCGACCGATAAGGATTGGGAAATTGTTATTACTACGGTCAGAAAGGTTGAACAAAACCTTGATTCTTCTATTCTTTAGTTTCAAGGTTAGATGGGTCCGATAACGGATTTGTTCGTGGCCGGAGGCACTGCGCACAACAGCAACCTTAAAATCCTTTCGCTTGAAGCTTTTACCAGTATAAAAAGGACTACCCTCATCAAATAGGCGAAAATGCAAAACGCCATCCTTAGTAACTCGGATGTGGCTAGCCCAGATAGAGGACGAGTCGGCGCCAGTATCGATTTTGGCCGGGACACCTTTGACACGAGCCACATCAACATACTCCGTTGAGCCGATAATACCCAATTTCCTGCGTTCCTTCATCATAATGTCGTTAATTATATCACTTTGTAGCGATAAAGTCAATATTCTTGTTCGTCCTCACTACATCGTGGACACTTTTTTAAGATGAATAGTTATTCCCAT
>CAMYWN010000039.1 GCA_947302765.1 uncultured Candidatus Saccharibacteria bacterium
CACCCGTCTCTGGATAAACCGTGGTTATACTCCGCAAGAATTAAGCGACAATAATGGTATCGACCCCAACAATATAAAATTCTTTTAACAGCGACCGACCATCTTCTGTGTTGACTGGACCCTACTGCCATTGCTATAATGACAGTAGGGGGCATGAGAATCTAGAATCATGCCTTGGATTAAAGAACGGTTACGCCTCGTCTTCAACGACGAGGGTAACTTTTTTTGTTTTTGGCTTGCGCCGTAACTTGAAATAGATCATGCATTCTATCTCCATAGCGCACCTCCTTTCGTTTTTGTTTTTGCATCGACTTCGGGAGGACGGAAACCAAGGTTATCTAGAAACCAACGTATAAATCCCCCCTTTCTGGAACGGACGCACCACGTCGCAGCCTCTAGTCTTCAGCTCGCATTCACCATTTGTCGCCCGTTCCCTTGTAGGGGAATCTATATTACTCGCAAACAAAACTTCTCCAACCCGCCCCTGTTGTAACACGCCAAATCGCAAAACACAACCCCCTCAATCCCCAAAGTTAAGCATAACTTTATTTAACACAAAAATTATGGTTGTTCAGCAAGCACTCTCTCGCGATCTCATACTTCTTCCTCCGCGCTTCATTCAATCCACTCACTCGCCTCGGATCGGTGTTGTTCGCAAGATCCACCAGTTTCACCTGCTTTACCAAAGGATTCTCCTTCACCCGCCGAAGATACGATTCGTATTCCCCATCCTCTGGCTTCGTCAAAAGTTGCACCGCCTCCACGATGTGTTTCGGAATTCCCTTTTCCAGCAAATACTCCGCCGTCACATCCGTGTCCTCAATCGTATCATGCAAAACCGCAATGGTTTTGAGCTCCAACGAATCCAGAAGCCCCGCCACCGCCAGCGGATGCAAAATATACGCCACCCCATTCTTATCCACCTACCCCTTATGCGCCTTCACGGCGATTTCTAGTGCCGTTTCGAAAGCTCCATTCATACGATATATGTTACCTCCTTGATATTATTATGCTACGCGCCGCCAAAACTATGTCACGCACATGGTATAATAAAACCGTGGAAAAGGTTCAACGAGAAATCGAAAAGTTTAACAAAGAACGCGATTGGGATCAATTTCATAGCCCAGAGAATTTGGCAAAATCAATCGCCATCGAAGCTGGTGAGTTACTCGAATGCTTCCAATGGGATAATAATTATAATAAAGAAAATGTCTGCGACGAGTTAGCCGATGTATTTAATTATTGTTTTCAGCTAGCGAGCAAATTAAATGTAAATCCAGAAGAAATCATCCTGAATAAACTCGAGAAAACTCGCAAAAAATATCCGGTAGAAAAAGCTAAAGGTACCAGCAAGAAATATACGGAGCTTTGATATGGCAAAAATCTCAAACGAACTAGAATTTACCGAAACTACTGGCCGAGATATTGCGGCGATTAAATACGGTAAGGAATGGCCGTTAGTTTATTTATTGTTTAATGACGAAGAAGTTTATATCGGCGAAACTATTGACGCTAGCACGCGCATGAGCCAACATTACGAAAATCCGGAGAGGCGTAAATTGAATCGCGTCCGCTTGATTTCCGATGACACTTTCAATAAATCTGTCATTTTAGATTTGGAGGCATTTCTAATTTCGCACATGTCCGCGGATACAAGGTTTAAGTATCTCCAAAATGGCAACGCTGGACATCAAAAGCATAATTATTTCCAAAAGGACTACTACGAATCACAGTTTTCTGGTATTTGGGAAGGTTTAAGACGCTATGGTCTCGCTACGCAAGAAATCAAAAAAATTGAAAACAGCAATTTATTCAAATATTCTCCGTTTAAATCTTTGACCGCCGATCAATATGCAATTTCGATGTCGATTATCGATTCTTTGGTTCGCGACATTAATACACAAACTGAACGTTCATTCATTGTGAATGGCGCGCCTGGAACTGGCAAAACCGTACTTGGAATATATTTAATGAAACTTTTAACTTCAAACATCGATGATGATTTGGATTCTGACGACGAGCAATTAATTGAAAACTTACAGAAGATTCATCAGCTTTGGCCGAATTTTAAAATCGGCATTGTAGTATCAATGGCAAACCTTCGTAATATATTGAAAGATGTTTTTCGGTCTACTTATGGACTTAGCGATGCAATGGTTTATAGTCCAAGTGAAATCGCGAATTCGACTGAAAAGTTTTATTTACTAATCGTAGATGAGGCGCACCGCTTAAAGGCGCCACGTAATGTCGGTGCAGAAATTGGTAATATCCAGCAAAATAATCTTAAACTTGGTCTAGACAAAACCACCGGCACTCAACTAGATTGGATTATCAAGAAAAGTAAATATCAGATTTTCTTTTACGATGCCATGCAGACTATCAAACGCGCCGATGTCGACGCAAGTGATTTTGAGCTTATTAAGGAAAGGGGGGCCAGAAGCTTTGATCTCGAAACCCAAATTCGCTGCAAGAATGGTGGCGAAGCATATATTAATTATATTCGCTCAATTTTTAGCGATACGCCGCCAGCCCAGGCAATAGATTTCAAAGATTACGACTTGAAAATATTCGACGATGTTTATGAAATGACGGAAACTATTCGGAAGAAAAATGACAACGAGAAAATCGGCTTGTGCCGTAATATCGCTGGCTACGCTTGGCCATGGAATACTAAAGGAATCTATCCGCCCGAAAACAAGACCGAAACAGATGCGCTAATATCTCGCGGCAATTACGATATTGATATTGATGGGCATAAATATATTTGGAATGTTAAATATGATGGCTGGATTAGTACGCCGAATTCGGTAAACGAGATTGGTTGTATTCACACTATTCAAGGATTTGACTTGAATTATGCAGGCGTGATTATTGGTAAAGATTTACGATACGACGAAACGAATAATCGCCTCTACATCGACAGAGATTCATATTTTGACAAAAGTGGTAAAAATGCCACCGATGACGCTGCGCTCAAAAAGTATATTTTAAATATCTATTCCGTTCTCTGCACTCGCGGAATAAATGGAACTTATATCTACGCCTGCGACGAAGGGTTAAGAAACTATTTGAAGAGGTTTATTAAAACCAAGGCTAGCACCATACCGCTTTAGTTTACGACAGCCTCGACGATCATATCCGCCTCTTCTTTCGACACGACCGTATCGAACAACCCAACCTTACCTCCTTCATTTGCCGCTCGCCCGCCAGCATATTCGAGTGACGCATCTTCAAACCTTCTAAACTGCGCAATTGCCGCATTTAACTCCGTCTGATTAAAAGCTCCCACTTCGCACATCATGTCAAATTCACGAATCGTCAACCCTGTCACCTTCGTAAATAATTCTGGCTCAATATTTCTAATCACGTCAATCAACGCTTGCTCGCGATAATCAGTCAAATACATAAACACCGGAATACGCGTAATGAACTTCAGTAATTTTTCTCTCAGCATCTTTCTAAATGATTTCTGCTCCTTCTCTTCTTCCGAAATCTCCTTCTTCTCTTTCGGAGTCGGCTCGCGTCCATCATCTGCAATCTTGCGCTTCTTCTCCTGTAATGCCTTTTCTCGCGTAATTGTTTTAGTTAAATCACCACGCAAATTTCGGAAATCTTCAATTTTCTCGAGTGCTTTCATTAGCTCTTCGTTCGCCAAAATCTTCTCGAGTACTACCGTAGTCGTATCCACTAGTCGCGCCGACTGCCATCTCCGCGCCAGCATCGTTGACGCTGTCCCATAAGTCGAAATATCCAGAATCTCATTCGCATTTAACCTCTGCATTTTGTGCCCATCATAGCAAAGTATCGGCAAGAAATGAATAAACTCTTCCAGCCGCTCCTCTGGCCTGCGCGGATCCCCTACGCTTCCAAGCCTATTACTATAATCGGCCACCAATTTTAAAGCTCTGCTCGGCGCAAAATCCAACACATAACACACGGTTTTCATAATATTCTTTTTCATTGGGTCATCTGCATCTTTCAAAGTCCACGGACTCTGCGCACGAAAAGCCGTCTGGAAATAAGTTTCAGGTTTATCGGTATTCCTCAAGAATAATACACCACTCCAGGCCGGCACCGTTACACCCGTTATCAACTTTCCACAAGACAAAGTAATCGTGTTAGTTGCAAGCCCATCTTTAATCGCATTCTCGACCGGCTCCTTAGCAAACTTACCACCAGGCGTATCATTTCCAGCTGCTCGTATAATCGTATATTGGCTAAAGAACGGGTCATTGTTTAACATTTTTTCCATCGCCTTACAGGCCGGCACATTCGGCAAAAACCAAAGTGTATGCCTCAGCGATGATAAGAGCCTTGCATCTTCAAAAGGCAAGGCCGGAGCCTTATAGTCAAAACGGTTTTCTACTTCCACTTCCAAATTTACACCATGTAGAATATTTAAGAATTTTTGTACTTCTTTTTCTAGTTTGAATCTGACTTCACCATTTTCGGTAGTCGTAGCAAAAAATGAATTTAGATCAAACTCGTTAAACTCTCCTCGCATCGCCACTTCGCGCAAGCTCTCTGGCATTTGATAAGTCAACATCACGATTTGTGGCAATTCTAGATAAGGATTAGTTCCATCCCCTTTCCATTCCCGCTTAGCACGCTGCTCGTCCGCATAAGTCCAGTTGACAATCTGATCTTCCGAGAACTCACCCTCGGTGAGTGCCCGAAACGGCGTACCAGAAAGATATAGAAACCCACGCGATTTTATCGGTAAAGTCTTTTCAATTTCTTCAGTCTCATCATAATCAGCCGGCAAATTGTCGTTCTTATCATCCTCGGAAGTCAGTTCTTTTGCCGATTCACGCCACGCACCAAAATGATATTCATCCACATAAATACAATCCCACAAGGTCTCGTGCATTTTCTTATGCCGCGCTTTGATTTCGCCGTCCAATCCTTTACCAAGCACATCTTGATAGCTCGCAAACCACACCACTGGCCGCGATTCATCAATTTCATCCTCATTCCAAGTGCTTAGTCCTTCAATAAATTGCCATCCGTCAAAGTCTTGGTGCCCATACAAATCCTTTTTCCATTCTTTCTCAACGCCAGGCTTATAGGTAAGCACCAATATCCGCTTCCATCTCATCTTCTTCGCTAGCTCATAGCTCGTAAACGTCTTGCCGAAACGCATCTTTGCATTCCAGAGATAACGCGGCGAGTCCTTTTCGTCTTGATGTTTTATGAAATATTCTGAAGTTTTCTGGACTGCCCATTCTTGCTCTGGACGCATCTTAAAATCAGCTTTCTTATTTCCAGATTCTGGCCGCCCATCTTTAATGCCTTTAATTACACCGCGTACGGTTTCAACGTCGGTATCATACCACTCACCCGCAATTTGATTCACTCCAAAATTTCTTAGCCACTTATGTACTGTGTGGTCTGTAAAATACTCACCATACTTCGTAATCGCAAGTTCATAGTGCTCGATTTTGTATTGTGGATTCGGCGTCTTAATTAGTTGTTCTTCAATTCGTACCTTCACTGCATCAAAATCATTCCCCGACTTCGTCACTCGTTCCGTATACCCCACCTTCACTCCCAGCTGATTTGGTACACTATATACATATATTTGTGGTCGTTTTTGATAACGTAGTTCTTTACTCATTTTCCTCCTCTTTAAATAGACATTTAGCGATGTCGTTCAATATAGTTTCCGATTCGTTATAATACTTTTTAAAATCTGAAAATATTACAAGTAAATCCTTTTTGCTTATCTTTCTTCCATTTGCGTAAATAATCATTTCTGGTGGATTATTATCTATTTTTTCTGGGTTAAGACCATACACGCTATGTACAATATCATTCCTTAAATCGCCAATCGTTTTCAACGGTTTAAAATACTTTTGAGGTTTTTTGCCATTGTTTTGATAATAATTACTTTTTTCTAAAATTAACTCCAGAATTTTTATTTTCTGTCCATAGGATAAATAGCCAGAGTTTAAGACGTCAACCTTAAAATCAAGTTTTGGCGAATAGGAAACTCTATAATAGCTCGCGATCAACGTAGTGACTTTGCTTTCGATAACATTAAACTCATTCAAAGTCCCCATTATACTAACAGCGACAAGCCCAAGAGCAGATTCTACTAACCCTTTGTTTTCGTCGACAAAAGA
>CAMYWN010000040.1 GCA_947302765.1 uncultured Candidatus Saccharibacteria bacterium
CCTGTGACCTGCTCGTTACGAATGAGCTGCTCTACCAACTGAGCTACATCGGCACTAAACACCAAGAACACCCGAAAGCCCAACGTTCTTGACGCTTTCCAAATTATATCACATTTGTGTTATAATTGTAACAATAAGGAGAAAACATGCATAAAGCAGAGATTATCAAACGACCAGTCGAACAAGTCGGTAGTAGTATTAAAAAGCTGGCCTGGTCGGCTATTTTGGAATCATTAGCTCTCGTTATCCTTGGGATTCTTTTTATTGTTTTACAAGAAACTATTGTCAAAGCCCTAGCTTATTTGATTGGCGTATTCTTTATTGTTAAAGGCGGTTTTCAAATAATCAGCTATTATATGGAGAAAGGCCAGAATGATTTATTTAATAACGGGCTTTTGTCTGGCGTGGTTTCAGTATTGATTGGTGTTGCACTGCTAATCGTCGGAGAAGACATTGCTCACGTCTTTCGCGTCGTAATCGGCGTTATTATTACTTACGAATCATTAGTTCGTATTAATACTGCCTCAAAACTTTCAGTTGCAAAGATTGATGCCTGGAAGTATATCCTCATCGTGGCACTTATTATGCTCGTGATCGGCGTCTTTATTACTTTTAATTCTGGCGCAGTTGTTACATTGATTGGCTGGATGATGATTTTAGCTGGAATTGTTGGTATTGTAGGTGATGCTGTGTTTATCCAATACGTCAATAAAGTCATCGACGCCTTTACTGGTAAAACTAACTCCGAGAAATAATGAAGACCTTAAAAGAAGACATTATCAAAGCTTACAAAAGCGAGCGGGGAATTATCATTTTGATGATTCTAAACTTTTTACTCTCAGCCGGATTATTCGTTTTTTCCCTCGTTAATCTCAACCCAAATAGCTCTGTTGTTAAAATTGGCTACGGTGATATTGGCGGATATCGTGATGGTACTTGGTTTGACATGCTGGCCTTCCCACTTCTTGCGATTATTTTCGGGATTCTTCACGGCTTTTTGGCGCTCAGAATTTTTCATAAACGCGGCGGCGGTATGGCGAAGTTTTTCCTGATTACTACCACCACACTTATACTCGGAGCATTTCTAGTTATTGTCCGCCTGCTAGGAGAGGGTTAGCATAACCGGGAGAGCGTGTATGCGTAGGAACTTGGAAATACCAGAAGGCAAACGTTCGCGACTTTATCGCTTTCTCGAAATCGTGCCTGGTCTAATATCTTATGGAGCCATTATTCTACTCTTTCTACTTTCTTGGTTAAACCCAGTGCTAGGCGCAATTTATTTATTTACCATTATAGCTAGCACCTTGGTTAAGGCGGTCAGCGTAGCCTACCGTACTGTTCAAGGATACAAAGTCATTAAACGCGCGAGTCGAGTAGATTGGCGTAAGCGTAATGAAGAGCTAGCTAACCCTCACGCAGCTTACGAACGTTTGAGACAAGACGACTCAAAGAGTTATCATGCAGAAGAACACCTAGAAAATCTCAAAATGATTCTGTCTATGCCTCACGAATACCCAGACCCCACCAAAATCTACCACGCAGTTATCATGACAGCCTACAATGAAGGCGAGGAAGTATTAGCCCCATCCATCGAAGCGGTCAAAAACACTACATTCCCAAATGAACGCATTATTTTTGTCCTAGCCTACGAAGCGAGAGGCGGTGAAACGATGGCGAGCACGGCTAAAAACCTTGCTAAAAAATACAAAGGCGTTTTCAAAGATTTTGTACTGTCTGAGCATCCGGCAGACTTGCCGCACGAAATAGTGGGTAAAGGGCCAAATCTCACTTACGCCGGACAGCGCTTAGCCGAATATGTTGAAAAAAAGCATCTCCCCATCGAAAACATCATCGTAACCTCGCTTGATAGCGACAACCATATGGCCCCGAAGTATTTAGACTCAGTCGCTTACGAATTTATCACCCATCCAAATCGTCAGCGCCTCAGTTATCAGCCGGTCTCAATTTTTACTAATAATATTTGGGATGCCCCTGCCCCGTCTAGGGTAATTGCAGTCTCGAACTCCTTCTTTAACGTGATTTCTACGATGCGTCCACATATTTTGAGGAATTTCGCCTCTCATTCGCAGCCTCTACAAGCCCTGAAGGCTATGAACTTCTGGTCTAAGCGCACTATTGTAGAGGATGGACACCAATACTGGCGTAGTCTTTTCTTCTTTGAAGGAGACTATGCAGTGCTTCCGATTCGCATCCCTATCTATCAAGATGCTGTTCTGGACGAATCGCTTTGGAAGACCATCAAGGCGCAGTTCGTTCAGGTGCGTCGCTGGTACTACGGTGTCAGCGATGTGGCCTACGTTGGCTCGCGCCTTTTTGTGTCTAGAGATAATCGCGTTATGCCGTTCTGGAAACTTTTCCCAAAATTTTGGCGCCTCTTGGACGGCCATATTACGTTAGCCGTTTTAGCCCCGATCGTCGCCTTTGGTGGTTGGGTTCCTATGATTATGAATCTCTCATCCCGCACCATGGTGGCCTACAGCGTGCCAAATATCGTGAGCATTGTTGAAACGTTTGCCTCCATCGGTTTAATCATTTCCGTTCTCGTCTCCTTCAAGATTTTGCCAAAGCGTCCCGCCAAATATCGGAAGGGAAGAAGCCTTCTGATGGTTTTGCAATGGATATTAATGCCAGTCACCTCAATCATCTACCAATCCGTCGCCGCCTTCTATTCACAGACGCGCCTTATGCTGGGGCTGTATATGGAAAAATTTGACGTTACCAAAAAGATTGTCAAAAACTCATCCCAACCACCAAAAACCACCACCTAGTATACACGGACTCCGCCCGCCCTCTGTCTAGCAATCCATACGTGTTATAATAAAGTAAAGGAGTACTATGAAGCCAAAAGTTTATTATACTAAAAACATTACATCGGAAGGATTAGACCAAGTTTATCGTGCGCTAGGTGTCGCATTGCCTGGAAAAATTGGCGTCAAAGTCTCCACGGGTGAGGACGGCGCGAAAGGCTATTTAAAGGCCGACCTCATCGGTCCCTTTGTAAAATCCCTAGGGGGTACTATCATCGAATGCAATACGGCGTATCCAGGTGCACGCAATAATGGCAAAGACCACATCGAAGTCGCAAAAAAGCACGGTTTTACTTCCTTTGCCGATGTCGACATTATGGACGCCGAGGGCGAAATTGAGATACCAGTTCACCATGGCAAACATCTCAAATACGACCTAATAGGACAAAACTTTGCCAACTATGATAGCATTATTAATTTGGCACACGGCAAGGGCCATGCTATGGGCGGATTTGGCGGTAATCTCAAAAACCAGTCAATTGGTATCGCTTCACGTAATGGTAAGGCCTATATTCACTCATGTGGTAAAACCAAAAGTCCAAAACTATGCTGGCTTAGCCATTATGAACAAATCGACTTTATTGAGTCCATGGCGGAAGCCGCTACCGCAGTCGCCGACTATCTCAAAGAGCAGGGCAAGCCAATTATCTATATTACTGTGATGAATGCAATCTCTCTAGACTGCGATTGTGACGCTCATCAGGGCGACCCAGTCATGTCAGATTTAGGTATCGTCGGATCATTGGATCCAGTTGCAAACGACCAAGCTTTCATTGACATGGTTTGGGCTTCCCAAGAACCGGGTGCCGAGAGTCTACGCGAGCGCATCGATTCTCGCGAAGGCCGCGCCATCTTACCTTACGCCGAAAGCCTCGGGCTAGGAAGTACTAAGTACGAATTAGTTGAATTATAATCCAAGTCAGAATTAATCGGTATTGCTTGTTGGTCGAACTCCGACGCATCCTTTTGATCTCGACAATATCGCACGCTTGAGATGCGGGTTTAGGCGGTTTTAGGCAACCACTACCAATAATGCCGAATCTGTGGTATAATACAGATACGGGTTGTTAGCTCAGTTGGCTAGAGCGTCTCGTTTACACCGAGAAGGTCGGGGGTTCGAGCCCCTCACAACCCACCAGAGAAATAACTCAACCTTTTGGTTGAGTTATTTCTCTGCATGGTACTGCGAGAGGCGAGAACCCCGTAGGGGTTCGCTCGTGGTAGGAGCCGAATAAAAAACTAGAATAAGATTCTAGTTTTTTTGAGGCGACGCCCCACGAATTGTTTTTGCTTCAGCAAAAACAAAGCCCCTCACAACCCACCACGTGACAATTTTCGGGGTTTAGAGACCCTATTTTTGTTGTCCGTTCTCAATACTACCTTTTCTCCGTCCATTTTGTCTTCTTGGGTCATTTGCCCCAGTAAAGGGCTTTAAATTGTTATAACTCATCATTTAAAGTATAACAAAACTTGCTTTGCTCGTTCGGGAATAAATACAAGGGTCAGGTTTTTGGTATAATTATGGTAACTATTATTGCAGAAACTTAAAAACAGGTTAAAAATATTAAAAAGTGAGGTTGAATTATGAAAAAGAAAATGCAAAACATATTACTATACATAACCGCAGGTCTCGGCGTATTACTTGCCGTTAGTGTTGGCTTTAATATCTATTTTGCCGTTAAACCTAGTGGTGATTCAAACCCCAATGGCTACGTAGTTAACCCTGATTATGAAAAGCAAGCCGAGCAACAAACCAAGAATGCACAGGCTTATATTAAAGGTTGGAGCTATTGGTTTAGGGATTATGGCATGCGTGGGTCTGGAACAGGGGCTTATTATGCCCAACAATATAGCCAAGGCTACGAATATGGCAAGGAATACGAAGACGCCTTAACGGCGTTTATTACAGGTTACTACGACGGCTACATTTACGTAAACAATAACTATATGGGCAAGAATGTAAAAGAGGCGGTGGCAGACTGTAAAGCCGATAGTGGTTGCGTAGAGCGATTTACTGACGCATACAACCAATACTATAATGAGAATTAAAGAAAAAAGTAGGGAATAATGGACTATTACGATTTATACGAGGATAGCCTAAACGAGCAACACGATTACAATGTATGTATGGCTAATTGCCCAGACGGCAAAGACTGTGGGTGTAATGGTGGTGAATTGCCACCTACGACAATACTTGCGATTTTCTCACCTTTTATAATTATCGCTATCATCATTATTGTTGTCAAAATCATCAAAGCAATACGAGACAATAAAGATAAGAAAGAGTATGAGGAATACCAACGCCGTAAACAATTAGGCGATACAAAATGGGTAAAAGAATATGAACGACGCCGAGAGCAGGCATTCTACGGAAAAGCGCAAAAAAGCAAGAAAGGAAAAGGCGAAAAATAATAAAAGACGAAAAACATATGTCTAGTTCATATCACTCACCTTATCATTTATCCCCGATGCTAAATAACGATTATATGCCGGTTCAAGTAAATAATACCAATAATCAATCTCCTCATTTATCTCTGTTATTATTGAGCTAAATATGTCTTTTAAGCTTTTAGTGTGTAAAATGCTACCCTCCTGTTCCACCAGGAACAAAAAGAAGTCCTAAGAGGACTTATTTTTGTTCCTGACGATTATGAAAGGGGGCGAGAACCCCGTAGGGTTTCACCTGTAAGGGAGTCTTAAGTAGCAATCCCAGAAATTATGTTATAATTCATGTGAATATGAAAATCACAGTAGTTCGTCACGGTCAAACCAATTACAATGTGGTCGGGCTTCACAATGCAGACCCGACTGTTGATGTCTTTTTGACGAAAGTCGGTATCAGTGAAGCAGAGCAGCTAGCTGAACAGTTTAAAAACGAGCCTTTCAATGCAGTATTTGTTTCCGAACTTCCACGCACAAAGCAGACTGCGGAATATATTAATCAGTTCCATAACTTGCCGATTCTTGTGGATAAAAGACTCAACGATATTAACTCCGGTTGTGATGGGCAAAAAGCAGCTGAGTTTCGCGCAGAAAGGGATGCTAGCCCAGACAGTTTTACATATCGCCGAGAAGGGTTTGAGTCGTCGGAAGACGTCTATAATAGGACGGCCGACTTTCTTAGGGATATCAAGAAAAAAGACTACAAAAATGTTTTAGTAGTAACGAGCAAGCACAACTTCCGCCATTTTCGGAACATTATAGACCATCTCGACCCTCG
>CAMYWN010000041.1 GCA_947302765.1 uncultured Candidatus Saccharibacteria bacterium
CTCCGAGCTTTGTAGTCGGCTGTACTGCATTAAACATGAAAGCTCCAGAGGTGGTTGGTGTACTAGAAAACTGATGTTCCGCCAATACTTGAGGGTCAACGTCACTTAAAATATGTTCCGGTACGACAGGAAAATTTAATGCTGACATAAAGTCGGCAAAAGCGACTGGTAGTGTAAAGATTACCTCCCCATCTTCCCCTGCTTCGACAGTAACGTTAGTGAGATTGGTGCTATAAATCGAGTTCACTCGCGGGTTTTTAATTAGGTTTGCGGTAAAAATCAGATCTTGGCCAGTGATCGGTTCCCCATCAGACCACTTTAAATCGTCTCTTAGCCTCACTTTCCAAACTTTACCATCTTCGTCTGCATGGATACTTTTGGCTAGTCCGATATTGGTATGGCCTGAGTAGTCGATAGTGGCGACGGTTGCAAACATTAAACGACTCAAGGTTTTTTCGCTATCGGTTTTTGCTAGAAGCGGATTCAGGGAGTTTACCTCGCCGTAGGTCGCCTCCGTATATGTTCCTCCAGATGAAAACACGTCGTCAGTATAAGAGTTCTCAAACCAAAAAGACTGCATTATGGACAATAGAATAAGAGCAATGATTAAAAGGCCCCACTCTAGCACTAGTAATCTAATATTAGCTATTCTCGAAAGCCGCGAAATCAAGTTCTCCTTAATATGCTCGCGACTCTCTTGCTCGACACGAGACGTTGCACGAGTAATACCCCGAAGATATTTTTGCCCACGCTTTTTGATAGAATCTTTCATATTATGCTGGAATAATTAGAATCCCCATGATTGACATCAAAAAAGTCACCACACAAATAATTGTAGTAATAAACATTGACTTCTCTAACCCGCGCCTGGTTGTGTATAACTCGCTCGAGCTACCAGAACCGGAACCAAGTGTAGCTCCTCTCTGCTGTAACAGAATGAGGAGAATGGTCAAAACCGCTGAAATAAAAGTAACAGTTTCTAAAATACTTCCTAATTGCATAAATAACTCCTTTCTCTACTTTAGCATATTTTTTCTTTTGAGTAAAGAATGATATGTAATCGCAAAACGGTGCGCTTCTTCATCAATGCGCGCAATTAGGCGCGCGATATGTGAACCGTTAGGTAGCTCAAGATGCCTAAGGCCTTGTTTGTCTGGGATTACCAAGTTTACTCCGGCGTTTCTTGTGTGGTCGCCTGATTTATCGCGGCCAAGTACAGGAATACCGTAGGGGTTAACTAACGGCAAAACTGCATTAACCTGAGTGATCCCCCCATCAAGAATAATTAAGTCTGGCAAATCCCACTCCGGATGTTTTAGCCGTCGCTCCAGCATCTCGCACATACTCCTAAGATCATCATTCTTCGAAGAGCGAATTTTGAATTTTCGATACTCGTTCCTAGCCGAAGCTCCATTAATAAACACCACCATGCTTCCTACGGTATTCTCGCCAGATTGATGAGAAATATCGTAGCCTTCAATTCTGCGCGGAGGATTCTGCAGATGTAGCATTTCTTGCAACTGATGTAGCGCTTGGTCGGATGAAATATCTAGAAATTCTTTATCCGAAAAAACGATGCGTTTTCGGAGTTCCTGAAGCCCCCTAAGTTGATCTCTTGCTTCTGCGGCTAGTTCGTAATTCCCTTTCTGTGATTCTTCGTGCATGGCCTTTTCGATATCTTTTAGGAGTTTCTGACGATCTCCTTCAAGGTAGCGAATAAGTTTCTTTAGGTTTCGTTTGTAATCCTTAGGCGTTGTATTGCCTATTTCGATACCAGGGCTTAGTCCTAAATCTGTATCTAACGACTTTTTCCCGGTATAAGGCTTAGTATAATATGGGAAGACTTTGCGTAGAATTCTAAGAGCTCTTTCTACCGCGCTCTTACCATAAAATGGACCAATGTAGGTCGCTTTGTCGTCCTGAGGAGTTCTAGTAAAACTAATATACGGGACTTCATCGTTCATATTGATTCTTACATATGACACGGCCTTGTCGTCTCTTAGCAATATATTCCATTTTGGCATATATCGCTTTATCATCTCCGCCTCCAGGAAGAGTGCATCCATCTCGGTATCTACCACTATCCAATCGGTGTCGTTGATTTCGGCTACGAGAGCTTCGGTTTTGGGGTCTTTCTTGGATTTTTGAAAATACTGCCTCACACGGTTTTTTAAAACAGCAGCCTTACCAACATAAATAATCTCCCCCGTATCGTTTTTATGAAAATAAACTCCCGGACTCGACGGGAGTTTATTTAACTTCTGTTTCAGAGCCTCATTCATGAAGCTATTATACAACAGAATAATATTTGAGCAGTCTTCTTGTTATAAATTTGACGCGCTTTGCATGAACTTTTCTATCGTTTCACTAAGATTTTGGTATTCAGTTGGCTCTACGATATTCACGGTGTTTGGATGCGAAAAACTCAAATCAATAACGACATCTGCGCCATACGTCTCGGCGTCAAGTGCAGTATAAAATCTCGTGATGTCGTGATTATCGTCAATCTCTGCATATATTTCTGGCAATATAGAGATCAGTTCGTCGATAGCATTGCTATCAACAGGAGATGCCGACGCATTTACGCAACCAAGGAATTCTTTCACCAAAGCCGTATTGTTGAAATCGTCGCTAAACGCAACCAGATCATCTCTATTGATGACGACCTTATAAAGTGGGTTGGCTTTCTGAGTGATGGTGAGGTCATCCTGAGTGGCGGTGATGAACGGATGACTGTTATATAGCTCAGTTAAACTGTATGTGTTTTGTGTCAAACTAGTAGCAAACTTACTTAGACACTGCACGGATCCATCTTCGATCCTAGCAATACTATTATCGTTGGAACTTATAAAGCCTTTAATTTCGTCTGAAGTCGTATAAAGCCAGTTATTATCAATGTCGCCGAGGATCTTTATTAAAGGAACTTCATTAGATAAGGACTCATAAGAAGCTCCGGCTAGCTTACTAATGCTAGAAATTAGCCCACTTGGACGGATAAAAATGTCGCCACTATCTGTATAGACACCCTCAAACTCCGGATAGATAGACTGACCACCCACAAGTTTAATTTCTGCCCCTATCTTTGTGTTATTCATTAACGAAGCACCAACAACTTCGCTATCGATAGTTAAGTTTATTTCTGATATTCCAGAAGAAGAATCTGGTGTATCGATTTGAATCGAACCGGTAACTTTCGTATTACGGGTCTCTTCCTGACTTAGAAGCTTCTGTACTGCCAGATCGAACGCACTCTCCTTTTTGGTGGAATTGACTAAAACTACTACTGCTACCACGATTCCTACCAGTGCTACGGCGCCAACGATTAGCCCAATTAGTAGCCCAAGCTTCGAAGGTGAAGCTGGTGTCTTACCTATAACTTCTCCCGTCTGTTCTATGGCGGGGCTATTCATTATATTGGGTGTTTCGTTATTCATATAACTCCTATTATTAATAATTGTCATCATTATATCATAACTCTACGTGCTATAATATACTTATGGATAAATATATAATAAGCGATATTAAAGCAAGACAAGTTCTGGATTCGCGTGGGAATCCTACGGTCGAGGCGGATGTATATATTAATAATAGCGTGATAGGAAGAGCGATTGTTCCTTCCGGAGCATCTACTGGTTCCGGTGAGGCGCTAGAACTCAGAGACGGTGATAAGGCCCGCTATCACGGCAAGGGCGTCTTAAAAGCGGTATGGAACATTAATTCTAAAATTCGTGACGTATTATTGGGCAACGACGCCGATCCGCAATTCGTTGATCGCTTAATGCTGGAATTAGACGGGACTGGTAATAAATCTAGCTTAGGGGCCAATGCTATCCTGGCAGTCTCCCTGGCTAATGCTAAAGCGAATGCGAAAATCCGCAAGTTACCATTCTACCGCTATGTCGCAGAGCTCGCGGGTACTACGGAACAAATGTCGATACCGATGCCGATGATGAATGTAATGAATGGCGGCGCTCATGCTAGCTGGGCAACAGACTTCCAGGAATATATGATTATCCCGAGGTCAGCTAGCAATATTGCCGAAGCAGTTCGTATGGGATCAGAAGTATTTCATTCTCTTAAAGATGTTTTGCGTGAGCGGGGTTACCCCACAACCGTTGGCGACGAGGGTGGCTATGCTCCATACGTACGCGATGGCAATAATGAACCGCTCGAATGTATCAAGTTGGCCATCGAAAAGACTGGTTACGTACTAGGCAAGGATATTGCTATGGCGATGGATATCGCAGCTACGGAATTCTACGATAAGGACCATTATGTACTAAAAACCAATGGCGATTGGAAATCTGCCGACGATATGATTAATTGGTACGACTGGATTATTAATAACTATCCAGTTATTTCAATCGAAGATGGGCTAGCTGAAAACGATTGGGATGGCTGGAAGAAAATGACCGAGAGGTTCGGCGATCGTATTCAGCTGGTCGGAGATGATTTATTTGTAACTAACGGCAAACTTCTAAACCGCGGTATCAAAGAGGGTGTCGCTAATGCGATTTTAATTAAACCAAATCAAATCGGTACTTTTAGTGAAACAATCGCTACGGTGTTGATGGCAAAACGTGCTAATTACGGCACTATTATCTCGCATCGTTCTGGTGAAACTGAAGATGTCACCATTGCGCATCTCGCCGTTGGCCTTGGTGCTGGACAGATTAAGACTGGTTCTTTGTCCCGTAGCGAACGTATCGCGAAATACAATGAGTTAATTCGTATAGCCGAGAAAGAACCTGGCCTAGGTTTTAAATACTAACCTGATTACCGCCAGATGGGTTTGGCCGATTTAGTTCGGCCATTCTCATGATTTTACTAGCCTCTCGAAAACCATCATAGTAGTTTTCGGAGACTTTAGGATGACCAATTTTATTTGCTGCTTTTACTACCTCCATTGGGTTATCAGTAATCTTGAAGAGGCCTGTATCACTGACGCTGATTAGCTTTAGAGCAATCATCTTACCAATCATTTTATCAAATCCCTTCCAATAGTCCTCTCCTAGCAAAAATACTGGCATTGTCGGCATTTTCTTTTCCTGCATCAGACAAAGTATTTCTGAAAGCTCATCCATAGTGCCAAATCCCCCAGGAAAAAATACAAATACTTTAGAAGACATGGCCAATGAGACCTTGCGCGCAAAGAAGTATTCAAACGTTAAACAATCAGTGAGATAAGGATTCGGAAATTGCTCGTGTATAAGGGTAATATTAAGACCAATCGAACGCCCACCTACTTCATAAGCTCCGTGTGAAGCGGCTTCCATAATACCGGGCCCTCCACCCGTAACCACTGCGTGACCATTCTTAGCTAGTAATCCTCCTAGCTCGTACGCCAGCCTGCAATATCTGTGTTCCTGTGGTAATCTAGCCGACCCAAAAATCGTCACGCCTTGCGGGAAAGAACGCACAATCTGTAAACCTCGTCCTAAGTCTTTGGCATAAGCATTCGCACGTTCAAGATCTGCAATTGATAACTTTTTTAATAATTCTTCCTCAGATTTTAACATGTTTTTTCCTTATATTTTTTGAATTGGCATTGGGTGTAGATTAAGAGAGTCCTTTGCAGAGAGGATGCCTCTATTGGCACCAAGCTTTGATACGACGGAAGTTGAATTCGCTGAGGCAAAAATCAAAGATTGTCGAAAAGTATGTCTAGCTGCTAGCGAAGCTAAGAAGCCAGAGCCAAAAGCATCGCCGGCTCCAGTTGTGTCCTTGACTTTTTTGTCCTCGTAGATACCAAATCTATATGTGCTCTCTCCATCTCCGGCTATTCCGCCCATCGGACCATTGGTGATTATTGCGACGTCCACAATATTATTAAGATGATATATCAACTCCGTTAGTGTAACCCCGGGGACCAATTTAGCGGCTTCCGACTTATTCACATTCAGAATATCCACGTACGGTAATAGCTTTAAAGTCGACTGAGGGTCTTCGAGCTCTTTGAGCCCAGGGTTAAACAT
>CAMYWN010000042.1 GCA_947302765.1 uncultured Candidatus Saccharibacteria bacterium
TTCTTGGCCTCGAGATTTCTCACCATAATCATCCGTTTTTCGTATTCGTCACTCGACAAACGGGGAAGCGAGACATAGAACGTCGAACCTTCACCGAAGGCTGACTCGGCCCAAACTTTGCCACCTAGCGCTTCGGCACGTTGTTTGACCAAGTAAAGACCGAGGCCGTTGCCACCGATTGTGCGCGTGTCGGAATTGTCTACTCTATAGAATTTCTGGAAAATATGACCCAGGTCATCAGGCGATATACCGATCCCGGTATCCGTAACATTAATAAGTACTTTATCGCCATCACCTCTGACATTGACATAAACTGAACCGCCCTCGGGGGTGTATTTTAGAGCGTTTTCGATTAGGTTGTCCATAATTTCGCGCACAAAACTAACATCAACTAGGCCATAAACAACTTGCTCCATGCGGTGCTCTTGATTGGATGCCGACGGTTCACTTGAGCCAAAATTGAAGGTAATTTTAGCGGATTTCGCCTGCTCGAGATAGTCGTTCGCGATTTCTTTGGTGAGACTTACCATTTCGACCGGCTCCATCTGGAGCTTAATCTTGCCATCGTCCAGCTTCGTGACATCCAAAAGGTTTTGAAAAAGCTTACCTAAGTGTTTAGAAGCGGCTTGAGCGGCAGTCAGGTACCCCCGTGCTCGTTCGTCGATTGTGGCGGTCTGAGGGTTAATCGCTAGCGAGAGATAGCCATCAATCGTGGCCACCGGCGTACGCATCTCGTGAGAGGCGGTCGAGATAAACTCGGTCTGTTCACCTTCTTCCTCTAGTTCTTTCGTAATATCGCGCAACGTAATAATCTGATTTGCAGAATTCAAGCCCGATGGTATCACGGTAATTGCTACAGGGGTATGCTTGTCAGACTGGGCAGGGACGAGACGAACAGGAAAGGAATCTAGAGGCTGATTCATTTTGATAGCTCTAGACAAAGGATTCTCCTGCTCGGAAAACTCGCGCCCTTCTTTTGACTCAATTTTAATAACTAGGCCATAATCCAAGCCAATAGCATTCTTGGCGCCACCACACTCGGTCATAGTGGCAGCCGCATTATTAATAAACTCTATTACGCCAGTTTTGGCGACCATTATGACACCCTCGGCGAGAGAATTCAAAATCGTCTCGGCGAGCGCTAGATGGTCACTACTCGTTTTTTTATTAGTATGTTTAAACAGATTCATCTACGAATATTTTAACACAAGCTTCTAGAAATGTGATATATTTTATGTATGAATAAAGACGTTATTTACATTGAGCCCGAGGATGATATTACGGATATTATCCTAAAGATCGAAAACTCAAAAGAAAAAATTGTCGCCCTTGTTCCACCAAAGAAGGCAGGCGTATTTCGAAGCGTAGTAAACATCAAGCTTATGGCAAAAACCGCTACGACCGCAAAAAAGAAAATAGTCCTAGTCACGACCGATCCATCTATTAAGAAAATTGCGGCCAACGTCAAACTGCCCGTTACGAAAAATCTCCAGTCAGCCCCTACAATTCCCACGGTTGAGGATAGTGACGATGAGATTTCTAGCGAAGAATTATTTGAGACACCAGAAGAAGAAGATACCGATGCTCAAAATATCAGTGAAACCGAAGATGATGCGACAGAAGAAGGCGACGCTAAGACAAAAGAGACAAAGGCAGAGCCAGTAACGGCTAAGCAGGATGAAGAGAAAGATGAGAATAAGGACGAGCAGGATGACTCCACAGGTAAAGATGAAGACGCAAAAACTACCGCAAAAAAAGATCGTCAAGACAACAGTTCTAAGACTAGCAAATCAAAATCCGGTGGTGCGGGGTTTTTGGGCTGGCTAAAAAACAACAAAAAGCTTTCAATCGCGCTGGGAACATGTGGGGTATTCTTGATTATGTTCCTAGTTTGGGCGCTCGTGATTGCTCCGGCCGTCTCTATTCAGATCAGCATTCGCACTAACTCGAACAATTTTTCGGAGAATGTCACGTTCACGACCGTATTAAGCGAAGAAAACGCAGATGAGGGTAAGTTTTATCTCGAAGAGAAGAAGGTGGAGTCTAGTCAAGAGGTCAAGTTTGAAGCGACCGGCAAGAAAAACGTAGGCAAGAATGCGACTGGCGAAGTGGACGTGTATGCTTATTTTCCGCTTAACATCCCTGCCTCTACCCAGATAAAAGAAGGTGAACAGTTCACAATTTCTGGACTAGTTTATACCGCCACCGAACAAGTGGTTCTAGAATATGACGGTAAAGGAAAGGAAGATTGCGCCAACAAGACAAAACCTGAGGGTTTAGTTGACTATGGTTGCCGAGTAAATGGAACTGTGCCCGTTGTGGCAAGTGAACCAGGAACAAAATACAATATCGCGGCATCAAGCTCTGGTTGGGACACAAATGCTAGAGTGTTCGCTTATTCGTCGAAAGACATGACGGGCGGTACGGATGAAGAAATTACAATTGTGACTCAGGCCGATGTCGACAAGGCCAAAGCTGCGTTGGCCGAATCGACCCCAGAAGAAACAGAGAACAAGAAGGATTTACTCTACCAAGAACAGATAAGCGACAGTGATCTCGTTATCGACTCAAGTTTCAGGCAAACCGCCAACGACGCTGTGCCGACTCCTGCCGTCGGTGAAGAAGTTAAAGAGGGTGTCACTCCTATGCTGAAGGCGACCACAAAAGCGTCTGTCTATGTAGTAGATAAGACTAAGATAGAGCAGTTTATCGCCAAGAAGGCCGAACTCGGCGACAATAAAAAAATCTATGAAATGAAGAAACCGTTTATCGAAAGTTTCATGGAGACGAGTGCTGGTTTTACGGGTAAACTAAAGACTTCTTACGCTGTTGGCCCGCGCATTACTGAAAACGACGTAATCGAAAAGGTTAGGGGCAAGGGTCTTGGTGAAGCACAGCATGATTTGAAAGATATTGAAGGTATTGAGGTCAGGATTGATAAATCTGTGCCCTGGGTCTCTACTATCCCGAACGACCCAAACAAGATTACTATTACCTTCGAGGTAAAAGATCAAAATGGCGGCAAGATTGAAACAAAGTGGGATAACGAAGAAGACAACAATCAGCAAGACTCATCTGACTCTAGCCAAGATGAAACTACCAAAGAGTAATCATAATTAATATGAAAGTTATCGGATTAGACGTCGGAGAAAAGCGTATCGGTGTAGCAAAGGCAGATTCAAGCACAAAAATTGCAGTACCGGTTGGCTTTGTCGAGGTTGATGGACTCGAGTTTGAGCAAATCGCACATATTGCAAAGCTAAACCGTACCAATCTCTTCGTACTAGGATTACCTCGCAATAATAGCGGAGAAGAAACCAAGCAATCTTTATTTGTACGAAATTTCGCCAAGGTAATGGTCGAAAAAATCCCAAATGCCAAAATTCGTTTCCAAGACGAATCTCTAACCTCGGTATTAGCCGAAGAAAGGCTCAAAAAGCGCAAGAAACATTATCAAAAGGGAGACATCGACACTGAAGCAGCCACGATTATCTTACAAGATTTTATCGAAAACATTACGACGACGAAACAAGTACCCGAGAATGCCCCGCCAGAAACAGTCAACGCTTCTGGTTCAAAAAAAATCATAGCCAACACTAAAGCTGCGCTTAATGATGCTAAGGAAGTCGCAGCAAATATCACAAAAAAGGAAGCCGACAAAATGTTATTACAAACCAAAAAAACTAAGCATAAAATTAAGACCGCAACCAAAATAACATCCCTGATTATTATTTTGACTATCGTAGTCTTGGCCGCAATTGGAGGGATATTACTCGTCAAAAAACTGCGTGCTGACGAACGAAGGGAAGAGTATGCTAAACAAGAGGCCGCAATGAAGGCCGAGGTTTTTAATTTCACGATTTTGCCTGGAGAATCACTTTTAGACATCAAGGCAAAGCTTCTGGACGTCGGCTATGATGAAAACGAAATCGAGGTGGCGTTTCATAAAGACTATGATTTTGATTGCCTCAAGGAGCGCCCTGAGGGGGCCACTTTGGAGGGGTATTTATATGGAAATACCCATGAATTTTATCAAACAGCTACTGTTGAAGAGGTTTTAAGTGCTTTTCTAGATGAGATGCAACGGGTAATAGATGAGAATAATCTAAAAGAAAAATATAACCAACGCAACCTTAGCTTATTCGAAGGTATCACTTTAGCCTCAATTGTGCAAAAAGAAGCCAACCCAAATGATCAACCTACCGTGGCACAAGTTTTTCTCTCCAGACTGTCCTATGGTATTCCGCTAGGTAGCGACGTGACTGTATCATACGCAATTGATCAGGTTGATCCAGAGAGGCAGACTTACACAGACAACCAGTCCGCCCTACTAATTGATTCTTGTTATAATACCAGGAAAAACCCCGGCCTGCCGTGCGGACCGATTGCAAATCCTGGGCTGTCGGCGCTCCTAGCGGTTGCCGAGCCGTCGGAAACTAGTTATCTTTATTTCTTGACAGGAGATGACGGTATGATGTATTATAGTTATACAGAGTCTGAGCATATCCAGAATAGTCAGTTACATTGCCAGGTGCTCTGTAATGTTTCATTATGACGAAGAATAAGAATAATTTTCATCTAAACACAATCAAAGGCGTTTTGCCTTATGCTATAACTGCAATCTTGACGTTGGCGTTGGTTTTTGTGGGTTCTCTTGATAAGAAGAACGCAAGTGCCAATGTCAGCCTCGATTCGTTTGTAGACAGCGAAGATAATGTATCCCGCGACCAGATCGCCGAGTTATATATTGTCGCTGATTTATCGGATACCTTGGGACTTGCTAGCGCTTCAGATGTGGCCTCAAACTACGTCATCGCTACCGCGATGTATGATTCTGGCCAGACCTCCGCAGGTAAGCTAGAAAAGCCGAGTTTAACCGATGTAGACACGCGCGAATGGGTGATAGAATACACCGTGCAAGAAGGCGAGAGCATGGACGACATTGCTTCTAGGTATGGCATCACAACCGATCAAATACGTTGGTCGAACGGACTCAAGACTACCGCCGTCGAGGCCGGCAAGGTCCTGTATCTACCAAAAGAACCTGGAATTATCTATGTTGTAAAATCAGGCGATACGGTTGAATCTATTGCCGAAAAGTACGGTTCAAATGTTGACGAAATCACTATTTTTAACGATCTGGACACTAAGCCGTTAGCCGAAGGCCAACATATCTATATTAAGGATGGCTCTCTACCAGAAAAGGAGCGCCCAGAGTACGTTGCGCCGGTTATACGCCGCCCAACCTACACCACGACATATTCCTATACATACCTTGGTGACACATCCGAGAGATTAGGTATCGAAGTAATTGGCTATAACTACTACGGTGGTGGTCAGTGTGTGGGCTACGCTACATGGTATCGCAATGTCAGTGGTCTTTCGAATTTGCGGCCAGTCAGCGCTACCTGGGGAAATGCTCGTAACTGGGCTGCCGCTGCTAGGGCTGCTGGTTTCGTAGTGAATAATACGCCAGAAGTGAATGCCGTATTCCAGACCCCTGCTGGCGTTTATGGCCACGTTGGCGTCGTGGTCGGCATCAATGCCGATGGTTCGATTGTGGTACAAGAAGCCAATTACAACTATCGTGTCGGAAGAATCACACGCGCTACCATCCCAGCCAGCGCAGTGGGGAATTTTAACTATATCCACTAAAAAGTGCTTTAACTTTTATTAGCTCTTTCTGTGAGAATATTACTTTACTGGCTTATGGATGCTAAAGCTTACTGAATCTTTTTTGGGCAACAGTGGTTGAGTCTTTGTCGCAGACAATAACTAATAGTCCTCTACGAGGGTAAATTCTTTGCCGGCAATGCTAATAATTGAGTCGGGCTTGGCACCTTGGTTAGTAAGTTCGGCGCGAATACCAAGTTTTTTCATAATATCTCTTAGACGATTGATGCTAGCATAGTTATTCATGTCGGTGCGGCGGGCGAATTTTTCGATTTTTTC
>CAMYWN010000043.1 GCA_947302765.1 uncultured Candidatus Saccharibacteria bacterium
ATCAGCTGGAGTCGTCTAGTGGCAATGACAAGAGACTGTAAATCTCTCGCCTTCGGGCTTCGTAGGTTCGAGTCCTACCTCCAGCACCAAAATTAAAATAGACCCGAAGGGTCTTATTTTAATTTTGACATTGTGAGGTAGGACGAGAACCGTAGGTTCGGACGCCGTAGGAGCCGAGTGAAAATCTCAAATTTATTTGAGATTTTTTGAGGCGACGCCCGGCGTTGTTATTTTGCGAAGTAAAATAACTGTCCTACCTCCAGCACCATTTATTTGAGTTAAAAGCCGGCATCTCGGCATTTTTTCTTGCTCGCTCATCCATAAGATGCACTTCGCAAGAAGAAGACACCAAAATCCGAATCTTAAAAAAATCAAGCCTTCTTCCGAATAATGCGAGTCTTTACCATTCGTCCTGGCATCTTGGTTTCTTTATTACTGGAAACACTTGAACTCGCTTTGAGCCCAGTCTGAGCATCAATCTTTCCTCTGCCACGAGAAACAGTACGCCCATTCCCTATCTTAGCACGTAAAGGAAGCCTACTTCGTGAGGTCGAAGCTGCCCTAGCTTTTACTGAACGCCTCTGTTTTGCAATAGTTTCTTTTGCAATCTGTTCTTCGATGCGCGCAGATGTTGCCGTCGCAGCCTCAATATCGCCGGTCTTCTCGTAAATTGCCAAAATCTGGCGCAGTGTAGAGACCTTCGGATCTAGCTCGAAAGCACTCTCGAGTGCATCGACAGCCTTCTTGTTGCGCCCCATTTTTTCTTCAGCTTTAGCCAGTGCAATATACCTCGCCGGCACGTCCCCCTCAAGCGCAATTGCTTGACGAAAAGCAATCCCGGCCTTCTCATACGCACCAGTCTCTAGATAAATTAGACCAGCATTATGTATTGAGGCGGGATTATTATCAAGAGATTGCGCAATCTCAAAACACTCCACGGCCTCATCGTATTTCTCACTTTTAGCATACAAAATACCCAAACGATTGTAAGCGGCGGCATTCTTTTCATCAAATTTCAGAATCGTCAACAAGGCTTTTTCCGCACGGAATGGCTTGCGTTCTTTCATCGCGGTCTGCGCGATTTGCCACAGTTTCTTCATCTGAGCGGCATACTTAGTAGAATTCTGTTGCGTCCTTTTTGGCTTCTCTTTCACAGGAAAAAAGAAATCAAGATAAATGACAAACAACATAATAGTAGCTACAGCTATCATGCGCCAATTTTATCATAAAAACAATATAATTGGAACTATACTATCCCGAAATACCACACGACGCAGCCATCCTGAGTAGCGCCATTCAAAACATCAACCAATCACCGCACGATAAAATCCACCTAGCAAACTGCCCTGGGAACACAAAAACTACATCAAATCAGCAACCAAGTGTAATTTAATATGTCCATTATTATTAATTGCATCATAAGCCGATAAAAACTTCGGAAGTTTGTTTAAAAAAACAGCCTTCTGATTGATTAAATAGGTTTTATATAATACCTCTATTGCAGCTCCCAAAATACCAAGTGTAAACTGCCTAACATTGTCTTTCTTCTTAGTTATTTCCTCGGCTAAATCAAAAAGCTCATGGGGTTTCGCCACTATTAACTTCTTGGCGAATGCTAGCGTTTTTTTGTCGACGTTAATATCTCTGATCGAGTCAGCACTCTCTCGCAAAAAATAAATCGCACTTCTGCTGAGGACTGTTGGTAAAAGCTTCGACGGAGTACTAGTTACCAGAACAAAGTGCACTCGCTTTTGCGGCTCTTCCAGAGTCTTCAAAAGCGCATTCGCGGCTTCTAGATTCAGTGCATCAGCCGGTCTCACCATGACAAATATCTCTGACAGCTGTTTCTTCTGCACGATTTGCAACACATCACGTACTTGTTCTATAGTAATAGACGCTTTTTCCTCGGGCTTCAAAATCAACGCTTGCGGAATTTGTACGTCAATACTGTCCGGAATTACGAAAATAGAAGTCTCGGCCGACGAAGCTATATTGGCAACACTAGCCACATCGTCAAAAAACATCATTAAACTCCTGCGGCAAAGGAGCAGTAAATACCTTTTTTTCACCACTAGGCAAAACTATTTCTAACGTCTTCGCATGTAAATATAGTCGCGGCTTAATCTTTTTATCAGTAATAGGTTCACCATATACTAAATCACCCAGAATCGGATGTCCAAGATATTTCATATGTACCCTAAGTTGATGAGTTCGGCCGGTTGTTGGCCTAAGCTCCACCAAAGCGTAATCATCGCTAGCGCGTTTTAACTCGTAAAAAGTCTCCGATTCCTTGCCATTTGCATCAACCAAAAACGTAGTCGGTCGTTTAAGATTTCGAATGAGCGGCAAATCAATCCTCGCCTTTTCGAGTTTTGGTCGTCCCACAACAATCGCATTATAGACTTTATGCACCTTGCGCAGTTGAAACTGTTTTTTTAGGAACTTCTTTGCCTCTTCGTTTTTTGCCAAAATTACCACACCACTTGTATCACGATCTAATCTGTGTACCACAATCCCATAATCACCTAGTGTTTTTTCGGGACAATACTCCCCTCTGGGCTCACTTAACATCCCAGCTGGCTTTACGACAACCAAAACATTATCGTCTTCATATAAAATCTCCGGCTCCATGTCAGCGTTCCTTAACTCATCGGGAATCAATAAGTCAATCCTAACATTATCATCAAATTTCTGATTCGGCTTCAATATCACTTCCCCGTTCACTCGCACGAAACCATTTTCGATAAATTTTTGCAGGGTCGAGCGATTGTAGCTCTTAAAAATTTTCACCATCATATGGTCAAGTCGGGTCTTATTGACAGCTTCCTGTTGAGACTTCAGCTCTACATCACCATTTATTACCCTAGACATTGCTGGCTTGCTAAACTTTTTCCCTGTTCGAATCATAGAGATAATTATACCATAACTTGACTAATATTAACATATGTGATATGATAGAGGGTTCAAGTAACAGGCTGCCCGCTACCCTCAATTTTCACTTCACCCCTTCTTGGGGTTATTTTGTTGTGCAATGTGTTATAGCTCTTAGTCGCGGTAATCCGACAGGCTATGTCGACAAGAATTCAGAAAGGCCTTTACGTCTTGATGCCTTACTGACTTGGCGCAAAGAACGCCCGGATATTCTTTTAGCTAATCCCTAAGACCAACCGCTCTTTGCACTTCTAAGAGCTTCGCAGTTGCTACTTTATTTGCGTAATCTTCGCCAGATTGAAATAGCGAAAATACTTCATCGTCACTAATTTCTCCCAACTTCTTTTGAAAACCAGTGAGCATCGTACTAACGCTCTCGCCAACCTTTTTCTTTAGCTCCCCATAGCGCGTTTCTCCAGCCCAATCAGAAATCACATCCTGTAAAGGCCGGTCGTTAATTAGAGCCTCTATCTGTAATAAATTCGATACTCCAGGTTGATTAAACATGTCAAACTTAATTTTGCCGAGAGAGTCCGTAGTAGCCGACATAATCTTCTTTGCTGCCCTGGCCGGTTCGTCGTCCAACATTATTTTCGAGTTTTCAGCTTTAGTGGATTTACTCATTTTTTTCTCGGGATTAAGTAAATCACGAATCCGGATTCCATCTGACACCCCCATAAACTTTACCTGATCGGCAGTCTTTACCGGCACTGTAAATATTTCACCATATTTATGATTAAAGCGCGTGGCTAGGTTCCGAGTCAGCTCAATATGCTGAAACTGATCCTCACCAATTGGCACGTATTCCGCCGAATATAGTAGAATATCCGCCGCCATTAGAACTGGATAATCGAATATCCCTACATTACACGATTCCCTGCCTTCCGACTTTTCCTTATATTGCGTCATCCTAGAAGCTTCGCCCATCGTTGCAACACAGTTCAAAATCCAGCAAAGCTCAGAATGTGCTGGAATATAACTCTGACGATAAATATGGATATTATCATTAATCTCGAGGCCTGCCGCCAAGTAGTATTTAATAGTCCTCACGATGTTTTTTTGCAAATCGCCATCAATTTCTGAAACAATCGAATGTAAATCCGGCACAAAAATGTTTACGTTATAGTCTTTCGAATATTTGTTAGCGAGCCTCGTCATGGGAATAATTACGCCAAGATAGTGCCCAAGATGCAACTCTGAATTCGCCCTAATCCCTGTTAAAATAGTTTTCATAAAAATCTCCTGTTAAAATTACTGAATCAAAAAAGTCTTAGACACGCCAATGTGGTAAAAATCCAGGATAATAAATCTTCATACTTTTATTTTATCATGGATTATGCTAGAATAAAACTACAAGCGAACATTTAATCTGTCATTCATGGACGCGTGACGTCGCTTATGGGACCCCCGCCCGAGCTGCTGCAAAGGTGGAGGAAGCATGCGGCGGCAGGACCCGTCCATGAATGAAACACTGATTAAGATTTTGGGGTGTTAGCTCATCCGGTAGAGCGCAGCTATGGCATAGCTGAGGTGGCGAGTTCGAGTCTCGCACACTCCACCATAGAAAATACTCAACCTGCTGGTTGAGTATTTTCTATGCACGGCAATGTGTGAGACGAGAACTCGCAGAGTTCGCCTTCGGTAGGAGACGAGCCAAGAACCAGACTTTATTCTGGCTCTTGCGAGACGACGCCCCGAAGTTTTTATTTTTTGCAAAGCAAAAATAAAGCATCTCGCACACTCCACCATAGAAGGAACCAAGAAAAATCTCAAATTTATTTGAGATTTTTTGAGGTGACGCCCTATGGAAGACTTACGTAGTCACTCCACCGCCCCCATCCTCGCAACCCATACAACTTTCACAACCTATGCAACATTTCGGCAGGGGTTCTATAACTTATACTTAAGTGTATACGACGGTAGTTATAAAAGTCAATATAGGAGAGGATTTTATCATCCATTTTCTTTAATGATTCGCTCTCTAAATAATAGTTTCCAGTGCATTCTTCCTGGAGTGTACGATTAAATCTTTCTATATGGGCATTATCATTTGGGCGGCCTAATCTTGTATGTCGTATCTTAATTCCTTTACTTTCTAGTCTAGTTTCAAAATATCTAGCAAACTCTAGTCCATTATCACTCTGTACTATTTTGAATTTAAAGCCAAAGTATTGCTCTGCTTCCAAGATGGTGTTTAACGAATTAATTGGCTTTAACTCCTTATATACTCTAGCGTAAGCCATTCTGGTATATAGATCTATTACTGTATAAATGTATCTTTTTTGTTTACTTACTGGGTTAAATAGATGTATTGTGTCTATCTCCACTAAATCACCAGGAGCTAATACTTGTGGCCTTGGAATCCCCTTATATCGTCTATTTTTGTGGTGTTTAGGCTTCTTCATCCTACCATATCGCTTCAGTATCCTTCTTACGCTAGATAGACTAATTCTAATACATAGAACCGAATTGATGTGATACCAGACTACTTCAGCACAACGTTTTAACTGATCTCTTATATCTAAAACCAATTGAATGAGGTCATCTGAAAGTGTATGAGGGTTTTTAGGAGCAGCAGAAAGCGAAGATATATTCCACTTACATAATTCATATTTGTAGGCTGATATACCCAAGTATTTACGTCTTATGGGGTTTTCTAGTTCTATATGACTGTTCTGGACTAGCCATCTTTGGTGCCATCTCCAAATTGTACTTCTATGTACTCCGAAACGATTTGCTACTACTCCTACTGGTTTTTTCTCTATAACCAGCATTTTCATAGCTTTACCTCTTGATTTTTCTATGTTTTTACCTGTACAATATGACATAGGTAGGTTCTCCTTATTTTAAGTGATATTGATATAAGTATAGAATCTACCTTTTTTGATGGCAAGAATCTTACCATTTTATGTTGCAAAGGTTCTGAGTTAATACGGCAACCTTGACAAAACACAGATATACTAGTATAATAAAAATGTTGGCACATTCAA
>CAMYWN010000044.1 GCA_947302765.1 uncultured Candidatus Saccharibacteria bacterium
TATCACTAACTATTTTACCTTATTGAGTGTCCACGGTCTATTTGAGGATTAACATCTGCCCCCTACCCCACACCTATGTTAATTCAAAGACGCAAAACAAAAAAAGAGGGCTTGGCCCCGCTTTAATTAGAACGAGGTCGCCCTCAATAATTGTATTATACCACATTTTCCAAAAAAAGCCCCCACGGTAGGCACCTTCGGCGCCGTGCGAGTGCTCTAATACTTAAGTTATATCAGATTGCAATAGGATCATCGATCATGGCGTTAGGCGTATCTTCTTCACTATCATATCTACATCGGTCATTGGCGCACTTGTTAAAATATCTGATCCATAGACTTTTCTCATTCGTTCAACCTCCTTGAGTGCAACCAATATACTCTCTTTTGTAATAATTTCTCTGACAACAACTTTTCCATCGCGTCCTCTTACGATACCCTTTTTCAAGGCCATTTCTTGCGCTTGATTCCTTTCTTTGGCTCTACTGCTTACGTTCCCAAAATGAGCAAGAAGCCAAACCTCAAAAGATTCATGGGATAAACAAATAATTATCTGATTTTGCTCTGCTAGTTTTATTGCTCTTTCTAGTGTTTCTCGAGTCTTATTATTCTGTAGCCTTTGATCTATGTCGCAAACCACGGCAACAAAATCATAATCGCTATTACTCTTCATGACTAATGCTATATTTACTAATTCATCAATATCTTTACTACTTCTAGCTACAATCCTGATACTATCACGTGTCAGATATTTTACTCTCTCAAAATAGCCTCTCTCCGTAACAACTCCGTCTGTCACTATTAAAAAACGTTGGCACAAGCCTCTAGAAAACAATCTGCCTCTATTTTTCGAGTATCTCATTTACCCCCTTCCAATATAATTCAACAATATATGAAAGAGAAACTCTGGGAGTTGCGCCATATTTTCCACCTACATATTTTTTATAGATGTTGTCACTCTTTTTCGTAGAATACTTTATATCCGTAAGCGGATATATCTGAGAACATCCATTATTATCTTTCTCGACAAACCAGACTTCATCCCTATCAAGCACATCCTCTCCATAAATAGTGGCGTCAAGTAAAGAAACATCGTGCGTTGAAAATATCAGTTGGGCATTATTTGGATTAGTACTTGAACTATTGAAAATATCGATTATCTGTGACACAACGCTCGGGTGAAGACTTCTATCCAATTCATCAATAATATAAACATAACCATTTTTTAAAATCGGCAATAAATCTAGCAAAATCCCACACGCAGCCATCGTTCCGTCCGATTCCTTGCTAACATCAAAACTGGCGCTAACGCCATCGATCTCGTGTTCAAACATAGCTTTTTTTAGCTTGTTCATAAATGTAGAAGATTTCTCCAATGCCCGTATTTCTTCCTCGGACATCTTTGGATTCGAAGCTTTAGCAAAATCTATCATAGCTCTAGAAAGAATCTCCTGCTGTTTCTTATTTGCTCCAGAATCGGCTTCTACGAGATTCACTGACTTTATTCCTAAATCAGCAGCAAATAGTGTGTCGTTTAAAAAGTTGTGTATCTCCTCATCTTGTTCAATAATATGCGCCAATTTAGTAGGATTTGCACTATTCCCAACCCGATTGGATATGCTAGGAAAAATTTCTTCATAAAAGAATCCGAAAGCAAATCTCGCCTCCGCGCTATTAGATATCTTAAGCTGTCTTATAATCGGTTGATTCTGATGTTTTTCAAAATTAAACTTAATTGCGGTTTTTTCGTCATCCTTAAACATACTACCGAGACTCAGGCAATCTTCTTCCTTTGAATAATTAAATATCTTGGTAGGTCTATTTGATTTATATATATATAGTTTCTCGTCAATCACAATATTATTTTGTATTTTTAAGGAATAGGTGTATTTAAAATTGTTCTTGGCGACAAAAGATAGCCCAAAATTACTTGGTTGTTCCTTAATTGAAATATAGTTATCTGATTTAATCTCATCGCTAATCACTAAATCCCTAAGATGTTGCAAAGCGCTCAAAAAATTCGACTTCCCTGCAGCATTCGCGCCATAGAAAGCAGCAACTCTGGATATATTTTCTTGCCCACCAGGAGTCGTAATCAATATCGAATCTTTTCTAAAATCGATACTGTTAGGTCTTTCCATGGAAAAATATTGCTCACTCTTAAAGCTTCTGTAATTAGAAAACGTAAAGTTTAATAACATATTATACTCCCTAATCGTATTATAGCGAATGAAATATCTTTTGTCAATATTTAAATCTATATTTCGCCAATAATTGGCAAAAAGCTAAAATAAATTATCAATTTATGATGTTACAAACAGCCACCCTGCCGTGCAAATCTAGTTTTTGGCATTCAATTCAGCAAACACTTCTTCATTTTCTCTCACATAGCTCCTATTCTAGCCTTAGGAATTATAATCACAAATAACCAAAAACTTCAACCCCCTACCCCACGCTTATGCAAAAATCATTAGCAAAGCAATCAAACCTTACGGTTAGATGTATTTTTGTCAATATACGCTTAACCGTAACTCGACGGGGGTGAACTTTTCTTTTTTACGGTTAGACGTATTTCTATTAATATACGCCTAACCGTAAATAAACAGAAGTGACAAAACTTGAATTATACAGTTAAACGTATTTCATCAAAAACACGTCTAACCAAAATCATGCTGCACCATCAATTAATTGCTTATCCTCCCGATTACTGAAGACCTTCCGCCATCGCCTAATTAACATCACCACTCCCACCCCCGCACCAGCAGCTAAAGTATCAATTATGATGTCACGTGATTCACACGAACGCCCTGACACAAAAGCCTGATGGATTTCATCCGTCACTGAGTATACAAAAGCGCCAATTACCGCCAGATACCAATATCCCGCCCACTTCTTCTCACACGACGTAGGCCATAACTGCCGAATCACGTTTAGGAGCAATATCCCAAGCACGAAATATTCAAAAGCGTGCGCACACTTTCGCACAATGGTCGTCAGATTATTAAATAAATCTGGTTGTTTTGGCGAAACTTTAAATACAGTCTTCACTACCTCCACCACAACACCACTTTGTTTGCTTGATGTCTCCGCCGGAAAATTCGACATCACAAAAATCACCACCATCCAAACGATCACCAGAAATACGGAAACAATCTTCCAAACATTTTTACGATTATTTTTCGAAACACGTAGCATACTAGTCCATTTTATCATAAGCACCACCTCCACCACTGTCACATTCTCACTTCGACACATTCTCCCACCATAAGATACTTCATCATCCCATCCGCCACGTATAAATACGAAAAATACTGCTCATCCCGACCCATTAAAACGATACCTCTCCAGCAAGAATGCTGAAAAACTAATAAAAATGCTCAGCAATTTCCTTAAGCAACAACGGCACCTCCGTATAATACTCTCTTCTAATATCTACAGACATATTGATCGCCCTACGTAAAAATTCCGGATTCATATCAAATAATCGCCAAAACCAATCTTCTGTTTGATGGTGCTTCTTCATATACGGCGAAACCATTTGAAAATCATACTTGCACGTTTGATTGTACTCTTCGATACCTCTTCTTATGATGTCGTTTAGCCCCATTCTCTTACGTAGCATTGTAGTCAACTCATTTTCATCCCAAAACAGCCTTGCCACAAAGTATTCGAAATTTGGCTTAGAAATAATTGGGGTAGCCCCAATCTCCACAACCTTTTTCCGAAAAACCGACTCCTCTATTCCATGTTCAGCCATCCCATCATCATCGCAAACCAAAAACTTACAAATTTCATCGTCACTCTCGACGCAATGCTCTGGGTTATTAAGATATTTTTCCACTTCCTCTTTGTACTTCAGTATCAACACCTCACCATGCCCATGATTACCGCCGAGCGATAACGGTACGACCTCCAAATGCGCATATCCTAGTGGAGACTGCTGTTTTAAAGAGTTCAAGGCGCCTACTATACCCGCAGGTTCTGTCACCTCTCCCTCAACTCCGGCTATGATATACTTCATTTAGTCGACACCCTAGGAACTCCACCAAACATCCCCAAATTATATTTTTTTTGTATTGCGGTATCTCTTGAATCACCAGAAATACCACAAAACTCCGTCTCTTCAAAGTTATTCTTGCCAAATAAATAAATATTCTTACGATTAAACATGTCCATCAGATAGGTACAATGTGTATTAACTATTAAATGTGCACCATTAGGGTTGTTCTTTTCATCAAACAAACTCAGAATGAATTCACACTCTTTTGGGTGCAAGCAGGAATCAAAATCGTCGATATACAAAGTATCACCGTTATCTATAGCATCGATTATCGATGCCGCCAATTCAAAAATTCTCCTTGTCCCATCAGATTCATGATGTTGTAAATTAAATTTACGGACTCCGAGTACTTTACCACTTGCATCTCTAACAAAATGAGAAGTGGCCACTTCGTAACTGACGCGTTCAAAATTTCGTTTAAATTCATCTTTGAAAGGCAAACTGTCGAAAACTTCTTCTGGGATATTTGATCTAACCACGCTAATGTCCTGAATAAACAAATCAGATTTTCTCAAATAGTCCAATACTCGAGCTTTATATCTATCATCATCCAATATTCGCTTTGCTGTATTTGAAGAATCGCCAAAGCTAGCGTATTTGAAATCCACGAACTTAATCTTATTTATGTAAGAAAAGAAATCTTTCGCAATTGGATTGTTTATTTCGTACGCCCTCGTTATGACTAAAGAATCGCTTCGAGTTGAATGCAAGAGTTCCTTATTGAAGCCATTTATATCATATTCACCATTACGAATCGAACGCCGCCGAAATATTGTTAAATATTTTCCATTATCTTTCCCTTCTGCCATTTCTAAGCTTTCGTTGTCTACCTTACCCATTTTTAAAGAAAAAGAATACTTATACACTTTTTTCCCCTCAAGCACCAAGCTAAACTCTGTCGGCCGGACTTCATCTTCATTGCTCAACAAGAAAGGTTCATAATATGAATAAGGCGTAGGAACATAATGTGTCGAATTCTTAACGTAATCACACATAAATCTAAGCGCCATAAAGAAATTCGTTTTCCCAGAACCATTCGGCCCAAAAATCAGCGACAGATGTTCCGAATCATCGTTAAAGTTAAATATTCCGCCCTTATTGAATGAGCGATAGTTTTTAATGGAAAACCTCTTTACTCTCATATTCACATGATACCAAAGTTCTTGCAGAAATGCAAGCATTTCATACAAAAAACTACATAAATTTACATATTCATGCAAAATCACTATATTATTCAGTCCATGCTATAATAATATTACATCTCCTCCAGGCTTAGCCAAGAAGGCTAGCACACTTGGAGGAGTTCTGTTTAGGACAAAAACCCACACGAAAAAAGAGGGCTTGATCTCGCAGACTTAACCACGGGATCGCCCTCAAAGACCTATTGTATACAACGAAGTATCTTTAGTGTCTTTCTAACTTGATTCTATCAGAGAGGCTCAGAAGTGTCAACGATTCTTTGGCTCAAAACTTGAGTGTGCTATAATAAAACCATTGAGGGCGACCTACTGCCGAAGTACAGTAGGCCAAGCCCTCATTCGCATTATAACACCACTTGTTGGTGTTATTTTTATAAACCACAACCCCACACCCTACGCTTATAACAAAAAAGAAGCCCTCGGGCGAGGCTCTAAGTGAGCCCTCGGAGAACTTCGATAACTATAATATATCAAATCAAAGAATTAATATCAACTGTACTGATGCACCCTGGCAATCTACTTTAATTTTAGGCTCGGATTGGCTTTAAGTTTTTCCACTTCGTCATACACGATACCAATTAGCCTAGTGTCGTCAAAAAGGTAGATTGTGGTCAGTTTTTTCCCAGCATCTTTTTCCGAGGCG
>CAMYWN010000045.1 GCA_947302765.1 uncultured Candidatus Saccharibacteria bacterium
TCGATAAACTCCACCAGTCTTCCATTAGGCGAAGTACCAGAAACCCTAATTCCTCCTTTTTCCATCTCATCTAAGAATTTCTGATTCACCTCGTAACGATGGCGATGTCGTTCTATTACTTCGTACCCATCTTCATTAACTACCCCCCAGCCATACTTTTCATAAATCTTCTTCGTCTTCGATTTCTCCCTTAGCTTTGCTTTATAGTCACCCAACCGCATTGTTCCTCCTGTCGATTCCTTCCCTCTTTGTCCTTCCATAATATAAATCACATTATTACCATCCGACTCGCTTGCGCCAAATTCTTCAGAGTTTGCATTCTTCACACCACCTTTTCTCGCCGCCGCAATACAAGCCACCTGCATGCCCAGACATAGGCCTAAATATGGCACATTATTATCTAGAGCATATTCTGCCGCTTTAATCTTCCCCTCCGTTCCTCGTGCGCCAAAGCCACCCGGCACCACGATTCCATCACATCCTTTGAGCTCATCAAAAACCGCTTCATTATTATCTCCAAGCTCCTCCGCATTTATCCATCGAATTTCCACATTTACATTATTCCAGGCTCCGGCTGCCTTCAAAGCCTCCGTCACACACATATATGTATCGTCATTCCCCACATATTTTGCCACCAATCCCACTCGCACGGTCTTCGCATACTTTCGTGCCCGCCTCCGCGAAAACTCCTTCCACCTTGACATATCTGGCTCCTCTTCATTCCCTACAAAATCATTCAGTATCTCAAGCACACCAGATCGTAATACATTAAACGGCACGTCATACACCGACTGAATATCTGGCAAATTCAAAACTGCCTCACCCGGAATACCAGAAAACGCCGCTATCTTCTCACAAATTGCCCGTGGTGCTGGATCTTCCGTTCTCACGCACACTATATCGGGAATAATTCCAAATCCTCTCAAGTCTTTTAATGCATTCTGAGCAGGCTTAGTCTTTAACTCGTTCGATGTATGGATAAACGGCACATAAACTACCGAAACATATAAACAGTTTCGCCGCCCAACTTTATTTGCAAATAGCCTAATTGCCTCCACAAACGGCAGCCCCTCATAATCACCTATCGTTCCACCAATTTCCACAATATGAATATCACTTTCTGCTGACGCTTTTTCAATCTTCTCACACACCAACCCAGTAAAATGAGGCACTAGTTGCACCGTCCTACCATGGAAACCACCTGAGCGCTCTCGCTCAATCAGCTCTTTGTAAATCGAACCAGATAAAGTAATTGAATATTTATTAGTTTCAAAATCCAGAAACCTTTCATAATGACCCAAATCCAAGTCTGTCTCCACGCCATCGTGGGTTACAAAACACTCACCATGCTCTACTGGATTCAGCAGACCCGCATCGACATTTAGATATGGGTCACACTTCTGCATGGTTACCTTATAACCTTTCGCCTTCAGAATTGCTCCAATCGATGCCGCCGTAATTCCCTTACCCACTCCAGACAATACTCCGCCCGTCACGAAGATATACTTACATTTTTTATTTTTCATTATGGCACCTCCTCTGCCCACCATATATTAATAAGACCCTCTTAATATAATTCTACCACAAGCATTTCCAAAAATAAATAAGACCATCCAGGGTCTATTTTAATTCCATGGCGGAAAGGACAGGATTGATAATCCTAGTCCTTTAAGGCCGCCGTAATAGAAATAGCAGAAACTTCGTTTCTACGCGATCCTCAGTCAATAAAAATACTAGAGCAAGCTCTAGATTTTTCTTTCCTTCGGTTCGCTAGAAAAGCTTCGCTTTTCTGCTATTTCTACCATGGCGGAAAGGACAGGATTCGAACCTGCGGATGTTTCCATCTCTGGTTTTCAAGACCAGTGCCTTCAACCACTCGGCCACCTTTCCAAGTTCAATTATACCACATCCGAGAGAAATATGATATAATAACACCATGGCAAGAAAAATCAAATTGCGACCAGTTTCAAAACAGAATCGCAATAATAATCACAAACACAGCGACAAGAGACGTCATCCTCGTCTCAAAGACGGTCGTTAAAAATAAGCCCGCTCTCGCGGGCTTATTTTTACTCCTCTATTTTGATGTTAAAACTCGGCATCTTTATGTCACTAAATCCCGAATCACCAAATGCCTTATTTGTGTTCGACCTTTTTTCCGCCGTCTTCAATACTTTCGCTACATTGCTTAGATAATCGGTTCCAATATTTCGTATTTCTGAGACCACTACCGTCATAAAACTATACAAATCCGCATTTGTTACAACATAAACCATGTTCATGCCGTCTACAATCCCTGCGTCAAAATAAACCATTTCTACCCCATCAACGGTCCTCACATTCCCCGTCACCGTATGCCCATGCGTTATCGAAAGCTCATCCTCTATCAAATCCTTCCGATTCTTCACTGCGCTAAACGGCAAATCATCACGATAGGCTGTCATCGCCATATAATCACTATCATCTGAAAAAGCAAGAATATCCACCCCCTCCTGTTGTGTAATTTCATATTCATACTCCTTTGGCATTACAAATTCAAAACCCGAAAGGTAAACTTTCGTACCACTCGTCACCACGTCAACCGTGTCACCACCCCCTCCCGGTATATTTGTGGCAACCTGACCAGAGTCTCCGCCCTTCTGACTAAAACCAATAATTCCAAGCGCAATCCCAATCACGCCAACTATAAAACACACTGCGCTTATGGCCGTCAACATGGCTATTTTCGAATTAGCTTTCTTCTTTGCCGCCACATTAGCAGCCGATTGCGAATCTACCGCCGCGTCAATTTGCCGTCTTACTAATGATTCCGCAGCAGTTATTCTATTCGAAGTCCCCGTTGCACCATTAGGATTTGCAGAAATCTCGTTTATCGATTGACCCTCCGGCTGATTATTCGCCAACCTTTCTGGTTGCTCTGTTCGATATTCCACTGGATGTTCTATTGGCTGAGACACAGGTCGTTCCGCAAATTGTTCAACTGGCCGCTCAACCACACGACTATTCAATTCTTGCCCTACGGGTCGCTCTACCGGTTGCTCAACAAGTCGCTCCATAGGCTGTTCGGCAGACCGTTCCGCAAACTGCTCCATAGGTTGCTCCACTATTGGCACATTCCCATCAACCATTGCGTCCCCGCGTAGCTCGGCTCCACATTGAGTACAAAACGCCGAGTCGTCCCCCATCACGTTACCACATCTTTGACATTGTTTCATTATCTTCCTTTCTTTTACTTATTATTTATATGAACTAAATTTAACTTATGCGAATCACCCTGCGTATCATGCACCACAAATGAAGCATAATAGTCCGCCGTATCATTACTAAATTCCCCTTCATAAATGTCGCCGAAATCAAAATCCAGCCCAGCCAGCATAATCTTATACTTTTCCCCATCCTTCAAACTAACCTCTGTCCCATAAAGAGTTCCGTGACTCTCCATATTGTAATCCAATACGCCTTCATTATTAAACAGCTTATATGTCCCCGACAAGAAATCAATTATTTCAATCTTTCCTAAGTCAAAATTCGTCTTGCTAGCCAATTCGGAACCAGAACTCAGTCTAATATCTCTTACTTCGGCTTCTCTGCTGCCTTTAGGGATTCTAATATGCATCTCATAGTTCTTTGGCGAAAAACCAATTAACGAATCTTCATCCTCATAATAAAGCACCCCAAAAGTCGCATAATCTGCATATTCGTCAGTTCTTTCCTTCTCATACATAAAAGACCAGCCATAATCTTTTTCTCCGTTCTTGTCTACCTCAATCACAAACTGCAAATCATAAGTTGTCGCCCTTAGTTTATTATCAACAAGCTCCACCTCAGAGCTCCGATACACCGGCATAAACTTATTATCTCCTAATTTCCTGTATATTATTATCTCACCGCTTTGGTAATTCTCTTTCAGCTCGTCATCAAGCTCAATCTCAATCCCTCCATCCTTCTCTTCTTCCTTCAGGTCTGTATACAATTCTTTCGACACTTTCCTCTCCCCCACCACAAATCCCTTATACTTATCCAGGAACTGATAATACTTATCCGAAAACGCCACGTCCTGGTATTTCGCCATCATCTCGTTTGCCTCTTTCTTATTGTAGTTTAAAAAATAAACCGAGAGACCATTCGTATTTTCTATATTACTTTTGCTATATATTACTGCGTTACTCAAATTAGCTTTTATATTTTCCACTTCATCTTTATGGCTCTCACTAAGAGCATTACATAAATCTTCCAAGTCCACCAAATCATAAGACTGGTTATCTCTCCCATTATATCCATACACCTTTTCTCGCGTTAATTGCCGCGAAAATGTAGAATAGTTCTGAGCGGTCAATTCATCTTTCACGAGTGTAAATAGCTTATCCATCGCCTCCGCAACCTGTCCAACTTTACTTAAATCAACCATCGACAAAGACAAATCATAACTACGCCCCTTTTCTTCGTAATATTTCGTATAACGACTAATGATATTCTCCCCCAGCTTCTTCGTATCACCCAAATTATCGCTAGTAAAATCATTCAAAAAATCATAGTTCCATCCATCGCCCGGCTCCACCTCTTCTGAGGCAATCAAATAGTCGCCATATGGAGCTACTGCCTTAGCGACCTCCGCGCTCCCCATCAAACACGCATCAAACCCAATCAAGTCAAATTTTTTACCAGACTTAACCAACTTCGTATCAGCTAGTGCTCTCGCCAAAGTCGGTACACTCATCGGCGAACCAAACAGCGAGTTCTCATCCGCACCATAACCATAAACCGGACCACCGCCATGATCCCACAAAATCAAGTCATACAAATCCGCTGCGTAATTTTCGTAAGCATAGTCTACGAAATCAATAATGTTTTCCGGCCTCGTCATTAAGTTCTTATCGTAAACTTGCACTTTGCTTATGCTACCGTCCGATACCTCAAAAATCGCATTCTCGTCCGCACTGATTTCATCTAAAGCCCACTGCTTCGCTCCACCGGTGTACACTAAAACCTTTACGTTCTCCGTATCAAATGTCGCATTCTTCATCTCATTAATATCCAAACTCGCCGCCGATCCTTCTGATTCCAAGTCCGAACCAATCATATACACCATCACTGTACGACTCTTTTTTGCCATTCCAAATAGCACCACGGTCAAGACAACCGCCACAACAATTGAAGTAGCTACACCTACTCCAATCCAAACGCGCCAATGCTTCTTCTTGCTATGATTAACTAGTTGTTCCTCTGTCGCACCCTGCCGCGCGCCGCATTTGCCACAAAAAACCTCTCCCACCTGCACAGGATTTCCGCAACGCATACAAAACTTAGGCGAGCCATTATCCATTAGCAATAATTATAGCATAAGTCTAATCAAATTCGGATAAAACTCTAGACCTAATCACGAAGTAAATCAGTATTATTCCGCATTCGTGTATGTATTCACTACATCGTCTAGATCATCAATCGCCGCAAGCAATTTTTCTAGTTTCTCGGCCGCTTCACCTTCTACTGGTACATACGACGACGGTACATATTGCATCTCTGCCGCATTGATGGTCATTCCAGCATCTACCAAGGCCTGGCGTACTTTCATTAAATCCGACGCCTCGGTGTATATAATAATTCCCTCGTCTTCTTCTACCGCATCCGCAGCACCCGCTTCCAGCGCCGCCATCAAAGCATCCTCACCCTTCTCTGCAATCTCAATCACGCCCTTACGTGCAAATTGAAACATCACCGACCCGGCATCCGCCATTCGCCCACCGTTTTTATCAAGCGTATGCCGCACCTCCGGCAGAGTCCGATTCTTATTATCTGTCGC
>CAMYWN010000046.1 GCA_947302765.1 uncultured Candidatus Saccharibacteria bacterium
AAGTAGCTAAACGAGAATCATCCACTGACGTAGGAACAAATGCAGAAGGAGCTACACTCACCACTACCTACCAAGCCTATATCTCTCCTACCCAAGTTGCTGGTACCTATACAGGACAAGTCAAATACACTATGGTGCACCCTCATAATGGAGAAGCTCCACTACAACCCCAACCCTCTACTGCCGGATGTATCACTTACTATGCTAACGCTTCCAGTGCACAAGGTACTATGGGCACAAAATGCAACCTCACTGATGGAGCATCTATAACTCTCTATGCTTCTAACTTCTCTAGAACAGGTTACGGCTTCGCTGGTTGGAGCGATGCTTATGACTATGCTACAAATCCCAATGCTAATTTCTATGGGCCAAATGAAGACATCACAGTGCCTAATGGCACTACAGCAAACGGCCTTGCTCTTTATGCGGTATGGGTGAAGTCTGTAGGCACCTTCCAGGATTCAGCTAAGACGGCTTCTGTCTGCAATAGTCTCACAGCTGCCAGTACTAGTGGTGCGAGAACTTTAGATAGCGTCTCAGCTCTGACGGATGCTAGAGACGGCCAAACTTATGCTATCGCTAAACTCGCCGATAACAAGTGTTGGATGATTGAGAACTTAAGGCTCGCCGATACCCATACAGAAGGAAATACTGTAGTCCCCACCACTCTTACCACCACGAATACCAATAATCCATTAAACGATAATGATCCTATTAACCCAATTGTTACTCTGAAGCATAACTACTCAGATACCCAGACCTTCACCAACCTATCACCTACGTCAAGTGTAGTCTATAATGAGTCTACAGCTCCAGAAGGTTGGTGCACAACAAATTCCGCCGCCTGTGATGACCAGTCTAGACTGAGAACCGACAACACCGCAAGCCGTGTATCGTATCAAGCGACCGACATTATGTCTACTAGTGCCAACTTATACTCTTACGGCAACTATTATAACTGGTATTCTGCTACAGCAGGTAATGGTACATACAGCTTTAGCACTAACAATAATAGCGTAGGCGGAGACCTTTGCCCGGCTGGCTGGAAATTACCAATCGGCGGAAGAAAAGCCAATGTATCTACTAGCGATTTCTGGAGTTTGTCTCGCGCGGTGATTGGTGCAGACCCAGCTAATTTTGCTGATGATTATTTCTATTACGCTGGAAACCCAGAGGGGGCTAATGCTTCTAAGCTACTCAGAACCTACCCAAATAATCTCCTCTACTCGGGCGGCGTCACTGGCGCCTCTGTTAACGGTCGAGGTAGCGGCGGCGGCTATTGGTCCTCTACGGTGATCGATAGTAGCTACGCTTACGATCTGGGCCTCGGTTCGTCGGGTGTCGACCCAGGTACGGACGGCGGCAGCAAGTACTACGGAAGGGCGGTTCGCTGTCTAGCTACACAGTAGTCTAAGAAGTTTCGTTCCGTGCAAAGTCCAATTGAAGCCCCCCTCTGGGGGCTTCTAGATTTGCGCCGGCCACAGCTGGCGCAAATCCAGCCAGATGTGTGCCTTTTTAGGCGCACATCTGGTCACTTTTTGTTTCTGCAAGGGCGATAGACTCGGTGGGGGCGAAGGAGATTGTCCTCGGGGTTGTAGTCCCAACCGGCCAGAGCAAAGGCTCTTTTTACGGTACGGTAGCTGTTCATGTATTTTGCGTGCCCCAGATATGACGGTACGCTAGTGATTTCGCGTTGACCTGAGGTGATCTCCCTGAAGGCTTTTATCATGTTTTTTGTGAGACGATGCCCCGGAATAATATATCCGTCATAAACTCTTGCTCCTAGAAAATCAATTCCTTGGTGCGTTGATCTAATAGTGCGTTTCTTGGGGTGCAGGGTGAGCTCTAAGGTTTTTAAGTAATTCTCAATAGACTTAATATCTTTTCTAAGTTGTGGTAGCTGAGATTTGTCAATTACCATGTAGAAGTCGTCGACGTAGCGGCCGTAATGTTTATACCCAAGAGCTTGCGTGATGAAACGATCGAGTTGATCGAGATAAATATTGGACAATAATTGTGAAGTGAGATTGCCGATGACGATGCCGTGTCCTTTTGGTTGGCAGAATAAACTTTTAGATTTGGGTAGCAAGTCCCAGTCGGTGAGATGACCTTTGCGGATAGCTTGATTAACTGGGTCATCGAAGATAATCTCCCGCCAAAGGTATTTGATTAACTGATATTCGGGAAGATGTTCTCTGCCCTTAAATTGCCGGTTTAGACCCCAGATGGCGCGTTTATATAGCCGGTTTCTTGGCATACTCATAAAGAATCCTTGGATATCGAATTTTGCGACGATGGGTGTGCGGCCGTATTGGTGTTTTACCGATGCGATATGGTGCGTTAGGCGTTTGATACCAAAGAGGACGCCCTTCCCGATTCTACATGAGTATGAATCATAGCAGAATCTATTGTCCCACCATTCGTAAACGCTCATAAAAATAAGGTGATGAATGATTCGATCCCGAAAGGGGGCAGCGAATATTTCCCGAATAACTGGATGAAAGATGATATGGGCGGCGCTCTTTGATGGCTTGTATTGGTGCGAGAGGATGCTGCCTAGAAGGTTCTCGATGTTTTCAAAGGCATTTACTTCAAAGAGATGCTCGTCGAACGTTTTGCGCTTGCCGCCTTTTCTTGCTTCTAGATAAGAAATATAGAGCAGAAGATCCAATTGGTTTTCTAGCTGGCGGAGCCAGTTTTTGTCGCTACTATCTAGGGTTTGGAGTAATTTTTTAGATTTCTCTTCTGGGATAAGCGTAAGTAGGGAGTGTGGTAGACTGTTATTCATTTGGGAAATTCCTTTTTAGACTAGTTTTAAAATCGGCAAGTAGACGACCAATGCGGAGCTGGCTGGTGACATCGAGACAGTCATTTTCGCAAAGGAGCATAAGAATAGCATCCAGGTCATCGGTTGCTGTACTAAATATCTGGCGGGCGGCAGACTTATCGATATGCTGATTGGCGTAACGGTGATAAGTTTTGATAATTGTGGCAATAGAGTGATTTAGCTCTGGAGCAAAATCATGCCTGAAGCTGTCTTTGATCTTGACGGCTTTTACCGGGATAGTTTTTGACAGTTCGATAATAATTCCGTACATATCGGGGTGGGCTTGTTTTGGTCTAAAGACTTGATTTAGCGAATCTTTATCCTTCTGCTCGGCTTTGCGGTATGATTTTAGTTCGTTCATCGTGAAGGTATGATTCAAATCAAAGATTAGGAGTCCGTATTCTTCTCGTGCTTTGTAGCCAATTTTGGCCATATTGTCGACGAGAGTCTTTTTCCAGTGCAGCGAGACGAAACCGTCTTTGAAGCGGTATCTCAAATCTGTATCCGGATGGATGGTGGGTGGGGTTTTATGCATTTGGGGGCGAATGTAATACTTGTAGATGAACGCAGAATTACCACCAGCTTTCCACCATTCATCTTTTTGACCCTTCGTCTCTACCGAGGGGAAGACGATGAGACGAGAATTGTTGATTTTTTCTAGGCTGAGAGCAATTTGTTTGTGTTTGAAATATGTTTCGTAGGCGAGTTTCTCGTCGGGTTTTGTGCTAGGGCGTATAGAGCCGTTGGGTTGAGTTGGTTTTGATTGTTTTGGCATTTGATACTCCTTTTATGGTGTTGTTTCATGATTCGTCGTCCCTCGGCTATGATGAATTATGAAACAAGCTTCCTTTATGGTTTATTTGGTGCTGCGCACCCGAAGGTGACGCAGCGGGATGGCTTTAATTGCCTAGTGGGTCTTTGCACGGAACGAAACTTCTTAGACTACTGTGTAGCTAGACAGCGAACCGCCCTTCCGTTGTACTTGTTGTTGTTGTTCGTACCTGGGTTGACATTCGACGAATTGAGGTTCAGATTGTAAGCGTTGTTACTATTGTTCACCGTAGAGGACCAATAGTTGCCGTTGCTACCTCGATTGTTAATAGAGGCGCCATTGACGTTGCCCGAGTAGAGGACCGCAGTGACGCCGATTGTAACCTATTGAGGTTAGCTAGCTTTGGTCTGAAACGTCAATGCTTCGGTACTAAACTACAAATCGACAGGGATAGTCGATGGAATCATCCAACAAGATGGTAAAAAGAATTACTCTCGACTCTTGACAGCCTTAACCGCCAAAAATGGCGTTTTTGTTTCTGACTTGGAGATGTTTGCGACTCCATGGCAAAAACGCTAGTACTTACTTGCGTTATGTTTTTTGCAAAAAGTGAATTCTTAAGTCCCATTTGGCAAAGTACGCTAACTCAAGCGATGATAGTTCGTATGATGCAATACTTTACTCTCGCGAGCTATCTTTTTGTCTAGATGCTTGACTCTCGCGTGCATTTTACCTAGAAGCTCGGCGCATAGTTAAGTATTGCGATGCATTCTTTGACTATCATTCTATTTGGTAGTGCTTATTAGCCAAGTATTATTATAACCAATATGCCCGATAGGGCTGCTGACCTCTGAACCGCGTGGTTCATAAGTCCAGAATAAAATCTGGGAGGTATTTCGCTTCGATGCCATCTTCGCTATGGAGGAAGTCTTGGTCGAGAGTGAGGACGTATTTCGGGAAGTTATCTTGGATATTTCGGAGCGCACCGAATTCGCGCTCGGCGGTAGATTTATCCGAGATATGTGCGGCTACCTGGAGGTAGATTTTTTGATGACTTTGCTCGGCAATAAAGTCGATTTCTTGACTACCATTTTTGCCAACATAGACTTTGTAGCCATGCGAGACTAGCTCGTGATAAACGAGATTCTCCAATACTCCTGATAGGTAAGTGCTACTTCTACCGTTAATGGCGTAGAGTAGGCCGACGTCGGCGAGGTAGTACTTTTCTTGGGTCTTTAGGAGCTTTTTGCCACGAAGGTCGTATCTTTTAATTTTTTCGATAATCATAGCTTCTTCCAGCCAATCTAGGTATTTGTAGATGGTGTCTTGGCTGAGGGAAATTTTCTCATTCTTGAGGTAGTCACTGATGGATTTGGCGGAAATTGGACTGCCGATGCTATCCATGACGAATCTAGTGACGCGCGAGAGAAGCTCGGTATTACGGATGTTTTTGCGTTCGACGAGGTCCTTGTAGAGGATTGAGTTGTAGATATCGGTGATCTCGGAGTCGTCTTGATGCTCGGTCTGGATGGATACGTAGAGCGAAGGAAAGCCGCCTTTTGCAAGATACGACGAGAACTCCTCTGGGATGCTTTTTATAGGTTGACCGAGGGCACGTTTGAAGTCTAGGGTCTCTGCGAAATTGAGGGTATGGATCCTGAGGTCTGCATAGCGGCCAGTGAAAAAGGTGGAGAGCTCGGAAGAGAGTAACTTGGAATTGCTGCCGGTGATGAAAATATCGGTATCTTTCTCTGCATAGAGGGCACTGATGGCTTCGTCCCACTGCTCTATGTTCTGAACCTCGTCAAAGAGGAAATAGTGGACGCCGCGGTCTAGGAGAGATTTTTCTAAGGCGACAAGATCCGGCTTGGTGCGGATATGGGTATAATCGATTGAGTCGAAATTGATGAGGGCGATTTTGTCTATGGGGGTGCTACGACTAAGGAGCTCGTCTTTGATTTGCTCTAGTAGGCTCGATTTACCGGCGCGGCGTATCCCTGCGAGTATCTTAATGAAGGGTTTATCGATATATGATATTAGTTCGTTTAGATAGAGTGGGCGTCTGACCATAGTTTGTTCTCCTTTTTGCTATTTTATCAAAGGATAGTGATTATGTCAAGTTTTTCCTTGTATGGAGGGAAAAAGTGCTG
>CAMYWN010000047.1 GCA_947302765.1 uncultured Candidatus Saccharibacteria bacterium
GGATTAACGCCACTTGAAGCATGGGAATTGTTGCACTTAACGACTTAATCTAGGCCAGAATAACAGAAGTAAGACAAATCATTGTGTAATATGGATAGCGTAGGAGAAGGGGCGAAGGAACAGAAGTAAACCAAACCTACTCGCCCACCAAGCACCGCACGGCGTTACCGTTGTTGCGATTGTTGTTGTTGTTCGGGTTGACGTTAGTAGGATTTACGTTCAGGTTGTACATGTTGTTACTATTGTTGTAGGTAGAAGACCACCAGTTGCCATACGAACCCTGATTGTTCGCCGAACTATTATAGAAGTTGCCCGACAGAGGAGTAGACAACGAAACCCAGAGTAGACAACGAAACCCAAGGTAAACCACGATAAATCCTCAGCGCAAACTATACACACCACTATACCCACTACCAACAGACCGACCCAGCAAAGGCTTCAAGAACGCTTTTCTACTCATCCTCCCAGCCTTGGCTAGAAAGACTAGATGGAGGCCCAAATCCTCATCGCAAACTCTACTTTTCAAATTTCGCAAAGTACGTTCTTCGCTATCCATATTAAGGTACCACAGCGATAAGACGAAGTCTGCCTAATTCCTCTTTATCGCACCAGTAATCCCCAATCAATTATACTTTACCTTCGTTTTTTATCATAAACATAATCCCAACCCACACTATTAAACACCTTCCTTATCACTTTCCCCGCATCGTAATGCGAAAACATCCCAAGATAAGCAGTAATCACATCCGGTTCCTTCTCTCCAGCCGCCACCATATAAGCCGCATCATAAAAATTCCTTACCACCCTCTTTCCAGGAAAAATCTTAGTACCTTTTACCGCCGCCCCCAAGAACTTCACCCCCTTATGTACCTCTGTTACTCTTGTCTTTTTTTCATTCAATTTCAATCCATACCCCGCCAAGAAATCTGCAATTGCCCCAATGTCTCGTTTTGCTTTATGTAACTCGTCCGCCGTCACCACGATGAAAAAATCATCCACATACCTCCCATAATGCTTCCATCCCAAATCCATAGTAATAAATCTATCCAATGCATCAAGGTATATATTAGAAAAAGTCTGCGATGTGTAATTACCTATCACCATTCCTTGCCCCTTCGGCTGCAACATCAGGCTCTTATCTTCCGGTAGCCCAATCCAATCCCTATACGATCCTTGTAGTCTCACCCCATCCGTCGGGTCGTCAAAAACAATCTGTCCTATCACCCACTTCAGTATCACATATCGCTTATCTCGTTTTTCTGGTGGGAATTGCTTATCTAGTCCATCAATCACCCTTTCATACAAAATACGCCTCCTGATATGCATAAAGTACCCAGATATATCTAGTTGAATCACATAGGCCTCTTTCGTCCAGTTCTCGGACACTGATAATATATGATGCTGTAGTCGCTGGATTCCAAATAGTGTCCCCTTTCCCTTTCGGCATGAATACGAATCATAACAGAGCCGTCGCTCCCAATATTTCATTATCGTCCCTACTACCCAGTGGTGCAATATTCTATCTACATACGGTGCCGCAAAAATCTCCCTCTGTACTGGATCAAATATCACATGTACCGTTCCCCGATTAGGATAGTATTCTCCTTCCCATAGTGCATCGCGTAAGCGCACCAGATTTTCAAACAAATTCACTTCAAATCCGTGCGTATCCATCGTCTTCCGTTTCCCACCTCTCCTCGCTATTCTTTCGGCAATGTATAATTCAACCAACAACAAATTCTTAGGTTGCTTCATCCATTCACGAGAATCCTCATCGCTGCACATTTCACGATACCCGAAAAAATCCTGGAACCAATCACTCTTCATAACTTCCGGCCCTTCTTCTTCCGCACAATTCATTAATTTTACCGCCTTCGCCATCATTTTTCGCGCGTCCTTTCGCGTCAAAGGTGCATTCTTATCTAGTGCTGGCATTATTTCATCCTCATCACTATTCTTTTTAGGTTATTAATATTCTCTCCAATCGAAGTCACCACGTCATACCCCCATGCCTCCACCTCTCCCAGCAAAGTCACCCCGGCTAGCAACCACTCCACTAAATTCAACAATTGTCCCTTCGCTTCATTCACTTCCAAATAACCATTCGCAAATTGGAAATACACCGCTGTTAGTTCATATACGCTTTTCGCCATTTTATCACCTATCGCCATATAATACCCCTTCTCCATATGACCAATTCGCGGTAAAATCTGTCTATCTAACATCAATATCGCCTGATACACCGCCGCATCCGCTTTTTTCGGCCTCAGTACATTATGCAACATCTCCTTTCTCATCACACCAGTTCGTCTCAAAATCCCCACTTCATCATCCGACAATTCCTTCTTAAGATACAGAACGTAAAACCCATCCTTAGTCTTCTCGTATCTCTCAACTTCGTTTAGTTCAGTCGCTAGTTTCAGAAATTTATCGACTTCCTTTATACAACAAATCGCTTCCATTCTCGAAAATTTATCTGTATCTTTCTGCACTTTCACTGTCCGCCCCATCCGACTTGCCATCCTGTAAGCATAGTATATCGCCGAGAAATCCCCCAATTTATACCATTGCAAATCATCGAAGTTTCTAGAATACGAAGGAAACAAGATAATCCTTGATTTGTTTCCCTTTTCCATCTCCTTCGCCTTCTTTTTTATCGCCACGATTCTCTTTCGTCGCGCTACTATCTCTTCGTTCTTTTCATCTGCTATTTCTTGTCTTTGCTTTTTTCTCTCGTCAATTTTCTTCTGAATCTCCTCTTGTTCTGCGAGTGAAAAATCCTTTTTAATTCTGCTCTTTATTGGCGCTTTCATCGCCACCACCTTCATCAATTCCGAAGCTGGCTCATCCTGCACCTGCCGATGCAATTCCCAATCAATTGGTAATTTGTTCTGATTGTTTTTCTGTTTCATCAAATCTCCTTATTCCGCGCCCGCCTAAGCCCCGTTCGCTCTAGGCTCGCGGGGCGGGGGCGCATTATTCAAATTTGGATAGCGTAGGAGAAGGGGCGAAGGAACAGAAGTAAACCAAACCTACTCGCCCACCAAGCACCGCACGGCGTAACCGGCGTAGCGATTGTAGCCGTCGTTGCTCGGGCTGACGTAAGTAGGATTCACGTCCAGGGAGTACATGATGCTACTATCGCTGTAGGTAGAAGACCACCAGTTGCCATACGAACCCTGATCGCTCGCCGAACTATCATAGAAGCTGCCCGACAGAGGAGTAGACAAGTTATATTGTAGGCTATTAGTATTAGTTGCATCACTGCCATACTTCTGAGCCAGCTTATAGTATTCTCCAGTAATACCACCAGTAGGCATTCTCCAATTAGCTGGACAGACGTCTTGCGGAGCGTCAATAATTGTATCTGCTGCATCTACACCACTACCACTTGCGTAGCAGTATGTACTAGCCGATGCGGCGCAGAAGTTGTAGTAGATACCTGCTTTGGCTTGTCCATTAGTAGAGGCTGGGCCATAGGATGTGACTAGCGTATCTTTGCTGGCGTTGTTAATCATCGGTATTGTATAGGAGTTAAACCCTGTATCCACATCTGCTACCGCTGTACTGCTCCAACCAGTATTCGTGCTTCCACCATTTAGAAGATTAGTGATAGCTTCCTGGGTAGCGTTAGTATTACTTGAGTTCATATTAGCCGCTGTAGTAGAATCCGTGGGGTCTAGGGCTAGGTTATCTAGCATCCAGCAATTACCATCCTTTAGTTTACCAACCATGTAAGTATTATTATCTCTTACGTCTTTCAGTGTTTCGTTTTGAGTAATAGCTATAGTATTGCACATGGATTTAGTGAGTTCTTGTTGTTTGTAGTAGCCGCCGTCTTGGATTTTACTAGCTCTAGTGTAGGCTTCGGTGAAGGTGAGACCACGGTAGAGCTCTATTGTTGTACCACTTAGCGTCGCAACGTTGTTTTCCAAGAAGTTCTTTACTTCAGCTTCATCTAAGAAGTCGTAATGAGTATTATCGATGTCTGCATACCAGGAGCCGTACCAGTCTGTAGTATTAGCATATGTGCCAGTATCCGTTGTGATAGTGACTAAATCGCTTGAAGCCTCTGTACCAGATTGTTCGGTGGTATAGACTGGATAAACTTGAGCATAGTAGCCAAAATCATATCCAGATACTGGCGTATCCCAAGCCCACATAGCTATAGTTATAGTATCGCCATCAAAGACATAAGTATTTGTACCTGATAAGTTGTCTGAACTAGAATAAAGGTCATAATAAGCACCAGTTATATTACTGTCTCCGTCCCAATTTCCTTCTGCAATCAAAACTTCCCCACTATCCGCAGTTAGACCATATCGTAAAACAACCTTTATTTTATCTGCACCAGTTAATGTTATCGGGTCCAAGGTATTTATTTCCTCGCCAGTATAATATGCTCCGCTTTGTGTCCCACCATTTGACACATTAGCACTCTTGGAGATCGTTGCCGTTGTTCCTACATACATTGGACTAGATGCATACACCACCCTATTCGTAGTTGCTCCACCCGAGAATGTACTGCCATTAGTGTTATAGTTTACGCCAATCTTGCCACCAGGTAGTGGTGCCGCTGCAGAAGCTGGGTGGACTAGGGTATATTTCACCTGCCCTAAATATGTATCTGCGGGTTGGGTTTTAGAGATATAGGCGGCGTAGGTAGTGGTAAGTTTTACTCCACCAGTAGTTGCAGTCATATCGGTACCGGAGTTCTTATGAGCTACTTTAACGTATTCGTTTGGAACTACATGGTACTCAGAGAATGATGCTTGAGTTGCAGATTGTTCGGCTTCGCTAGGTAAGTCTACATTCGGAGCAGAATCAATCGTGAAAGCATTAGTACCAGTAGTATCACCAGAATCTTGTGAGATAGCAAGTTTCATCGCCCAGTTAGATACGTCTGGGTTACCTGCAGACGTCGCGATACCTGATTCTATGGTACTATTGCTACTAGCATTTGTTCCTACTAGTTTATTACTATTAGTTTCTCCTATTACATTTCCAGTGTATCCAGTAGCGTAGATAGCAAAGCCTTCATTATCATTACAGAAGGCGTGGAGGGTAGTGGTGCCTATGTTTGGAGTATAGGTACCATTAGCTATTTCGGCATTATGGGAGTTCATGCCAGTACCCGTCATTGTACAGGAGACTGGAATGGTGATGTTGATTTGGTCTACTGTGGAGGTGTTATTATCGGCAGAGACGGTACTAGAAGCAAGAATAGCACCAGCACCAAGAGTGAGGCTAAGCATAGTACCACAGAGGATAAAAGAAGCCTGGATTGATTTAATCTGGATAGATTTAAACTTATTTGAATATGTTTTCATTATTGTACGACCTTAATATTAAGTTCATTATTACCGATAATATTTTTATATATTATCCTTATACTTATTTTACCCCCCCCCGTTAGGAAATGTCAAGAGTCGCGTATTAGACAAAAAATAATGTTACCGAAATTTTCTCGTTGGATAATAATTATTG
>CAMYWN010000048.1 GCA_947302765.1 uncultured Candidatus Saccharibacteria bacterium
TTCTTGCGAAGTTTAGTGGCGACCGTCATAGCTTCTTCGAATTCGTTTTCCGAAATTGGCACAATGGCGTAATCGAAAAGGGTGTCAGCTGAAGTATTGAGTAGTTTAGTCTCGTTTAGAACATAAAATAGACGGGAAAGCCCGATGGAGCCGCCAACTCCCGGGAAGGTGTGGTCGGAAAAATGTTTGGTGAGGTTTTCGTAGCGGCCGCCACCGGTGATGGAGCCGATGTATTTGTGCTCTGGGAGAATGAATTCAAAAACCGTACCGGTGTAGTAGTCTAGACCGCGGACGATTTTGAGGTCGGCGGTGATTTCGCTTTTGAGGCCGGTAGCTTCTAGAAGCGACAGGACTTGGTCTAATTCTTTGACGCCAGTGATGAAGGTGTCATTTTGGAGATCCAAAGATTCTAACGTATTAATTACCGACTCACGGTCGCCGTTTAGGTCAATTAGAGTGAGAAGTCGGTCAATAATACCTTGATCTAATTGCAGTTCTTCTAGACTCGATTTGGTTTTTTCGGGCGGAACCTTTTCGGCGTGATCGATAATATCTAGGATTTCCGTCGTGAATTGATTAAGATTGTAAGCTTCTAGGAACCCAGAAAGGATTTTGCGATTACTAATACGGGCTAGGATGGGGGTATTTAGGCCGAAGAGCTTAAGGGTGTCGAGGAGTGTCTGGATAACGTCCGCATCGTAGGCGATGGGGAGCTTGTCGCGCCCGATGATATCCACATCGCATTGGTAGAATTCGCGGAAGCGGCCTTTTTGGGCGCGTTCACCACGAAAGTTGGTGCCAATTTGGCTAACTTTGAAAGGAAAGACGAGGCTGTTTTCGTGTTCTACAATATAACGAGCAAGAGGTACGGTGTGGTCGAAACGGAGAGCCTGCGTAGAATCGTCGGCCGATTCGGTGGTTTTGATGAGTTTGTAGATTTGCTTTTCGGTGTCGCCGCCAGCCTTGGCAAGAAGGATTTCGGTGCGTTCGATGGAAGGAGTTTCAATCTCCGAGTAACCATGGGATTTGTACGAGCCTGCGATTTTAGTTTTTAAATCATTAAATACTGCCTGCTCTGCAGGAAGTAGTTCTTGGGCTCCAGAAATCGGAGATGTGTTAAATTTTTTCATGGTTCTATTATAGCATTAATTGATAGAGTGATGAAGAGATGATGTTTGACAAAATCTGGCTTAAATTGGTTCAGGTTTGCTCTTTTGATCTTTGCACGAAGTGTGCCGTTGAGGTTTGGGCTGATGGCTTTGTTAGGAGCTCGTAAAGCATGCGTATACAAATATGAGTACAACGCAGGCAATGAGGATAACGTCGCACCAAAACAAGTTATTCACTGTCCTAAAAATAACTTGATGTTTCGTCTTGAACTTATTTATTTTTAGCAAATCTTGCTTAAATTGTGTTAAATACTTCCTTAAATTATAAATACTAGAGAAAAGCAGCGTTACGATTGTAATTTCGATGATAATAATAAATACCCCAGCTAATGCCATGTTCTGATGATCTAATAAGGAACCTATAGACAAATAAATAATTGGCAGCTCAATAAAGGCAACCGCTAGTGAAAGTATGATACTGGTGTATCCTGAGATTAAAAAGTTCATATCTGGTTTATTAACGATGATAATATTTTTGTGTTGAGTTGCGTTGTTTTCTTGACCGTTTGAGTCGATTACGTATGGGCTTCGCTTTTTTATTGTATCAACCTGCCAATTGTATGTTTTTGTCTCTAGGAAAGCGAGCGCATAGTTGATTGTTATTAAGATTGGGCCCCAGGATGCACTGACAGGATAGTCTCTGGGGATGAGGATCCCTATGCTTGCTAAAAGTAATAGGATTAAATGTACCGCTCCTTGGGAATATCTTTTTGTGATAAAATTTGGAATTCCTAGTAGACCGAAGAAGAGAGTTAATATATTCATCAGTTCTCTGTCAATAAAGATATTGCTTCTAATTCTGAAGTAATTACTGTTAGAGATTTTTTCGATACATCGCATGTGTATATTATATATCAGTATTGGTTATTATAATATTAATACCAAAATACCCACACGGTGTCGAAGGTGTCATCTTGCTTTTGAAATGGTATAATTTGAAAAATAGGAGGAAAATGAAAATAATTATTACATCATCTGGTATTGGGTCGAAGGATTTCAAGAAAAAGTTTGCCGAGCTGATTGGCAGAGATATTAGTGAGCTAAAGATGCTTCACGATACGACTGCGATTGATGGCGAGCCGGTGGAATCTGATAAAAGTTGGGCGGAAGAGGAGTTCCGGAATATTCTGAGAGCCGGTTTTAAGCCGGAGAATATTACGGAGCATAAGATTGATCAAGAGAACGAGGATTTGTCTGGCTATGACGTAGTATATGTGCAAGGTGGGAATACTTTTTACTTGATGAAGATGATGCGAAAATATCATTTTGATCAGAGCGTAAAAGATGCGCTTAATGGCGGTGTTATTTATATTGGTTCTAGCGCTGGGAGCATGGTGCTCGGAGATACGATTGAAACAGCGTTTTCCTATAGCAGTGATAGTGCTAATACGTATGGCGTAGCTGATTTTACTGGCATCGGTTTAGTGGAGGGGGCGATTTTTCCGCACGTGAATCAAATGGAGAAAAAAGTTGAGCGCGACAAGAAGAAGTTTGATAAATGCTATTTACTTCGGGATGGTGGCGGTGTGTTTTTTGTGGATGGTCAAGAAGTGGCGTTTCGGGCGGATTAACTACATCTTTATGAGATGGGTTTTACTTCCAACTTAAATCGATAGCTAGAGGGGCTTATTGTAGTTCATTTCGGTGGGTTGTATTTTTTGGCTTTGACCCTCTTTGAAGTAAAAGTATGGTCTAGTGCCTAGAATTTCTGTTTTACCATTGTCGATAAAAATCGCGTCTTCTTCCGGAATGGCTATTACGTCTCCTATAGCACGTGAATAATCAATTATTGCGTTAGTGAAGTTACGATGTCTATTTCTGTTCTCGTCAATTGATAATTCTAATTTGTTGTTAGTATAGTGCGGGAATATCGATACGCCATCTAAAACGTTAAACCCTGATGTGTCGCTTAGTTTTACATCGTTTGGGTCCATTGAGGAGAGGACATTTATATCGTATCCAAATATTGTAGCACCAGCGCTTGAACCGAGGATAATACCACCTTCACTAAGATAGCTCTCGATTTTGGGAAAGATACCATTGTCTTTTATCCCCTTCAACAATTTATAGGTATTGCCACCACCAATAAATAATGCAGCATAACTATCGAATTGTTTTTTGGCCAATTCTTCGAAACTTCTAACCATATCGATACCTACGAGGTCGACTTGGGAAAGCTCTTTTTTTATCCATTCGTAGCAACTATCGTATGGATGAGTTCTTTCGTCCATAGCTAGCGGAATATAGAGCAGAGACTTATGATGATTAATAATTCCATTTAGCTTTTGGTTAGCATAATAGTTTTGTTTGCCCGATCCGCCACCGCACAATATTAGCTTTGCTTTTGCGAATTGTTTTGTGGGTTTTAGATTAACCATATTACGCATTATATCATGGTATCCCCGACCGGGCTAAGGATGTGCTTGTAAAGTTTTCGGTTGTACAGAAGGGGAAATTATAAATATTGATGGCGGGTATTGCTAAGAGTAGAGCCATGTCCTATATTTTGTAGATTTCGTAATCGCAATTTGGTAGATTTTTGCTATCGTAATTTGGTTTTCCTGGTTTTTCTAAGATGCAATGTCTTAGATTTTTCAATAATCCGTTGTGGCTTACTATTAGTACTTTTTGATAGCTTGTGTTTTTGAGCATTTCCAGAAAACGTCTTGCTCTATTTAAAATTTCTCCATCGGCTTCGATTGTGTTGTTATTATTGTAGTCATTCCAGTGATTAATGATGGTTCCTTCTAACTCCCCGCCGGAACGCTCTTTTAGATTGTCGTCATATATTATATTACACTTGTTTTTACAGATAATTCTTGCGGTTTCTTTTGCGCGGCTGAGCGGGGAAGAATAACAGCAATCAAACTCTATGTTGGCTAGTTTAATTCTTAGTAGTTCAGCTTGCTCGCGACCTTTGTCGTTTAGAAGAACGTCTTTCTGCCCCATGAGACGACCTTCTAAGTTCCAATCCGTCTCTCCATGTCTTACTAAAATGACTTTCATAATGCTATTATACAGTGCTTGACGGGGTTTACGTTTAAAAGGTTTGAACTGTCGTCTTATTGGTTGTAAAAAATGGTATAATTCGATTGGAGGAATTGTATGAAATTAATCTCTGTTGATTATACTAACTATAAGTGTGCTATTGAAATACAGAAAAAGATTTTTCCGCATGAAGATGGGACTCTGAATATACTGGCTTCATTAGGTAGGGATTTATTCTTGAAAAGGACAGGGCTTTCTTATGAAGATGACCATGTCAAGTATTATATTGCTTACGATAATGACGAGATGGTGGGGATAACTGGCATTTATTATTATGAGAATATCGATCCCAAGTCGGCGTGGCTCGCGTGGTTTGGTGTGTTACCAAACAAACGAAGAAGGCATTATGGCGAGCAGATTTTGCAGCAAACGATGTGGATGGCTAGGCAAGAAGGGTTTGAGACGATGAGATTATATACCGATGCCGTTGGCAATGCTACGGCTATAAAACTATACGAGAAGATGGGTTTTGTTGGAGAAAAGTATTCTGCCGAGCAACTGTCTTATGATTGTCGGATTTACTCTAAGAGTCTAAATAATAAAAAGGTTGACTTATGGAATAACAAAATGCTAGGGCTTTCGCATCAATCCGAGTTAGAGCAAATTCCTAAAGAAAGAATGGCGGAAATTCTGAATATGTACGAAAACCATGACAATAATTGATTAACAACAATGTGCTTTTGTGATTATTGATTACCGACGAGGTGTAAAAACAAAATAAGCCCTAAGGGGCTTCTTTTGTTTCTATGGTGGGCGATACAGGAGTTTACTTTTGCTAAAGCACAAGTAATTCGTGGGGCGTCGCCTCAAAGCATCTCAAATGAGTTTGAAATGCTTATTCGGCTCCTACCACGAGCGAACCTACGGTTCGCGTCCTGTACGCAATATCAGAAACAAAAAATAATCCTGAAGGATTATTTCTCGTTTCTGGTGGGCGATACAGGAGTCGAACCTGTGACCTCGTCTACGTCAAAGACGCGCTCTAGCCAACTGAGCTAACCGCCCGAT
>CAMYWN010000049.1 GCA_947302765.1 uncultured Candidatus Saccharibacteria bacterium
ATACGAGATCGTTGATAGCGCCGAAAAAAAGAATTATCCGCTTTTTGAGGAGAATATTCGAGAATATTTAGGGAATAGAGGCGTCAATGCGCGCATGGCAAATACTTTAGAAGATGATAACGACAGAGATAATTTCTTTTACTACAATAATGGTATTACCGTTATTTGTGACAGCGTCCAGAAGGAAAGTTTGGATGGAGGCATTGAACTAGCGAGAGGATTTAGAGCATTCAACCCTCAAATCGTGAATGGATGCCAGACTGTTAACACTATACACGAAGTATTAAAAAAGTATCCAGAGAGTGAATTATCACAAAAATTTGAAAATACATTCGTAATGGTAAAACTATTAGTATTAGATAAAAATAATAATGAAAACATAAAACTTTATCAGGATATCGTCCGTTACAATAATAGCCAAAATGCAATTTCAGATAAGGATTTTGCAATGAACCGGAAGGTTTTCTTAAGCCTGCAGCAGGAAATGAAAAAGCGAGGACTATTGCTTTCAGTTAAACAAAGCGACAAAAATACATTTCACGTTCAAGAATCTTTTTCCACCTATCGACCGCTTATCGAAAAATACTCAGAAATGTTCAGTTTAGATTTTAATAGGCTAGACGATATTATAGTACCAATCGAAAAAATGATGCAAGTAGTGTTAGCTTTTTCTGGTGATGGCTATCAAGCCTTTACGAAAAAAGCACAGCTCTCCAAACTAGGTAGCCCGACATACGAATTCGTAATAGAGCAGCTTAAAAGCGATAAGATGACCAATAATGACCTCGTAAGTCTATATATGCTTTTCTTAAAAGCAGAGAAAGATAAAAAGAATAGTGAGGATTTAAGGACACCGATTCCTTATTATGTCCTTGGTTTTATAGGTAACGAATTTAAGAACTGTGACGATGATGAATTCAGAAGAAAATATGGCTATTTGTTTAGCGACAAACGCGTTTTTGAAACAATATATGCATTCTATAAGACAATCACTAAAAGATACAAGATAAACTTTTACAAAAATCGTGGGATAGAGTACAACCAGATGATTAAAACTCCGATTGATACGGACATATTGCATGATACGATTAATGATGAGTTTGATGTAATGGATAATGGTGAAGAAAAAGAAATTATTAAAAGATTTAGAAGCAGTTTCACTGAATAATTCAGCTAGTTTTTCCTTATCATTCACAAAAACGTCAACTCATGGCTCCGTACAGTACCCCACATCACCCTACACTAATTTATTAATCTCAACGAAAACTTAACCACTTTCCGATCCTTACCGAATTTATCTTTTTGCGTCTCATAATATGGCCCACCATCAAGTTTGACTCTACCGCGGTAAATATAACTATTGCTCTCAAACGATTCAAATAAATATAAATCAAGGCCGTTTGTATTTGATTCAGCTAAATCTTTATTATACATATAATCTATAGACTGATCACCGTCCAGGCCCATACCAGTGTATTCTAATTTACCATCCACCCATTTATCATCGTATGGATTAGAATCATCATGTTTCGCAACTATAACCAGGCAGTTTGCTTTAATAGATTTTCGTATGCCACCCTGCCCAGAAACACAAAAAATCCGCATCAAATCTGCATTTTGATATTCATGACCTTTTTCTAACTCTGCTAACCGTGGCTTTCTAGTTGATGGGTTAATTTGATCTAATAATTCTAAATCAGGCGGAGCCAAATCATAGCCATACATTTTGTCTAAACTATCCAACCATACGATTTCGGAATGGTCGCGTAATTGATAGGCGCCAAGTTCGTGAGTGCATTCATACAATTTAATAGCAGTGTCGTCGTTTATCATGGCAGTCGCTTTTAGCTTATCTACTTTAATTACGGTATTAAACTCTTCAATTATTTCACGCTCTAGAGCAGCTTCATCCATCTCATCCTCTTCGACTTTCCCACCAGGAAATTCCCAAAACCCAATTAAATCCGGATTTCCTGTCGATCTTTTCGCTAATAAATATTTTCCATACTTTTTGATTAAAGCTGCGACTACTGTTTTCATATTAATATCATATCACTAGAGCAACTTCTAACCTCGACATTGACCACCGAGTGGGCAGCCTCATTTCTCCTCTCTACGAACTCAATCCACCCTATAAAACCTCCACCCTAATCCCCACAACCCCATCTCATCCTGTTTTTCCAAGGGATAAAACCCATTCAACACATCAAGCAGCTCTCTCTTCGTCATAGAAGCATCGGCAAGCATAGAAATATCAAAATTCCGGAATAATTCTTCAAACGACCCATACCGGAGAAGCCCCACCACCTTCACCGCAAACATCTCACCATCGGGATTGGTGAACTCGATAATATCTCCGAGCTTAATCTTCTGCCTTTTCTCATCAAAAAGCCTGAGCTCTATGCGTTTAGTTCCATTCTTTATATAGTCAAAATACTTTGACTGCAAATTCATTCCATGTTTCATATATATTATATTTCGCCCCCAAACTTCTCCAAATCCTCCCCAATTGCATCAGAATAGTTCAAATACCCCTGCAATAGTTCATTAAACCTCAAAATCCCATCAGCCGTCAAACGATTTTTTAACATATTCTCAAGACTAGCCAAAAACGCTCTCGCATCCTCATTATCTTTCTTCAAATTCAATAGCTCCACCATATGGTCATTCGAACCCCCAAATCGCTCAATCAAAGAATCAATATATTTCGCTTGCGAATCTATATATTTATACTCCGCAGCAATCATCTCCTGCATTTTCGTCTTCATCTTCTGAGCTTTTTCGTTATATTCTTCACCAATTGAAATCTTATATTCTCTTACTTCTTTCAAAGCATCCTTCGCCGAAGCAATAATATCGGCATAAACCTCTCGAGGTCTCTCGACAAAATCATTTAGCGACTCAAGTTTAGCAACCACTCCAGCAGTTATTGGAAACGTAGCACCAAAATCACCATAACCAGATTGTTCCCATTTCAATATCAAAGCACAAATACTATCTTCATAATAAGTATCAATGTACGATTCAACGGAATAAAAAAAATCTCGTGGGTTTTCAGACGACAAAATCTCAAGTTCCCTTATAATACCATCAATTATCTGTTTCTTCATACTATTATTATAACATGTTTCCCTATTCTGAAAAAAGCCACGATCACTCGTGGCCTTTATAGTTGGTTGGATTCAATCTTCTGGCCTCTTATGATAATCCGGGCTCCCCTTCGGCAAGCGAGTATCAGTCCAATGGATGTTTTCTTCATTAATACCATCTTTAGTGTCTCTAGATACTCTCACTCCATCATCATAAAACTGAGTAGAATGACCGATAACGCCCAATCTCTTTCCCTTGTACCAATCTTGGCCATCGCCCCTAAACGAACTATTTGGCCTAAGCTTGATTCCGCCCTCGATTCCTTTAACCTCATGCCCAGGTCTCGCATTGCGGTCATAAATAGTCACACCATTACCATCATCGGTAAAATTCTGCCCACCATGCTCTTCAAATGCTCCCCTATCATACTTCTTCCGACCAAACTGATCCAGTGTCGTATGTCCATGACCCACACCATCGCCAGAGCCAACTCCACCATGATAAACCTGCGTAGTACCATCTGACTTCTTGACGATTTTCGCATCCTTGCGTTCAGAATAGCGCACCCCAGCCTTATCGAGTACCCTGTCACGTTCGCGCTGACTATTAGCTTTGACTTCTTCGAGCTTTTTCTGAAACGCTTCTTTGGCCCGTTTATGCTCTTCTTGAGCGAAATTAAATTCTGCCTTCGCCTGGTCACGTTCCGCCTTAAGTCGTTTAAACTCTGTCTGAATAGTCTCATGGCGAGTCTTAGCACTTTCAAAATCCGCTTTTGCCTGATGAAAAGCCGAAGCATCTACCTTAGGTGCCCGCAATTCGGCATCTTGTTTTGCAGATTTCACCTCCTCACAAAGTCTTCGAACCTCCTCATTCAGTTCATCGCGGCGTTCCTTATGTTCATGTCCCTGCTGAGACCAATAAGGCGCCTCAGATTTGTCACCATATTCATAACAATCACTCGCTCTCTCAAAACAATCAATCATCTGCTGATGTTCAGAGTCGGCCTCAGTACGCAGCCGTTCAATTTCATTATTATTGCTATCACGGATTCGTCCATATTCATCCCAAACCTGCTTAGACTGATCTCTCATCTGCTGCATATTCTCATACTCATGGTTCATTTCTTCCCGAGCAGAAACTCGTTCCTGCCAGGCAGCCTCCATTGCGTCATGCGCATCTTTACAACGTTTCCTCAAATCCGCATAGGTTTCCCAAGCTCTCTGCTTTCTTTCAAAAGCGTCCTGTTCTACAGATTTCAATAAGTCTAGTTCGTAACTTCTTGGCATTCATCATCACCAACCTTTCTTGTAATGTACATTTGAACTTCCACCAATCAAAAACAATATTATAATACCATAAAACACCACTTTCGTAAAGTAAACCCGTATTATCTCGCACCATATGCACCGAAAACTCCAAAATCTACCATCCATGCTGTAGATATCGCCAAAATAACCCCGCCCTACTTTGCCCATCCAGCATCCATTTTCCCATTGTTAACCGCAACCACTTTGTGCTATAATCAAAACAAGCACAAGGTCAAACAAAAACATTAAGGAGTCTCCATGCATAAACACAAAAACAAATTCTTAAAAATCGCAGCATCCCTCATGCTAGCAGTTTTAATATCATCAAACATCTATATCCCACAAACTCACGCCGCTGAAAGTTATTTCACCGCAGAAGGTGGCACGCTCAATCTTGACGAAATTGACCCATCCGAACCGGACCAGCGCTTAGTCGATGTCAGACTAAAAGCGACACGCGAAATGACCATTCATTCCATGCACGGATACTTCACACCTATCGGTGAAGATGATGAAGAATTGAATCACTATATGAGCTGGATGGATTATTCATCTGGCATCAGCCACCTCTGCTATTCTACGTCAACTGGCGAATTCGATTGGAACATCCCAGGTTGCATCGACGATGAAGCCGGCGACGAAGGCATCCATGTTCATGCTGGTGACACTCTTATTTATGTTACCTTCGAAGTAAAAGATAATGTCGAAGTTATGAAACGAAGCATGCCAGTCACCCTCGACCTCGCCGTTATCGACGAAGGCACCGAAACC
>CAMYWN010000050.1 GCA_947302765.1 uncultured Candidatus Saccharibacteria bacterium
ATAGCTTTAAAGTCGACTGAGGGTCTTCGAGCTCTTTGAGCCCAGGGTTAAACATAATTTTAGCCCCTAGTTTTTTGGCGTGAGTAAAGAATCTTGAGAGTGTGTCAAAATCTCCCCTTAAGGTAGTTACGTAAAGCCAATCGGGTTGAATTAAATCTAAGTCATGCTCTGAAATATTGCCAAATTGTTCACTCGCGCCTCTATGGGTTAAAATGGTGCGCTCTCCCCCACTAGAATCTAGAAGAATCACAGAAGTTCCGGTCGCCTTTCGCTCTAGAAATCCTAGGTAGCTACTATCAATGTTTTCGTGGTCTAATGCTCGAATAATAGCCATCCCAGCTGGGTCGTGTGAGATATTTGCAAAAAGAATAGCCTCGTGCCCACAACGGGAAAAAGTAATCGTGGAGTTTAGTCCGCCACCGCCAACTTCGTAGGATATCTGATCTATGTCGATTTTATCTCCTACGAGGAGCTTGCCATAAATAGCCGCCTCGCCGACAGGAGTAGGCGAGAAATCGTCACGATCGATTAAATAAATATCCTGCAGCGCTGACCCAAGCGACACAATTCTAGCCATTAAAGCGCCACCCCGTTCTTATCAATTTCGGATACTAGCTGTTCAAACATTTCGGCGGGATTGTCTGCGGCGGCAATAGCAGAGCCAACATTAATTACATCGAGATCCGCATGAGCTAAAGCCCGGATGTTTGATAAATTAGCGCCTCCGTCCCATCCGATTTCCAGTTCTGGCTTCATATTCCTAATAAGTGGAATTTTTTCCATCTGCATCAAGTCCGCAGTGCCGCCCTGCATCCCCAGTTGACCTGCAAAAACTAGTACGTGATCAACCGCTTCAATGTATGATTTGACATGCCCAGGGTATGTTGAAGGTAGTAATGCTAGGCCGGTCTTAATGCCGGCTTCTTTGAGCGCTTGAAAGACTGGCAGTAAGTCTTCATTTGCCTCGGCATGAAGAATGCATAAGGACGGACTAAGTTTTCGGATCACATCCAAATAGAGGGATGGTGTCGATACCATCAGATGAAGATCGGCCATCCAGTTGTCTGGCCACCAGACGCGGGTGATATCTAGAGTCTGAATTGGTGCAAATATTCCATCAACTACGTCAATCTGTACTCTTCTCGTAAAAGGATGAATACGCTCAATTTGCGCTTGATAATCTTGTTCGTTATTTGTTAGAATTGCTGGGACAATAGAAACAGTCCTAATCATAATCTTCCCTTTCGTCTAAACGATTAATCCGCCTTACTCGGCGTTCCAACTTTTTAAATGGTGTGTCTAAAAAAGTCAAGACTATCGGACCGGCAATCTCGGCCATGAGGAAATGTGCCGATAAGCAGACTATATTCGCGTCGTCGTGTTCCCTCGCCAGCTTTGCGGAGTCTACGTTGTCGCAATTTGCGGCACGAATACCCTTAAAACGATTCGCTTGCATCGTGACTCCGTGTGCAGAATCGCACACTAGGACACCAAAGGAGCCCGGGCATTCTCGTACGGCTTTTGCTACGTCAACTGCCGGGTCATTAAAATCACCGACTTCTTGCGGGTTGAAAGTCCCCATATCACTAACGTTATAACCCTTTGAAGCCAAAACCTCCAGAATTTGCTGCTTAAGATTGTATCCGCGGTAGTCTGCCCCGATAAAGACTTGCATTAAAGTCCTTTCCCGAAGTCAACCGCCAGCTCAACTAAACGATTTGAATATCCCCACTCGTTATCATACCAAGCTACGACCTTAATCATATTACCACCAACCACATCGATAAGAGGTAAATCAACGATACAAGAACGCGGGTCACCAACGAAATCGGAAGAAACTAATTCTTCCTCTGTAACACCAATAATCCCCTCGTAATACGGTTCTCTAGCAATCTTCTTGAAAAGTTTAACGAGCTCCTCTTTAGTAGTCTCGCGCTTTATTACTGCAGTAATATCTGATAATGAGACTACCGGCGTGGGTACACGTACTGAAAGACCATTGAATTTTCCCTTCAGACTTGGAATGGTAAGCGCCGCTGCCTTTGATGCGCCGGTAGAAGTTGGCACAATGTTCTCAGCTGCACTTCTTGCCTCCCTCAGATCCTTCGCCGGAGCATCCAACAATCTTTGAGATCCCGTGTAAGAATGAACCGTGGTCATCATAGCCTTTTCGATACCATATTCATCTTCTAATACTTTCATGATTGGGGCAATACAGTTCGTGGTGCAAGAAGCATTTGAAATAATCGCGTCATCTTCCTGGACGACTTCTTCGTTTACACCGATCACGACGGTTTTAGCGCCTTCGCCTTTGGCTGGGGCAGATATAACTACGCGTTTTGCTCCAGCATTAAGATGTGCCCTTGCAGCTGCAGGGTCGGTAAAAAAGCCAGTAGATTCAATTACAACGTCCACCTCAAGCTTACGCCAGGGCAAATTAACCGGGTCCTTTTCTGCGAAAACTGGTATTTCTCTCTTATTGATAATGATTGAATCTTCGGTCGAAGAGACTTTTTTATCGTAGGCGCCATACGATGAGTCATATTTGAGTAGATGCGCTAAAGTTTTAGCATCTGTGATATCGTTGATGGCTACCACTTGAACATCACGACGTTCCAGTAATATTTTTAAGGCATTACGGCCAATCCTTCCGAAGCCGTTAATCGCCACCTTTACCATTTTACCTCCTATTCTACTTATGACTATTATACCATACATTTATATATACTAAACAAAAAGGGATTAAAAAATATCAACAAAAAAAGAAGATCAGGACATGTGCCTGTCTTCTTTTTTAGACATACTTTCTTCGTCGAATACTCTTTCTCGAAAGAAGTCCAAAGCGTTAGCGTGCAAAATGAGCAAATGCGCGGTTCGCTTCAGCCATACGGTGGCAGTCTTCCTTCTTCTTAAAGGCGGCACCGGTTTCGTTGTAAGCGTCTATAATTTCTGCCTCAAGGCGCCTCGCGTATGGCATACCAGAACGAGCTCTAGCACATTGTACTAGCCACGAAAAAGCGAAGTGTAATTGACGATGTCCAGCAATTGGAAACGGAATCTGATAGTTTGCACCGCCTACGCGACGCGACTTTACCTCGAAATCTGGTGAGATATTCGCAATCGCCTGTTCCAATACCTCAACTGGGTTTTCTGATTTTAGCTTTTTAGCGGCACCCTCAATAGCGGAATAAACTGCTCGTTCGGCAACTTGTTTCTTGCCGTCTAGCATAGATTTGTTGATTAATCTCTGAACCAAAATAGACTGGTATTTACGATCTGGATTAACTTTTCTAACTAATGATTTAGTAGTTTTTCTAGGCATAATTACTTACCCTCCTTCTTGGCGCCATACTTTGAGCGACCTTGCTTGCGGCCTTGTACGCCCTGTAAGTCCAAGGTTCCTCTTACGATGTGGTAACGTACACCAGGCAAATCTGGTACACGACCACCGCGTACTAATACCACGGCGTGCTCCTGCAAGTTGTGCCCTTCTCCGCCAATATAAGCCCAAACCTCTTGGCCATTAGTTAGGCGCACACGAGCAACCTTTCTCATAGCTGAGTTTGGTTTCTTTGGCGTCTTGGTGGTAACCTTAATACAAACACCTCTTTTGAGTGGTGATGGCCTCTCGTAACGCTTGGTTTTCAACGTATTGATGATTGAACCGAGAGCTGGAGATTTTGACTTCTTGTGAGCCTTTTTGCGAGGCTTACGAATCAACTGATTAATAGTTGGCATTAAATTTCCTCTTATTTACTCTTAATATTATTTGCCCGCTTAATCACAGCAATCTTAAGCGAGCCGAAACTCTTACTTCTAATTATATCACACTTTGAGCAAAAAATCTAGTCTAGATAGAGCCTAGACCTCAAAAATCCCGCTAAAGCGAGATTTTTTGAGGAAAACAGAGGTTCGGCGACATCCTGCCGACACTAATCGTTACTTATTAGTCTTGACGAGATAATCCAGAGTAGCTTCAATAATCATGCGATTTTTGATGTCCACTTTAACATTAGGATCCTTCAGACTTTTGATTGCTTCTGGAGATTTTTTATAAACATCTCTTAGTTCTGCAATTTTGGCGTTTACTAAGTCATCCGAAACAGTAATTTTTTGCTCTATCGCTACAGTCTGCAGCGCCAAAGAGGCCTTTACTCTCGTCTCAGCAATTTTACGGGCTTCTTTTTCCCAGCTCTCCATGGTTTGGTGGCTTTCTTCAAGAAGATCCTCAAAGCTTTTCCCCTGAGACGCAGCATTCCTGGTGATGTCGTCGCGAATTACTCTGATTTGGTCATCGATAAGAATTTCCGGGGCTGGGATATTAGACTTCTTGACTAGGGTATTTATGAGCTCGTCCTTGAACTTTTCTTCAGCTTGGTGCTCATTCTGGGCTTCTAGATTCTTCTTGATATCCGCCTTTAATTCGTCAAGCGTCTTAAACGGGCCACATTTCTTTGCAATCTCGTCGTCAATTGCGGGTTTAATGACCTCGTTAACTTGTTTCAAGAGGACCTCAAAAACGGTTTTGGCTCCCGCTAAGTCGCTGACGCCATAATCTTTCGGGAAAGTTAGTTTTAAGTCGAACTTGTCGCCGGGCTCGTGCCCCACAATACCGTCTTCAAATCCAGGAATAAAGGTGTTAGAGCCAAGTGTTAGATGATAGTCTTTAGCGGAGCCACCTTTAAATGCCTCACCGTCTTTCTTCCCAACGAAATCAATAATTACTTCATCGGATAGTTTGGCGGCGCGCTTTGTTACCTTCTTTTCGGCAAAAGAAGTCGCAATATTCTCTAGAACATCTTTGATATCCTTCTCGGTTACTTTTGTTACTGTCATTTTGACGCCGAGCTTTTTGTAATTTCCGAGTTTTACTTCCGGTACGATGTCCGCAGTGGCAGTGTATTCTGCCATCTCGTCTGGGACATATTTCGTAACATTTACGGTAGGAAGAACTAGAGGCGACTTCTCTTCTTTATTAAACGCTTCAATCACCGTCGAACGAACCGCGAAATCAATAGTTTCTGCATTAAGGTCATTCTCTGGAATGAACTTTTTGGCTACTTCTGTCGGGACTTTTCCTTTTCGGAAGCCTTCTACTCTAACTT
>CAMYWN010000051.1 GCA_947302765.1 uncultured Candidatus Saccharibacteria bacterium
ATCAAAGGATAGTGATTATGTCAAGTTTTTCCTTGTATGGAGGGAAAAAGTGCTGGATTTTTGGAGTTTTTCCTTGTATGGAGGTGAACTGAGAGAAATGTTAGATCATTTAGGATTATCCTGGCTAGTCGTCGTCTTCGATGACGGCGAGGTGGGCTTCGTCGAGCTGGATTTGGTCGACGGTGGACGGGGAGTTCATCATGAGGTCTACACCGGAACCGTTCTTGGGGAAGGCGACTACGTCGCGAATGTTATCGAGCCCTTCTAGAGTCATGAAGATACGATCTAGTCCAGGGGCGCAGCCGGCATGGGGAGGGGCTCCGAATTTGAAAGCATTTAACATGCCGCCGAAGCGAGCTTCGACGAATTCATTATTGTAACCTAGGATGTTGAAGACTTTGTACATGATTTCTGGATTGTAATTACGAACGGCGCCGGAGGCGGATTCAAGCCCGTTCATGACAAAATCGAACTGATCAGCAACGATAGCGAGTTTTTCTTCGTCGGTTTTGGCGTTTTCTAGGGCTTCTAGGCCACCTTTTGGCATACTGAAAGGGTTGTGGCCGAAGTCGAGTTTCTTATTCTTCTCGTCCCATTCGTAAAATGGAAAATCGATAATCCAGCAGTAAGAAATTTCGTCGGGATTTTTGAGACCAAAATGATCCGCAAAGGCGATGCGGAGTTCGCCAAGAACTTTGTTGACCTTAGCGGGTTCGTCTGCACCGAAGAAGACAGCATCGCCAGTCTTGGCGCCGGTAAGCTTCTGGACTGATTTGATTTCTGGCTCGGACATGAATTTCAGGATAGGAGATTTGGCACCTTCTTCTGTATATAATATATAAGCTAGACCGCCGGCACCGAGCTTACGGGCCTTTTCGGTGAATTCGTCGATTTCGCGGCGAGTGAGTTTGGCTCCGTCTGTGACACAGAGAGCTTTAACTGAAGGTTGCTTGAAGACTTTGAAATCGGTGTCTTTAAATACTTCGGTGAGGTCGATGAGCTCCATGCCGTAGCGAAGGTCGGGTTTATCAACGCCGTAGGTATTCATGGCGAAGTTGTACGGAATACGAGGTAGTGAAGAATTGCCAGTAACAAACTGTTTAGCTGGTTCGGAGCGCATGACGAGCTTTTTGTGGGCGAATTTGGTAGCTAAGTCAATAAACAATGGTTCGATAGTTTCGCGGACGATCTCGCCATCATCGACAAAAGACATTTCGAGGTCTAACTGGTAGAAATCACCATAGAGACGGTCGGCGCGAGGGTCCTCGTCGCGAAAACAGGGAGCAATCTGGAAGTAGCGGTTGACGCCGCCAACCATCAAGAGCTGCTTGAATTGCTGTGGGGCTTGCGGCAGGGCGTAAAATTTGCCAGGATGTAGTCTGGAAGGGACGAGAAAATCGCGAGCACCTTCAGGGCTAGAGTTGGCAAGAATAGGGGTAGTAATCTCAGTAAAATCGTGGTCGTACATGTAATTACGAATAAAACGATAAAATTCGGAGCGACGTTTCAAGATGGCCTGCATTTTGGGACGACGGAGGTCGAGATAACGGTATTTGAGGCGAAGCTCCTCAGAGGACTTTTCTCCGTCATCGTGAGTATTAACCGGGAGAGGCTCGGATTTATTAAGTAGAGTGAGCTTATCTACGACTAGTTCGATTTTACCAGTGTTGATATTGGGGTTGACGAGGTCCGGCTCGCGCTCGCGGATTTTGCCTTCGGCTCTCAAAACATATTCGTCACGGACGGATTCGGCGAGCCGAAATGCTGCGGCGTTTTCTGGAGTGACAACTAATTGAATGATGTCGGTATGATCGCGAAGGTCGATAAAAATGAGGCCACCGTGGTCGCGGCGGGAATTGACCCAGCCTTCTACGGTTACGGATTTTCCTAAATAGTTTTCTAAATCATTTGCTAAAATTCTCATATCTGTTATTATAGCATTTTCTTGCACAATTAGAAATACCTAATGAGGCAATTCGGTTTCTGACCGGGTTCTGCTGGGTTTTATCACCCCTAAAAATGTAAAGGCATTTTCAGGGGGTCCCCATAAAACCCGTCACCCGGTCAGACTGGATTTATGTCAAGAAGATATTCAATTGAGCAAATAGTCTAGTAACATTTGGATGGTGAAGAAGCCGGCAATTGCTTCGCGTTTGTCAAGGACAAGAAAATAGTAGCTGTTGGTTCTTTCGATTTCCTCTACGGCGAATTGCAAAGAATCGTTTGAATGTAAGTAGTAGACATCCTCGTTGATGTATTTTTCGGCGCGATCGGTCTTTTTGATTTCTAGGGCGTTGAGTGCTTCAGTGTGAATGATGCCCTTAACTTTGTTACTTGGGTCAATAACGGGGAAATTGGTGAAGCCGGATTTGTAGAGTTTATCTAAGATAAGAGGACCGAGAACTTCGTTGCTACCCACGAAAATCATCTGAGACTTTGGAATCATAAGCTCCTTAATGGTGCGGTCGTCGAAACTCATGATGGCGGCAATGCGGTCGCGGTCGCGGCTACTTAAGATGTCTTGGGGGGTTCTTTGAAGGATACCGATAAAATCCTTGAGTGATTTTGGCGTATATTGGGTACGGATGGGCTTTGACGGCTTGGGGCGATATTTTTCGAGTTTGGGGTCTAACCACTTAACGAATTTTCTGAGAAAGTTTTCGAACATGATATAATCATTATATCATTAATTTTAGGAGAGGATATTCATGAAGAGACTTAGAGGTGGTGTCAATGTTTGGGCGATTGTTAGTGTCGTGGCGTTGGCGTTTATCGGCTTAGTAGTTTTTTTGGTAATCGATGACAATAACAAAGCAGTTGATTATAGCAAATATGATTTTAATACAATTATCGGGCCGTCCGCCGATAATGGCAATATCGGTGATCATGTAAAGGGGGATGCCGATGCTCCAACGTTGATATTTGAATATGCTGATTATCAATGCCCTGGTTGTGCTTCGATTAACCCGAGAGTAAATAAAGCGGTGGAGGAATCCGACGGGAAGTTGGCGATAGTCTATAGGAGTTTTTTGTTACCTTACCATCAAAATGGTACTGCAGCGGCATCGGCGGTGGAGGCAGCTGGGTTGCAGGGGTATTGGAAGCAGTATGCTGATAAAATATTCGCGAATCAGGGTGAGTGGGAAAAGTCGTCAGCATCGAAAAGGACAGAGCAGTTTGAGGCGTATTTCGAGGAAGTGACTGAAGGGAAAGGGGATCTGGAACAATTCAGAAAGGACATAGCAAGCAATGCAGTTTCGAGGAAAATCAATTTTGATATGGGGATAGGTAAACGCGTCGATATTGAAGGAACCCCGGCGTTTTATGTGGAAGGACAGCTGATTGATACGTCGAAAGCTAGTAGTGTAGTGATTGATAACGAAGTGGTTTCATGGGACTCGGCGCAATCTGGTGATGCGTTTGTGGAGCTCCTAAAAAGAATAGCGGAAGTTAGAGCAAAGAAATAATAAAAATCCCCCTCTCTGGGGGATTTTTATGAGAATTAGATCTCGATATACTCTAGCCATTCGGCTGGAGCAAGCTTTGACTTTTTGTGTCCCGAAAGACGCTTGAGTCGTTTGATACGCATGTATCTAGTATTCTCCTTAATGTTTTTCGCTCTTACGACCGCACCCATTCCTCGCGAAGACTCTAGCCATAAAGTCATAAGGGAATAACTGAGCGATAGGATTTATTTTACTAAAGGACGATTTTTTTTGCAAGCATAAAGAAGTTGCATCTGGTGTGATATAATATGTGTATGCGAAAGCGTGGGCGAATTAAGTACCCCAAGATTAAAACTTGGCATCTTTTGGTGGTTTTGGTGCCACTACTGTTTTTGGATGCAACTTTGCTGCGACTAGATCATGTGAGGATGACGGAACTCAGGGATGCGGTTTTGGCTGCCGACGAGGCGGAAGACGATGAGGAAATCATGAGGACGCTTGAGGAATTAAAGAAGTTTGTGTTTTCGAATATCGTAATCAATGTGATTGATGATAATGGGGCACAGAGGATAATATTTGGTACTGGGCCGTTCTATTTGGAGCATCAATATGCAAGAGCGGCGAATGAGGCTTTAAAACGGGCTGAGGAGCAAATTGGTTCGGATAGTAATCCTAATGGTAATATCTATGCTCTAGCGTCTCAGGTTTGCCAGCCACAAGCGATTAGTCATGGTTGGGCTTGGAATGATGCGAATTATATTAACTGTATGATGACAGAGATACAAAAGTATCCAGCGGCCGATGATTTGCCGGATAGGATAATTGCTAGTTTGCCATCGACAGAACTGTATAGGAAAGACTATGCTTCGCCAATTTTTGTGTTGACGTTTTCTGGTGTGATGCTCTTAATTACGGCGATAATTATTGTTGTAATTTTTATTAGAGCAATTGGTTGGATAATACTGAGGTTATCTCTGTTATTTGTTTAGATTAACATAAAAGTTTTATAAATTCTCTTGACAATTATTTCATGGGGTCATAAGATAAGAGTATATTAACTTAAGGAGGAAAGCTAAATGGCTTACGAACATACCAATAGTAAAGGTATAAAATACTATCTTCATAAATCAGAAGTTACTCTCCGTGGTGGCAAGCCGCAGACAATTTATTTTTTCACTAAGAATGCAGAGGGCGGTAAGGGTACCCCTTGTGATCTTCCAGAGGATCGCGTAGTTTGCGAGAACCCACGCAACGGTTTCTTGACTTTGAAGAAGAAGGCTTAATTATAATAAAATCCACCTATATATAATATATAGGTGGATTTTTGTACGGTAAATCTTTGGCTTGTTTGAGGTCTTGGCATAGATTAAACATCCATCAGTTCGGCTGATGGATGTTTAATGTAATAGGTATTTGTGAAGGGGCGAATTGTGTTAATGTATGATTACAAAGGCTTTATTATGGTTTACAAAAGGCTCTATTATGGTTTCACGATATTATAGGCTCTGCAATAAGTCTTTCGTGTATTCTAAGGTAAGTCCGTGGGCTGTGGATGTACGACCTGCTATAACGTGGACAAAAAGTGTGTTACCGACATTGGCGCCACCGCAAACTTGGTGCCAGGTGCCAGAACTAAGAAAA
>CAMYWN010000052.1 GCA_947302765.1 uncultured Candidatus Saccharibacteria bacterium
CTGATTTTACGATTGGCATGATTAAGAAACAGATGTCGGAACTCGAGGATGTGCCAGAGATGAACTATATTGCGGTAGATCCATTCAGGCATGAAAAGATTCAAGTCAGTGAGCATTTGTCAGTAGAGTTTATTCATATGCTACACTCGATCCCTGGGAATACGGCGATTGTAGTAAGGACACCGAATGGCGTGGTTTATCTGTCGGGGGACTGGCGGCACGAAGAAAAGCCTATGGGGATACAGTCGGATTATGAGAGAATCGACGAAATCGTGAAGAATGAAGGGGTGGATTTGATGTTGAATGAATCGACCAATATCGATTCTCCGGGGAGACATCCGCATTCGGAATATGATGTGGGCGAGAATCTCGGTAAGGTGATGGACCACTATGCGAATGGACGCGTGATTATTTCGTGTTTCTCTTCGCAGATTTTTAGGATAGAGTTAGTACTAAAAGAGGCGGCGGCGAGGGGTCGCAAAGTGGCCTTCTCTGGTTTTTCGATGATTAATAATATCGAAGTGGCGCTTCGAGCGAAATCGATTAAGGTTCCGAAGGATACGATCGTGAAGATGGAAGATATTATTAAGCTTCCAGACGAGAAAGTTTGTATTGTCTGTACGGGGTCGCAGGGGGAGCTTAATGCGGTGCTTAATCGAATGGTAACAGGGGCACATAAATACATTAAGATTAAGTCTACAGATACGATTGTGTTTTCGTCGAACCCGATTCCGGGGAATGAGCCGCGCGTAGTCGCTACGGTAGATGGGTTGCTGCGTGAGGGGGCACAGGTGATTCAGAATGGCAAGACGCACTTGACTAATATTGGTCCTTTACATTTGTCGGGGCATGCATATTATGAGGATCATGTAGATTTGGTGACGAGAATTGCACCAAAGAATTATCTGCCTTATCATGGTGAGTTTTATATGCTTGAGCATAATGCGGAGATGGCGGAGAACGTGGTAGGAATCGACCATTCGCGAATCCTAGTTGCGGATGACGGAGATATTGTAGAGTTGACTCCGGAAAAGACAATTCGGAAAGCCGGTAGAATTCACGCTGGTAATAAGCTCTATGATGACGCAGATCAGCCGGTACATGAGGCGGTGGTGAAAGATAGAATTCATATTTCGAGAGAAGGAATTTTCGTGATAGTACTTACTTTGTCGAAAAAGACTGGGCATTTGATGAAGACGCCAGATATTGTGTCGAGGGCATTTATTTACCTAGATAATTCGGAGGAGCTAATCGGGAAGATTCGGCATTATTTGAGACAAAAGACCGACAAGTCTATCTCTACCGATCCGGAAATGAAGGTCCTAAAAGAGGAAATCAAGGAAGATATTACGCATATTTTGTTTGATGCAACTGGGCATACGCCGATTGTGATTCCAGTGATAAACAAAGTTTAGGATATGTGGGAGGGCTACGACAGGCTTGGCTTAGTAGGTTGAGCCTGTTTTTTGTATGAAAGGGTTGGGTTATATTAGGTCTAGGTTGGGAGGTTAAGTTTTTTGCATAACAAGGGTTTGGCTTGGTTGGAATGGTTGAGCATTGTATCAAAGGATAGGAATAGCTTTCGTGTTATAATGAGAGAAAGGAGGAAAATGGATAATAACTTCGAAGCGATGCCGGGCGAGTCTGTGCCGGGTGGTGAAGAAATTAGAGAGTTGGGACCCACTGAGGGGGATTTTGAGGAGGCGATGAAAGGTGCCGAGGGGACAGAATGGGATGCGTTTGGGAATAGGGTGGAAAAAAATGAGGTGCAAAATGATGAAACTGAATCAGAGGTGGTGGAAGACATTCCTTTAGTAAATAAGGCGGATGAAATGATGAATAGTAATGAACATAATCAGGGGATTGCCGATGCGGCAGCGATAATCAACTATGGACTAAATGCGGCAGCGCGTGAGCGTGGCGTGGAGCCGGTCGTGCAGGGTATTAAAAATTTCGTAGTCACGGGTTCTAATGATGTGATTGGGGACCTGTTTCGATCTCTGGGAATTGACACGCCAGCGGAGATGAAGGAGTTACGCGAGGAGGCGAGGGCAACAAGGACCTCTGAGGAGGCGTTTCTGGCCGAGCAAGGGGTACAAGGCCGTGGGCGATATTCGAATGAAGGTGCAATTGCGGCGATCAATAGTATGAAGGAGTTGATTACCGAGGTTGAGGGGAATGACCCGAGGTTTAATGAGCTGCGGCAGGGGGCACAGGTGGCGAATATGGGATATTTTGAGTATGCCGTGAAGGTGTTGGCAAAACAAGAGGATAACGATAAGCGTGAGGATTTAACCACTTTATTCAAGGTTCTAGCTGAGCAAAAGGAGAAGGTGGTTGATAATAATGGGGTGGTTGAGGGACTAGAAACTGAAGCTGAAAAACAGGAAGAACATAGCGACGAACAGCTTAATCCGGAGATTATGAGCCCTCCTGACTTAAATTCGAACGATTTTAGTGGCGAACAACTTGATTCGAAGATTATAAATTTTCCTGGCTCAAATCATGCGAACTTAGATGACTCTAGTAATGAACAATATTCGAAGGTGATAGAGTTCCCTGGTTTGAATCAAACTGGTGTAAATGATAATAACGTGAAGGCAGCATAATGAAATTAATAAGTTTTTATAATAATAGAAAGGTAGGATAATGGAATTAATTGATTTTTATGCGGATTGGTGTGGGCCGTGTCAGATGTTAAAGCCAATTATGGCGGAGTTTGAAGAGGCGCATCCCGAAATAACGGTGCGGCGAGTGAATATAGATGAAGATAGAGAACTTGCCGAGAAGTATGGCGTCTCTTCGATTCCGTGTCTTGTAGTAGTTAAAGATGGTAAAGAAGTGGCACGCGAAGTAGGGGTATTGCCGCTAAAAAAGATAGAAAAAATGTGGGAGAAAGCTAATGGTTGAAAGTAGGTGTGGCAATTGTGATTGTTTGGACTGCGGCTGTCAGGCGGAGGAAGTTTGCTCATGTGGCGAGAAATGTAAATGCGGCGAGGGATGCAAGTGTGGTAAGGACTGCAAATGTGGTAGCGATTGCGAATGTGGAAAAGGATGTGATTGTGGCGCGGACTGCCGTGCTAATGGGAAATCCGTAAGCGACACACAAGAAAATCGTGTTAAGGAGGGATAGTGAAAGAGCATGACATTATAATTATCGGTGCTGGTATTGCTGGGATGACAGCGGCGATTTATACAGGGAGAGCTGGTTTAAGAACGTTGGTATTAGAACAGAGGGTGCAGGGTGGACAGATTATCAATGCACGGAAGATTGAAAATTGGCCGGGAGACTATGGTGTGTCTGGGGCGGATTTGATGAATAAAATATATCACCAGATGAATAATTTTGGGGTAGAGATTGAGTTCGAAGCGGTAGTTGAGATACACGAGAAGAGTGGGGGTGAAAAAAAGCAGTTTTTGGTAAAGACGGAAGATAGCGAGTATTCTTGTGGTGCGATTATTCTGGCAATGGGGACCGAGCCGAGAAAGCTGAGTAAAAAGCAGGCGGCTGACGCTGGTAAAAGGCCGATTTCTTATTGCGCGACTTGCGATGGAGCTTTGTATAAGGATAAAACTGTAGTAGTGGTAGGAAGTGGAAACACGGCAAAACATGAGATGAAGTATCTCGAGGGGATTTGTAAAAAGGTTTACCACATTCATCACGATGAACCAATTCCAGAGGATGCGGAGGCGGTGTTTGTGGCGATTGGCAGAGTGCCGGAAACTGGGTTTTTGGGGGGTTTGGTAGATTTGGACGAGAATGGATATGTTGTAGCTGGTGAGGATTGTAAGACGTCACGTGCTGGGGTGTTTGTGGCAGGAGATTGCCGGACGAAAGATTTAAGGCAGCTTGTGACGGCGGCCGGAGATGGCGCAGTGGCAGCTGAGGCGGCGACGAAGTATTTGCGTGGGGAGTAGGTTTGATAACTATTATTTCTTGGAGAAAGTATAGTTCTTGATTGTATGCTACTTAAGACTGATTATAGATTTGAAACAATAAAGAAATATGATGGGATCTCAGATTATTCGGCTATGATTTTTACGATTAGCAAGGCTTGTTGAAACGCTTATGGAGTATAAGTATATGTGAAGGGGTTGTAATCTTCATTTTTGCGTGTTAGGTTTGGCGTGGGTTGGCTCTGACGGGAAGTGAGGTTTGGTGATTCACGGCAGGAGTCTTTAGATTCGTGCGGGTGTGGAGTCTCATGGAACGGCGATTCTAGATAAGCTAGAGGCTTGGAAGGGAGTTGTAGATGGGTGTAAGATTATCGATTTGGAAAATTCGGATCACCGTAACCTTGTCTTGGAAGAGAAGAAGTCAGAGTAAAAGATTAAGCCGCTAAAAGCGGCCTAATCTAACCAACTTTTGGCACAGTTTCTAGGGCTATGCCTTTATAAAATAATAATAGCATTTTGAGCATAAAACTTCAAGCGAAAATCGTCAGCGTAACTTTGTTGTAATGATCTGAATTAGGACGGGTTCTGTTGGACCCTTCGTTTTTTTGAAATTTTGAGAAGTTTTTATGGTTACTTTCTGGCCTACTGCTCGTCCTGGGGTGATAACTATTTAATAAAGTCTGAAAGTGATGAGCTTCACGAATAGGGGAAGAGGACGTAATTATGTGGTATAATAGGGTTGTGCTCGGATGGCGGAACTGGTATACGCGTTCGACTTAAAATCGAATGGAGAAATCCGTGCGGGTTCGATTCCCGCTCCGAGCACCATCGATGTTATGTGTTTTCGGGGTTTGGCGCAGCCCGGTAGCGCGCACGCATGGGGTGCGTGAGGTCAGGAGTTCAAATCTCCTAACCCCGACCAAACAAGGAGCCGTCTTATCTGAGGCGATGCAGTTTGGCCTGCTTTTGCGAAGCAAAAGAAGACTAAACGAGTCTTGTTTTCAGGGTGTAGCGCAGTTGGTAGCGCTTTAGCGTAGGGACGCTGAGGTCGTCGGTTCAAGTCCGATTAACAATGTAACAGGGTGTAGCGCAGTTGGTAGCGCGCAGCGTTCGGGACGCTGAGGTCGTCGGTT
>CAMYWN010000053.1 GCA_947302765.1 uncultured Candidatus Saccharibacteria bacterium
CGCGACGTCGAGCGTGTGATGGAGGTGTTGCCTGGAATAATACTGAGGCTGCAGCGGATAAGTACGATTAGCTGAAACAGACCGTTTCGACTAATCGTCTTTCTGGGAAAGCCATTTATCTAAAAACCCGCCAGAAGACCCGTCAGAGCCGCCAGAAGGCGTTCTGGAAGCAGAAGCGTTATCCATATCACTTTTGCTCGAAAGAACGTCCTGGAGGCCTCCTGTGAGCTCTGGGGGCATGTTTTCTGGCCTTGGTGTAGTAGGTTTGGGCTCTTCCTTGGCTTTATTAGCGGCGTTCCAGCGGTCTTGGATTTCTTTTTCGACCTCGGCGCGGGTTTTAGCGAATTTGGTGGCAGAATAAGCCTTGAGGGATTTCATTAGTTCGTCATCTGGTTCACCCATTGGCGGCGGTAGGTTAATCGTAAACGGTGCCGACGGCATGTCAAACATCATGACTTTAGTGACAGCCGCAAAGTTTGGGGTTTTAGTTAAATCTTCGGCCGTAAAGACGGGAGAAAAGGCTTTAACCATGAGCTCGGCGTCAGTAACGCCGATACGGCCACAGACTATCGTACCGACGTTACCGAGGAGCGCTTCCCTGATTTTCTCGGTGAGCTGGGTCATAAACTGGTTTGCCACAATAAGGTTTAGACGATATTTTCTAGCCTCGGAGAGGATGGATTCGAAGGAATCGGTAGCGAAGTTCTGAAACTCATCTACATAGAGACAGAAATCTTGGCGTTGGTCTTCCGGAATATCCTGGCGACTCATAGCAGCCTGCTGGAATTTCATCACAAAGATCATACCAAGAAGATTTGCATTAATATCGCCCAAACGGCCTTTAGAAAGGTTGACGAGAAAAATTTTCTTGTTATCCATGATCTCACGAATATTGAAGCCAGACTTAACCTGACCGAGAGTATTTCTCATGATAGTATTAGCGATAAATGGACCCCATTTACTCGAGAACCAGGTGATGACTTCGCCGGCATCATTAGATTTTTGCGAAGCTGGGAATTCTTTAGTCCAATAATCATAAACTGCTTTGTCGGTAACATATCTTAGCTTCGATTTGACAAATTCCGGATCGGTGAAGCACTGTGGGATATCAATAAAAGTCGCGCCGGCCGGATCAGACATAAGTAGGAGAGCCGCGTTTCTAAACATGTGCTGGCCGCGGGGACCGAAGAAACCTTGGTTTTGGGGATCAAAGAGTGACTGTAGCATACTAATCCCCTCTTGGACGATAAAGTCCTTCTGATCCTCGGTGGTGTATTCAAACATGTTCATACCGACTGGATGCTCGATGTCGGCGGGGTCAAAATAGATAATATCATCAATTCGCTCCCTAGGAACGCGTTTAAGCAAGGCCTCTACAGCGTCGCCATGCGGGTCAATAAAGGCAAAGCCACGCCCATCGCACATATCCTGAAAGGCAAGGTTTTCAAGAAAGACAGATTTACCCATACCGGTTTGGCCAATTACATACATGTGACGGCGACGATCCTTCACCTGAAGATAAATCGGTTTGTTGTTACCTCTATATTCGTTGGTACCGAGAAAGAGTCCTTCGGTAGCTAGCTTGGCGGGCCCATCAACTTGCTTGACTAATTGACGTTCGACGGAAGAGCTAGGTATTGCGTTTTGCTCTGGTAGATGGAAAACCGAAGCAAGTTCTACGCTATTTAGCACACTTGAGGTATCTTTAAGCGGGAAAAACCTAAAAGCATAGTCTACAACGAGTTTTTTATGATCTTTCATGGTATTAATCTTGAAGCCGTTGAGCATCGGAGAGTTAAACTGCGCAAAAGAGGAGGCTAGACTGCCGACGATTGCCTCGGAACGAGGGCCGCTAGAAGAACTGGCTATTATCCTAATTAAAGTCTCGTAGGCTGGGAATTTCAGTTTGTTGGAGATAGCCTGAATTTCGTCTTGTTTTTGGCTGCTAATACTGTGGTCTTCGGGGGAGTTTTTTTCGTGTTCGCTGGGAGCTTCCCATGGTGCTCGAATAATGTCCATAGCCAGGTTGCCAAGGCTGCTACCAAACGATTTAGGCTTTTTCCCTTTTTGGGTATTCTCGACATATTCTTTGGCTTTGGAAGACCATTTTTTTTGTGCAGGACGAAACAAAACTTGTACAGCCGCACCTTCGTTTTCTCCAAGGCTTGATAGTACATTAAGCATGGCGCGGTTTGCATCGCGCTTAGTATCTTCGTACGTCGCGATTGGTAAGTAAGACTCTTTGTTGAGGGTGATTTCGGCGCCTGCGACAGCATCAATGCCACCGCCGCCCCTAAAAATGTTTTCCTCGGACTTCTCTTCTATACGCGCAGTTGGATAGGATGACTGGATGGCTTGCTTCACGACATCAACTAGCACTGCCGGAACGATGGCGTAATACCTAATAATATGATCTGCCGCGATTATCTCGAATGAAAAATGTCGCTGCCCGTAGATTTTGGTTTTCATGCCCTTAGTGATGGTAGATGAAAGGATGGAATACATGACTTGGGCCTTCGAAATAGCTTCGTTGTCTACATCTCTCTCGTCTCTACTACCGCCCTCAATGTCATCTGTGCTTGGTGGAAGATGAATAAGAAGTGGTACCATCTTGAGACCGCGTTCGTACTTCTTAGCTTTGCGTAGCTTGGAGATTTTGGAGCCAAAGATAATTGCGACCAGTAGGATCGCTGCAATTATCATGATTAAGATCACCACCCAAGTGTCAATCATTTTTGCCTCTTAGTTATTTGATTGTTGTAAAAAATACTGGAACAGATTGTATATATCATGCGGCGTCTCCCCTGATCCATTCCGAATACTTCTCTCTAGCCCATGTAGCTTCCTGGTAAAACTTAGAGGGGTCTTCGGGTGCAATATCTATTAACTTTTTTACGATTTTCTGATTTTCTTTGCTCAATGAATCCCCCCTGTTATCTAGGGCCATATGGGGTAGTCCATCTGTTTGGGTTTGATCATTCGTATTTTGCTCATCCTTCGAGTTCTGGGATTCTCGAGATGGGAATGGGGTTATATTAGCGGCTTCAGTATTTACGCCACTTACTTCTGGATTTGATATGCTTTCTTGAATACCTGATATGCTTTTTTGAATACCATCATCTATAGCATCATCTATAGTATTCGGAAGCGTTTGTGCATCAAGGGATTCTTGGGCGCCCGCCGGGATAGGAGATTCTGCTTGTGAGACGTCGGTTGCGGCTCCATTAATTGTGGCCTCGCCGATTGCTGTCCCATCGATTGCTGCTCCGCCGATTTGGCTAGATCTTTCACTCTCTTGTTGTGTGGCCGTATTTGGGTCGGAAGCGTTGGAATTGTTTTCTGCCTCAACTTGATAAGGATCGGAATTATTCGGTCCTTGTCTCATAGGAAAGAAGGGCTGAGCGCCATTCTGTGGGTTCTGTTGAGCCTGTTGATTCTGCATCGTAATTCGATTATATCACACTTGTGGTTTTTCGTATGTCGATTATGCTTAATAATACACTGGTTATGCTTTTTTGTACGCCAAAAACTCTGCCAAACACACAAAAAGCAGAATAAGAAAGGCGGTCCATAGATTGATCACTCCAAAAGAGCGCGCCATCAGCAGCATAATTGGGCCAAAAGCAAGAATCGCCGAATACAGATAATCTTTACTTTTCTGGTGTGAGTTTTTGAAAGCCATCCTTTTAAATCCTTGGAATAGGAGAGATGAGATACAAAAAATCACAACGTATAATGTTGTAAAAAATAATAAAACTCCGAAAGGTCCAATGTTCGTAGGGGACATAAAGGTGAGCATCGAAAGTAAAGCTGCGAGTCCTACGATGCCAACCGAAATAACTATACGATTATGCTTCATGTCACCATTATAACATAACTAGTATTCCCCCAAGAAAATTGGGGGAAGGCGGGGGCTATCCGGCGCTTATCTATTGAAATTATTGACCTGAGCCTAATCCGCCATTCCCTTTTTGACCGCTTCACACAAGGTGAAGCATAGTCCTTAGTAGCTAATACTCTCGTTCTATTATTGAGAAGGTGCTAACGAAAGATTCTCTACTGCGCTCAACGCTCCTCATCGTGGTTAGATGAGTTTAGCGGAGCTCTAGGTAATTCCTAAATAGTGTAATTTATGGCTAGAAATTACCTTTTCGCCCGCCAAGTTTTCTACGTTCTTGCTTTTTTCATTTTGTAAGGTTCCTTTGTTTTTTCGTTTTTGTTTAGTCATCTCGACTGATTCTTATGTTAGCACATTATCCCCAAAAAAGCAATAGATTTGTTCAATTTTATTGATGTAATTATTACAATATTAGCCCTATTATTTCCCTGTTCTATTTTGTTATTCATTTTGTTGTCTTTTCTACAACATTTGTCGTGATTTTGTGCTGTTTATTGTGTAATTTTGGTTGTTTTGTTGTAGATTCTACAACGTTTGACTCCATTAATGTCGTCCATTGACGTCCTAGAAAGTGTATCATCTCAATATATCATGGCCACCCGAACGGTTCTAGCTTTAATGGCGTATATATATTGGCGTTGTTACGTGGTCGACCGTTTTGCTAAAGCAAAAGGTCGTCCACTATCGTTCGTTTTGAAAACTGGGACTTACTTTTTTTGATTTCCTATACCAATGTCTGTGGTCGACCGTTTTGCTAAAGCAAAAGGTCGTCCACTATCGTTCGTTTTGAAAA
>CAMYWN010000054.1 GCA_947302765.1 uncultured Candidatus Saccharibacteria bacterium
GAAAACTAGAAAATAATCCTCGCAAGATTAGTAGCGAGGACTTTCAGATTCTCGTTAAGTCAATAAAGGACAATCCAGACTATTTCGAGGCGAGACCACTTCTCCTCTCTGACCGCACCGGAGAGTTAGTAATCATCGCTGGTAATCAGCGCTATGATGCGGCCAAGTATCTTGGACTAAAAGAAGTTCCAACTTATCTTCTTAAAGGTTTAACCGAGGAACGTGAACGCGAGATTGTGATCCGCGACAACGTCAATAACGGCGAGTGGGATCTGGATAAACTTTCTGAGGAATGGGGAGACTTAAACTCAGCCGATCTAGGTTTAGATATTGAATTAGAAGAACCTGAAAAAGAGATCCAGGAAGATATTGCTCCGGAACTAGATGAAAAAAACGAGCCAATCAGCAAGTATGGCGAAGTCTACAAGCTCGGCGAGCATCGCTTAATGTGCGGCGATTCTACGAAGCTAGAAGACGTAGAGACCTTGATGAACGACAAGATTGCAAGTTTGCTCTATACGGATCCACCATACGGCGTGAATTATAAGAGCAAAAAACAAGGCTCGATCAAAAACGACGACCTGAAAGATAGCGTATTATATGATTTCCTCTTCGACGCATTTTCGGCGGCGGAGAGTTTTGTCTCTCCGGAAGCGGCTGTCTACTGTTGGTTCGCGAGTAGCAATCATATCGAATTCAGAAAAGCCCTCGAAGACGTAGGATTCGTCTATAAAGAAGAACTTATCTGGAATAAAGGCATGACACTTGGCCGTTACGACTACCATTATGCGCACGAGGCCTGTATGTATCTTTGGCGAAAAGATCATCATGCTAAATGGTATGGCGGCCGCGATAAGAAAACTATTCTAGGGCTAAAACGTCGTGAGCTTAATGAGATGAAGAAAGAACAGCTCATCAAGATGATTGAGAATATGCGAAATGAATCGACAGTCTGGGATTTCGATCGCGATAAAGTGACGACTTATGTTCATCCAACGCAGAAACCAGTAACGCTTGGCGCAAATGCGATGATGAATAGCTCAAGACCGAACCAGATCGTTCTCGACTTATTTACCGGGAGCGGAAGCTCAATAATTGCTGCCGAACAGACCGGGCGGATTTGCTATGCCATGGAACTCGATCCGAAGTTCTGTGACGTAATTCGCAAGCGCTACTTCCGTTTCATAAATAAACTAAATTACGATGAAGACGATACGGGTTGGGAAGATTTTACGCCGAAAGTAGAGGCCAACCATGACGGCGAAAAAGACTAAAAAACCAGCCAAAAAGCAACAGAGGTCAGCCGCTTGTACACAAGCGGACAAAAATAGAGATTCTAAAGGCCGATTCGTTAAAGGAAATACGCCAAAAACTAGCTTCCGTGACAGGCCGCAAGACATCTACAATATCGCCGATGATGATAATTTTAATCCAAAGCATTCACCGCGCTTTCAGCTCCGAAAACTCTGGAGCGTTCCTACCGACGAAGTTGAGAAAAGAATTCAAAACGCCAAAACGAATAAGAAAACACCCTACGGCGAATATCTAGCGCTCGCACAAGCTAGCCGAGCCGTACGAAGCACTAAAGATTTTGTAGAAACCATGAACCAGGCCGAGGGCGCTCCAGTACAACCAATAGATATGGAGATCTACGAAGAAAAGCCAAGTCCATACGATGATTTAACTGTAGAAGAACTGCGTAAGTTATTAGGAGAAGAAGAATAATGCTAGCAATAGAGGAATTGCGACAAGACCAAAAGCAAGTTCGCGAGATGAGATTGTCTTTAGCTCGCAAGAGCTTTATTGGCTATTGTCGACTCCTCTACCCTAATCATTACCAAAAGAGCCGAAAATACCTGACGGAAATCTGCAATAAGATTCAAAGTTTCATGAACCAAAACAAAAAGCACTTCCTCGTAATTAACTTACCTCCACGCCACTACAAGAGCTTTACGGCCACCTGCCTTGTAGAATGGTTATTCGGTCAGAATCCAGAGATAGCCGTAATGACCGGATCATATAACGAAATCCTTTCGACTTCATTCGCAAGAAAGGTGAGAGACACTATTTCCGAGCGAAAAGCCGACAGCGATCATGTCGTCTATTCCGATATCTTTCCCCACACCCAGATCAAGCGAGGCCAAGCAAGCGCGAGCCTTTGGGCGCTGACTGGGAGTAGCAAGAATAACTATCTAGCAACTTCGCCAACCGGTACCGCAACTGGCTTCGGCGCGAACATCGTCCTAATCGACGATATTATCAAGAATGCCGAAGAAGCCTACAACGAAGCAACACTAGACAAACACTGGGCATGGTTTACCAATACGATGATTCAGCGTCTCGAGGGTAACGATTGGAAAGTAATAGTCATCATGACGCGCTGGGCACTTGGAGACCTTGCTGGACGGATCGTGAGCGCTTATGGCGACGACGTAGAGGCGATCACAATGAAAGCTGTCCAGGACGACGGAAAGATGCTTTGCGATGAAATATTGAGCCGGCATGACTACGAGATAAAGACTCGCGAAATGAACCAAGATATCGTCGAAGCAAACTACAATCAACAACCGATTGATGTGGGTGGTAGGCTCTACAGCGAATTTAAAGAATGGGAGAAATTGCCGCCATATGCTGAAGTGATTAATTTTACAGATACGGCCGATACCGGAACCGACTTCTTGTGCTCCATAAACGGCGTGATCTATCAAAACGAATTCTACATTACAAATCTAGTCTTTACAGATGAGGCAATGGAAACGACAGAAAACCAAGTCGCCGATCTATTATTCTCTGGGGAGACTATAACGGCACATATAGAAAGCAATAATGGCGGCCGCGGATTCGCAAGAAATGTAGAGCGGACACTCCAAGAAAAATATTCTAGTAATCGTTGCAATATTCGCGCAGTTCCGCAGACGCATAATAAGGAATCGAGAATTCTAGCTTCTTCTGCTTGGGTTCAGAACCATATTTATATGCCACTTGGGTGGCGGCAACGTTTCCCGGAGTTCTATCGCCAAGTCATGAGTTACCAAAAGAAAGGCAAAAATGCTCATGATGATGCGGTAGACGTATTGGCGAGCATTTATGAATATGTCTCTGAGCCACGAGAGGTAGAGCTCCTCGATAAATCGATGCTTAGTTCCCCGAGAGCTAGACATCGCAACCATTATTGGAAAGGATAATTATGAAATACACCCTACCAAAAGATACCGAAATCAACGCAACCATAATCAAAGAGGCTATCGACTACAATGAAGAACGTCGAGAGCGATTTGACACTCTAGATCGCTACTATATCGGAGACCAGGACATTCTCCACCGAGAGAAACCTGATCTACTCCACAATAACAAAGTAATGATCAACCATGCGAAGTATATCGTAGATACGAATGTCGGATACCTGCTCGGGAACCCGGTCGAATACCAAGCGAGCGCCAAATATAATATCGACGCAGTTATTGATAGCTATAAGAAACAAACAATGAATGATAATGATTCGGAAATTGCCAAGAACTGTGCGATATTCGGCCTCCAATACGAATATGTTTTTGCAAATGAAGACGCAGAGCCAGAATCGGCAATTCTCGATGTCCGAAATACAATTATCGCCTATGACAATACGATCAAACATAATAAGATGTTTGCTGTAAACTATCGGCCAATCTTCAATAAGCCAACAGACACGAATCCAGAATACTACGACGTAATATTCGTGAACGATAAGGTGGTTCGCAACTATAGATTAAAAGGCGACAATCTAATTCTTGAAAAAGAAGACGCACATGCATTTAAAGAAGTGCCGATGATCGAATTCGTAAACAACAAGGATTATCTAGGCGACTTCGAAACGGTCGTAAGCCTGATAGATGCCTACAATCTGATTCAAAGCGACCGCGTAAACGATCGCGAGCAGCTCGTAGATGCGATCCTTTGCTTCTACGGCATGAAGTTCACTCCAGAGCAGATGGCTGAGCTTAAAGAACATCGGATGATCTCGAATATACCAATGGACGGCAAAATCGAGTATCTCATTAAAACACTTAACGAATCAGATACTGATATTCTTCGCAAAAACATCGAAAACGATATCCATAAGATTAGTATGACTCCGAATCTCGCCGACGAAAACTTCGCGAATAATTCATCTGGCGTAGCAATCAGTTATAAACTTCTTGCATTCGACCAAAACATCAAGAATAAAGAGCGATACTTCGAGCGTGGTCTAATGGAGCGCTTCCGTCTATACAATAATTTCCTTAATACTAAATCAAGTATGCCGATCGTGCCAACCGAAGAAGTAGACGCGATATTCAAGCGTAATCTACCTCGAAACGATTATGAGACTTCTCAAATGATCCTAAACTTGCAAGGAATAGTAGATAAAGAACTTCTAGTAAGCCAACTATCATTCGTGCGTGACTCTAAAGAAACCGTTGAGCTTGCCGCCAAAGAAGATGAGACAACGTTAGAATCGGCCGTAGAGTTCGCTAAGAACGAAATAAAGGATGCGAATAATGGTACAGACGAGGTCGAGTAGATATTGGGATAAACGTGCTATCGCAAGACTGACAGAAGCCGAGCGAAACTCGGAGTGGCACTTCCGAGAGATTAAGATTCTTTATGAAGAAGCCGAGAAAGATACGGTAGCTAGTCTTAAGGCCATTTACGAATCAT
>CAMYWN010000055.1 GCA_947302765.1 uncultured Candidatus Saccharibacteria bacterium
CGATATACAACCACGCCGCTACTACCGTTGGTGCGAGGAGCAAATTCCCCATAAATTGCGGCTCAACCGCAAACCCATTCGGGTGGGGAAAACCAAACACTTGGTACGTGCACCCAACACACATCAAACTACTCTCACGCGGTACACCAGCTAAATCCAGAATACATTGCAAAAAGCACCACCCACATATAGCAAGGGAAGTACCAAGGAACCACTTCGCCCACCTCCGCCGAAATTCACCACCAAATAATTCACGATAATTCCACATAAGTAGCCCCGCAAAAATCACCAGCCACATTATCCCCGCCGTCAGAATTCCTCTCGTACGATTTAGCGACCAAATTATTGTTAAACTTACCCACACGGGGAATAACAGCCACACCGACCTTCCAAGTGGTTTTTCACCAGATAGTCTCCACTTTTTCGAAAATAATCCCACAAACCCCACCACATCAAACACTACCAACCACAAAAGCGCCACCGACAGCTCATAATTCATAGAGGCACTACCTCCAAGCGGAATCACCGGAAAATACGACAAGAAAAGACACGCCGGCATTATCAAGACGAGAGCCTGTAGTAATTTCTCGAAACCTAAAAGACCTGAGCCGGAGGTGTTTTTTGCAACGGTCACGGAGCGAGTACGAAACTGAAATTTCGGCGCAGCTCCGCCTGACCCGTTGCGAAAAACACGACCGCGCGAAGGTCCTAGTTTCGGGAAATTACTACAGGCTCTCGTAGTGGTCTTACTAGAGCTGCTTTTCGCAACGGTCACGTTTTTACTTGAGTTTTTCTTTGACATAACTCCGTATCTCCCTATCGAACCTCTTTACACTAAACCCCTCTGCCGACTCTATAATCTTAACACGCTCAAATTTCATCTTCTCAAACTTACTAATCGCTTGGGACAGAGAATCAACAGTTTGCTCTTTAAATAGCACTCCATTCTCCCCATCCACTATATAGTCTTTCGCACCCCCTTCAGAAAAGGCAATCACCGGACACCCCGCCGCCAGCGCCTCTACTGGTGCTATCCCGAACGGCTCCAGACTAGGGAATAGATACCCCCTCGCATTCTGGAGCAGTAACGCCAGATTCTTTTTATCGGTTAACGGCAGGAAACTAATCAGCCCAGAATCCCCGGCCATCTTTACTAGTTTATTATGTTCGGGACCTTCGCCCACTACTAGTAGCGGACGCCCTAGTTTTAAACACGCCCCCACCGCGAGATCCAGTCGCTTCCAGTTTACTTGACGAGATGTCACGATATATGACTTAGTTATATCAAAGTTTTCCACAACCTGCAAATAATCTCCGTCTTGACTTTTTGCAAAACTATTTCCAGTCTTACTATTTCCCTTTCCTTGACTTTTTATAATTTTATTGTTCAGCTTAGCCACTTCCCCCTCTTGACTTTTCTTATTTTTATTTCCCTGCCTAAAATCCTCAATCTCCACCGGTGGATGCACTACTGTCGCTTCCCTATCATAATATTTCCGAATACTCTCTTTCGCATAATCCGATATCGTCACATAGTAGTCAGGATTCTGCGCCGCCTTGTAGTCCGCTCGTCTTAGAGGCTTCACCATTAGTCTAAAAAAACATCTCACTACGCCATTTAGCACCCCAAACCCCGGGTCCTCTAGATACGAATCATACATCTGCCAATAATACTGCGTCGGCACATGGCAATACGAAATATGTATACCATTCGGGTTCTTACTTTTCTTCCCTTTTTCGTGAAGTCTTTTTCCCGACTTCACAGATTTCGCCTCCGCCCCTGTTACCGATATAATCAAATCATATTCCGATAGATCCAGATGCGAGAAATAAAACTGCCTGAGCGGCCCTAGCACCCGCCTGAGTTTTGCCGGAAATATTTGCATCCACCCTGTTCTCACGTCCGCACCATCAAACCAGCTAATCCCCTTCGGGCTGTATTTTGACGTATATATCAGCGCCTCCGGATATAGCTCATGAAATCTCATTAAGACCTTTTCCGCTCCGCCCACATTTGTCAGCCAATCACAGACAATCGCAACCTTCATACGTTCCCCTCTCAAAAAACCTCACTCATCCACTTAGCCTTACCCATCCGTACCACACCACTATTTGGCATTGCGACTCTTTTACCCCACTTAACTTCGCTCGTTCGCGCCACGTTATCACCTAGCATCACTTCGCTCGTTCGCACCACATTATCACCCAGCATCACTTCGCTCGTTCGCACCACGTTATCACCTAGCATCACTTCGCTCCTTCACCCCTCAATACCACCGCAATTGTCTTGAAAAATATCTGCACATCTAGTGTCAGAGACCAATTCTTCACGTAATAGATATCTAGAGCTCTGCGTTCCTCAAACGAAATATCTCTCCTCCCAGACACCTGCGCAAATCCCGTCAGCCCAGATTTCACAGTTAAGATTAATGACCTGTCTCCATAATGCCGAAGTTCCCCAGGCAGCAACGCCCTCGGCCCAATCAGCGAAATATCCCCCTTTAAGATATTAAATAGTTGCGGCAATTCGTCCAGCGATGTCCGCCGCAAAAACTTCCCAATCTTCGTAATTCTCGGATCATTTTTTATCGCATCGCCATCTTTACGATATTTCTCGATCAGCTGCGGCTTACCCATCTTCTCGAAAGCCTCTTCTGCTGTCATTCCACTATACTCCGGCTTCATCGACCGAAACTTATAACACTTAAACTTACGATTGTACTGCGTCAATCTCTCATCCTTGTAAATCGGAGAATACTTTATATCAGATAGCTTCAAAACTAACCAAATTATCAGCATCGGAATCCCAGCCAAAGCAATTCCAACCATCGAAAACAACACATCAAATATCCGCTTTACCACCACATACCCACCACTAAGCGGTGTAGTTTTCACAAGCACCGTCGGAGTATTCCCCACCAACTCCATCTCGCCAAAATGCGACGACAGAGCCGTCTCGGATGGAACGAAATAGTAAAGTAGATGCCGCTTCACCGCCTGTTTATAGACATAATCCGTCGCCTTCTCATCTGTCTGAAAAATTACGTCCGCCTTAGCTTTGTTTAATGCTTCCTTTAAAGAAGAATATTGATGCGCCTTTAAGTCTTGCGGGATATATTTCTTCCCCGCCACAATCCCCACTAGTTTATAACCCGACTCCGGCGTTGAGGTGATATAATCCGCGAGATACTCCGTACTCTTACGATTCCCTAGGATTATCACCCGCTTCATCGCATATTCTTTTCGGAAAATCAGTTTAATTGTCGCCCGAACCAGTACTCGCTCAATCAGTAGAAAGACAAAAGATAGCGCTACTGCCGTAATCGCCATTACTCTCACCGGAAATACATTCTCCCCCCTAAAAAAATCATAAACAATTAAAGATGACACCGAAAGCACAGCCGCTATAAACAGCCTTCCTCTCTCCGGCAGCCTAGTCTTCCCTAAATAAATCGCTCGCCTGTATAGACCTAAAGTCGCCAGAATTATTAACATAATTGGCACCAAAAGTGACGTGGCTAGCACAAAATCCGCTAACTGCACCTCAAAAGCAATCGGTCGCGGGTCTACATATACTCGCACCACATAAGCCATCGCAAATGACAGCACTAGCGCCACCGCATCACCAATAATTAGACATAATCTCAGAATAAAATCGGACTTTTTCCGCATATCCTAATTATATCACGAATCCCCGCCCGCAGCCTCTTTACTAGTGTAATCAGTGTTATTAATATAGGCTTTGACGATAGGTATTCTCTGCTTATCCTTCTCTCTATCACTTGCCTTTAAATAGTTTAGATATTCATTAATATTTTGGCACAAATAACCATCAATTAACTCAGGCTTATATTTCAATTTACCAATCGCACCATCGCACACGCAGTCGACCTTATCGGTCACGATATAAAATCCGTCACCTTTGGGCCTTAGATTATATCTTCGCCTTAATTGCTCTAGCCCTTTATCTGTAACCGCAATATCCAAATCCGAAGACTCCGAACAAATACCGCGCATAACCAGCGCACTTGTTGACAAAAGCCAAAATTCCGACTTGTCTATCCTCAAAGTCTCAATCAACTTAAGCAATTTTTCTTTATTCAATCTATCCATATTAATCGCTTGTCTTGTTTTACTTACAATATTACCCTGTTTCAGGAATATATATAGACGGGCTAGGGGCTTGGGAGCAGATTACTTCAGGAACAGACTACTGACCGGCTAAACACCTAGCACTGAGGCCGTTGTACTTATTGTTTAAATTCGGGCTGACATTCTTACCTTCCAGGTTCAAGAGAAACGAACGGTTATCATTACCTACCCTAGACGACCAATAGTAGCCGTTGCTACCTCTAAGGCGGGCCGACGAGGTGTAGTAGCTATCGAAGGTGCCGGAGTAGAGGAAGTTAGCAGGATATTTACGCCACCTATTAGAAGCTTCGGCAGTAGATTGGCTTGCTCCTGTACCACCCAAATCTATATCTAGCTTAGCGAATCCAGCACTAGTATTATTACCTTGTGGTATACTCCATCCTTTAGGACAGATGGATGTAGTGTTATAGACTCCACCACCAGTATAGTGTGTAGTATCGGCAATTACTGCATGCCAAGTGTAGTAGTTACCATAGCTATATGTATTTACGTTAGTATTAGTGGTGTTTTCTGCTCTTT
>CAMYWN010000056.1 GCA_947302765.1 uncultured Candidatus Saccharibacteria bacterium
TGACAATGTCATTGATGCTTGGATTTCCCATAATTACCGCTCCTGAAGAAGCTCGCAAAAATACACATAACTCGTACCTCCACGAGAATTAATTTGATATTATTGCACGATCCGTAATCCGGATAAGGATCGCCAGGAAGTCCTAAAAAAGCTCCTATTTTTCGTCATAGGAGCTTTGGCTCCTAAGGCGGAGCCGTTATTCGCAATTTCGTTAATTCTATTATACCTTAAGTAAAATATAAGTCAACGATTTCGATCCACCGATCGTATTGCCTAGGTTACTATCAAATTACGCCACAGGAGTGGCACATCTATTATTATAACATAATTTAAGCGTTTTGAATAGATGACTGGCAATTCGGGAAATAGTAATTCTGTGATATAATTTATATAAGGATATTTATAAATCAATTGTGGAGGAGATGACTCAATGTCGGAGACAGACTATATTCCGGGTACCTCCGGAAATAAGAACTCAAGCCGAGTTACAGATCAGGCTAACTTTATTTGGAATATAGCCAACAAACTACGTGGCGCCTATATGCCAGATAAGTATGGCGATGTCATTATTCCGATGACAATCGTGCGTCGTTTTGAATGCTCTCTTACTGACACGAAGAAAGAAATTCTCGAAAACTACGAGAAAAATAATAATCTCCCCCCACAATTCCTTTACAAAATCTCTGGCTACCAGTTCTATAATACGAGCCGCTACACCCTAGCTGAACTCTGCAACGATCCAAACAATATTGCCGCAAACTTCAAGGAATATATTAGCGGCTTCTCGCAGAACGTCCGCGACATCTTGAGTGGCCTTGAACTCGGTAAACAAATCGAGAAGATGGACAAAGAGGGTTGTCTCTACTCGGTAGTAAAAGATTTCTCGGAGCTTGATCTCTCGCCAAAGACTTACGATAGTGTACAGATGGGGTATATCTTTGAGAACTTAATTGGCCGCTTCTTCGAAAATGTGGACGCAGGCCAATTCTATACTGGCCGCGACATTATCAAGATGCTGGTCGAAGTCCTCATGTCCGAGGGCTGTGAAGACCTAAAGGATCCGCAAAAAGTCGTGACGGTCTGCGATCAGGCTTGCGGAACCGGCGGTATGCTTTCTACGGCTTATGATTCCATCAAAGCAATGAACCCGACTGCGAATGTTCGTTTATTCGGTCAGGAATACAATTCCGTTAGCTGGTCTATCGGCCTAGCCGAAATGCTAATCAAAGGCCAGAACTCCGAAAACTTCCGTCACGCCGATACTTTCAAGGAAGATTGTTTCCCAAATCAGAAGATGCGCCTCGTGATTGAAAACCCACCATTTGGTACACCATGGGCCGGCAAAGACGCCAAACAAGGACAGGAAGACGCCGTCCGCGCCGAATACCGCAAAGGCATTGACGGCCGCTGGGGTGCCGGACTCCCATCTGGCGGCGACTCACAACTTCTCTTTATGCAATCGGCATTAGATAAGATGGACGAAAATCTTGGCCGCGCCGCTATCATCGAAAATGGTAGTCCACTTTTTACTGGCGGTACGCTTTCTGGCGAATCGCAAATCCGTCGCTTCTTGCTTGAGAAAGACCGCATTGAAGCTATCATTGCCCTGCCAACCGACCTCTTTTATAACACTGGCATTCAGACTTATGTATGGATTCTATCAAAGAACAAGCGTCAAGAGCGCAAAGGCAAAATTCAGCTCATCGACGCTTCGCAAATCTTCCATAAACTCCGCAAGCCTCTTGGCATGAAGAAGAACGAGTTTAAAGGTGTAGATATTGATAAGATCGTCAAGCTATACAAAGACTTTGAGGACGCAGATCCAGAGCTATCAAAGGTCTACAAGAATACCGAATTTATTTACCACGAATACACGGTAATGCAACCACTTCAAAGAAGCTACGCAATCACCGCGACAAGAATCGAAAATATGCTTTCTAGCGGCGCGCTCAATGCCCTCTATGATGAAGCAAAAATATATGAACTCGAGAATACCGATAAATTAAGTAGCAAAGACCAAAAGAAGCTTGACGGCTTCCGCGCCAATAAAGATACGTACGACGCAGTTGTCGAAGCGCTAAATAATGTGAAATCCGATAAAAAATATAATTCCCCAGAAGATTTCGAACCAGTCCTTGAAGAAGTACTCGCTGATATTAAATTAGATAAGAAAATCATCGCGAAAATCATGGACGGATTATCAGAGATGGATAAGTCCGCTAAAATCCAGACCAAGCGCAACGGCGAAATTGAGTACGATAAATCTACCAAAGACTCTGAAATCGTGAAATTCGACGAAGATGTTGAAGATTATATGGCGCGCGAAGTCTTACCACATATCCCAGACGCAAAATACTTCGATGAAGATAAGATTGGCGCCGAAATTCCATTTACTCGCTACTTCTATAAGTACCAAGAGCCAAAATCTAGTGAAGAACTCGAAAAAGAGTTCCTCGAGCTAGAAAAATCCGTCTCCGATCGTGTAGCTAAGCTCTTCAAGGAGGCTTAATGGCGGAAGCGATGAAAGATAGCAAAACGCGCTGGCTTGGACAAATTCCGGTCGATTGGGATATGGCGCGAGTAAAGGATTGCTTTGACCGCAAGAATAAAAAAGCAAATCAAAAAGATCCCGTAGTTCTTTCACTAGCCCGAAGCGGCGTAAAGATCCGCGATATTTCCTCAAACGAGGGCCAACTTGCCGCCGATTATACGAATTACAATCCTGTCGCTAAAGATGATATCCTTATCAATCCAATGGATTTAGTTAGCGGTGATAACTGCAACATTTCTAGAGTAGAGGGCGTAATCAGTCCTGCGTATGTTAACCTGCGCTACAAAAAAGGAATAAACCCACGATTCTACAATTACTACTTCAAGCTTCAATATTGGCTTGGTGCTTTCTTTGCTCATGGCTTTGGGGTGTCATTTGACAACCGCTGGACGCTCTCCTATGAGACATTAAGCAAATATCCACTAGTTCTTCCTCCGAGCGACGAACAAGACAAAATCGCCGATTTTCTTGACGAAAAATGCGCCGAGATAGATCAGTTATCTGAAGACATTCAAAACCAAATCGACATTCTAGAAGAGTACAAGAAATCCGTCATCACTCGCGCCGTAACCAAAGGCCTCAATCCGAACGTTAAGATGAAAGATAGCGGCGCACAATGGATTGGCGATATTCCAAGCGACTGGACAACCATTCCGGTCAAATATTGCTTCACGATCGAGAATGGTTCAGATCCTAAAACCGAAGACGGAGATACGCCAGTATACGGTAGTGGCTCTAAAAGTTTTAAAACTTGCGTTGAATTTAAAAAAGGACCGACGGTTCTTTTAGGCAGAAAGGGTACAGTCAATACTCCTCAATATGTGGAGGGTAAATATTGGAATGTCGATACAGCTTTCAATACTAAAACAAAAGGCGGATACGACCTCAAATTGTTTTACTATGCTGCCCAATGTTTTGATTATGAAAATTACTCCACGCAGACGGCTTTGCCCAGCATGACGCAACACGACTATTATAATTTCAGACTTCCACTTATGCCGGAAGAGGAACAAACTACGATCGTCGCTTTTCTGGATAAAAAATGCAATGAAATTATAGAATCTATCAATATGAAAAGAAGCCAGCTACAACAATTAGATATCTATAAAAAATCCATCATCTACGAATATGTAACCGGAAAGAAGAGGGTTGCATGAGTACTGTCGGAGAGGCCATAAAATTCTTCCTCAATAAAAATTGGGTAGTTTTTGCGCTCTCCCTTATCGGTGGATTTTTCGCCACAATCGCAACGCCGGCAGATTGGAGAAATAGTATTCCATTTGAGAATAACGACTGGAAAACCATTGCAATTTTCATTGTGTCAGCCGCGATATTCTACGTCATCTTTAGCGGCATTGCCAGTTTAATTAAAATGGCGGTTAAAAAGAATAGGAACTCAAAGTATAGGCGCGAAAACTACGAGGCAAGATTAGCGGATCAACGAGAAGACCTTAAAAGCTTTCTAACCAACTCCCCCGATAAGTTTTATTGGCTCGTAGAACACCTCGTAGACAATAAAAACCCGTGGACTTATGTTTACGCAGGCTCCGGATACGAGGATGACTATCTAATGAATACAGAGTGGTTTTTAATAGAAGACGCTCCGGAAAAGAAAAGCGTAAAAAGGAGCGACGGCAAAGTCCATCAAGAAATATACATGGGCCGATATAAGATTAAGCTTCACGACCAACTCTATGATGAGCTCAAAGCAATTAAAACAGAGACCAAGAGCTTGAGTTATAAACATAGGACAAAATATTCGTTCGAATGGGAGATAGCAGATAATAAAACTAAGGAGAAAGCTAAATGAAATCATTAATAGACGAGAAAACAGAATATCAGCAATACTTCATTGCTCGCTTGAGCGATGTCGGCTACCGTGAGCGTATCGCCAAGGAAAAATACGACAAGCGCTACGCGATGGACACCGAGGAACTCCTTGCCTTTCTCCGCGATACGCAACCAGAAGAAATGGCGACGCTCGAAAAGATCCATAAAGACAATACCGACGAAATGGTCGTCGCAAAAATCAATCAGCAAATTCTCCAAAGCAGTC
>CAMYWN010000057.1 GCA_947302765.1 uncultured Candidatus Saccharibacteria bacterium
ATTAAATCGATTCGCGTCATGCAAGACTACGAATTTACAGCTCACTATGAGAAAATCGAATCCGAATCCAAACAATATACCGTCACGTATGAACCGGAAGAGCCGGGTGGTCAAGTTACGGGGATATCTTCTGAAAAAGTCAACGAAGGCGAAAACCCGTCTGGTTCAGAAGCCGAAGCAGACGATGGCTACACTGTATCGCATTGGACTACAGATCAAGATGTTACATTGGAAAACGGAGAAACGATTAAGAAGGGCGAGACAATTTCAGTAGAAAACATTCAAAAAGTCGTAGTGGATAAGAATATGAAATTCATCGTTCATTTCAAGAAGAAAGATACCCCAAATACACCAAACACTGGTGCCATGACTGGCGGCATCGATGCTGCAACTATCGCGACCGCCTCGATTTTCGGGATCGTCCTAATCGCCTTAGCAATTAAAGCGCTCCCTCGCCTCGCTCATAAGAAAGTCAACTTTGACTAAGAGTAGATAAGCGGACAAAAAACTCCCAGCCCACCTGGGAGTTTTTCGCGGTCCTAGGCGCGCCTACGGACATGGCGATAGCGTGTTACTCCCCGGTAAATTCTTCGATGGTCTGCGACATTCCTAATTTTATGAATTGCGAATGACAAAAAAGTATTGACAAGACAAACATAAGCGTGTAATATATAATACATAAAAGGTCATTCAATAAAATAAAAACACGAAAGGAAAAAAATGAGACTACTTGATAGGAGTCACATCATAAAGCGTCTATCCGTGATCGCTGTTATGGCAACTGCGATATTTGGGGCGATTATTGGTGTGACACAGAATTCCAAAAAAGAAGCTGGCGCAATCACACAGAACGGAGCAAATGTGACTGTAATCCAAGGGCAAAAAATAGAGTATGTGGGGGCAGGCACGTGGTCGACTCATAGGTATAGTATTCAGTCCGGCTCCTCGACATACCTTGGCTTTTGTGCTAATCCGACTAAAGATCCACCCATGGAACCACCAAGTCACCCCGCAGTTTTAATCAGCAGCAACGCAAGAAAATATCAAAAAATAAAGTTGGCGGCCTACATATATTCTGTAAGCAATGACACAACCAATGCGATTCTTAATAAGTGGTTCCAGCCACTCCCAGATACGAATTTAAGGTATGCATACATACATGCAATTATTGGGCTATTAAATGACGGGACGGAGCTTGCGCTCCCCGAGCATTGGGCAGAGACAGTGAGCGGAGAACTAGGCGAGTTCATCGATGAGAACAGTGCGGTATGGCAACAAGCCTCGCGTTATCAATTGTATGAGTTAGATTTATCCAACTATCCGAACTCGCAGAACATCATGTGGATCGAACCAAAACCATTCGGCTCGATTAAGGTCACCAAAAAAGATGCTACGACTGAAAAAGATGCCCCTCAAGGAAACGCATCTTTCGATGGCATAACATTTATTGCTAAGCAAGGTGGAGCCGAAAAAGGTCGTTGTACGCTTTCCGGTAATCACTCATCTTGTACAATTAGCGGCCTAGAATATGGCGTCTACACAGTATCCGAATCGGCGGGTAATAATACTACTTATCAAGTTAGCGTTAATACAGCAAAGACCGTAACCGTCAACGATGGTACAGTAAATGCTGAATTCAAAAACCAGGTCAAAAAAGGCTCCATTAAGGTCCGAAAGAAAGACTCAAAAATGCAGGATGGTGTATGTAAGACGACTTCTGGCCACAGCTTTAATGGTATCACTTTCGGTCTTTATCTCGACAAAACAACTAGCAACAAGATTAAATATAACAACAAGGAATATGACCCAAAGAGTGGGCAGAATGAGATATTGATTGCTGAGAAAACTATTGGCGAAGCAGGCTGTGAGGTGACATTTGATAATTTGCCAATTGCCAAGTATTACATCAAGGAAATTTCAGCCAATAATGATTATATTCTGAGCGACGAGATTAAATATGCCGAGATTACTGCCACAAATAACAGCGCTGCTATCGAAGTTGAGTTTTCCAATGCACCAACTTCGCTCGGTACAGTAGCAACAGATAAGAATGATGGCGACCATTATGTCGAAGCACAAAGTAATGCAACGATTGTGGATAAGGTTAACTATTGCGTGGAGCCCGGCCGGCAATACGTTATCAAGGGCGTTCTTATGGATAAAAGTACTGGCAAAGAATTGCTTATCGGCGGAAAGAAAATTGAAAGCTCTGCTGGAGTAAAGCCAATGGCAAGCTGTGGCAGTGCAACAATGGAGTTTGTAATAGACGCACGGGAGCTTAAGGGAAAAGACGTAGTCGTATTTGAAAGACTATACGAATACAAAGATGACGGCAACTATGAGAATGAGAATCCAATTGTTAAACACGAAAACATAAACGATTCGAAACAGACTATCACCATTATCTCTCTGGGTACCGAAGCCAAAGATGGCATTGATGACGACAAGCAGATACTAGCGGATAAGACCGCAGTAGTTAAAGACACTATTAGCTACTGCGTGAAGCCTGGCCAAAAGTATACCATCAGGGGTACACTGATAGATAAAGCTACCGGTGAGCCGCTTCTTGTGGACGGTAACAAAATCGAAGGAGCGGTCGAAATCGAGCCAACCGAGGCTTGCGGCACGGCAGAAATGTTCTTCCATTTCGACGCAACTGGAATGGAGGGTAAAGAAGTAGTAGTATTTGAAAGACTGTACATTTTCAAGGCAGAAACCAATGACGAGGGTGATCCAATTATCGTACATGAAGACCCTAACGATGAAGCGCAGACAGTGTTTATCTACTTGCCACCGCCAAACACTGGGCGTTTCACCTCGAAAGAAGGTGACGGGCAAATCTCTGGTTCTATCTTGGCGCCAGTTGTCATCATTACATTAGTAGGAGGATATGGAATTTACAGAGCGACTGCTAAAAAACGGTTCCTCAGGAAAAGATAGACCTTTTACAAAAAACTAGGGCTTAAGAACCCTAGTTTTTTGTTTGAGAAGCTTTACTTTGAATTTCTCTTCTCGATGATTTCCTGTGCTACGTTTGGTGGTACTTCTTCGTAGGCGAAGAGCTCCATCGAAGAAGCTGCGCGGCCTTGAGTCATACCGCGGAGATCGCCAGTGTAACCGAATAGATTGGCTAGAGGACAGAAGGCCTTAATTAGCTTAGCGCCACCATTTAGGTCTTCCATTTCATCGATGCGACCGCGACGGGAGTTGATATCGCCGATTACGTCACCCATGAATTCTTCCGGAGTAGTAATCTCGAGTTTCATCACGGGCTCAAGCAAAACTGGGTTAGCTTTCTTAATACCCTCGCGAGTGGCTAGGCTACCAGCTAAGGTAAAGGCGAGCTCGCTTGAGTCTACGTCGTGGTAAGAACCATCGTAGAGGGTAGCTTTGACATCTACTACTGGATAGCCAGCAATCACGCCGCCAGCCAAGGTATCTTCGACACCCTTTTGGACCGGTTTGCGGTATTCTTGTGGGACCACGCCACCTTTAATTTGGTCGATAAACTCGAAGCCTTTCCCTGGTTCGTTCGGCTCAAACTTAATCCAAACATCACCGTACTGACCACGACCACCAGACTGCTTGATATGTTTACCTTGAGCTTCAGCGGTGCCGCGGATTGTCTCACGGTAGGCTACCTGTGGTGCCCCGGTGTTAGCTTCTACGCCATGTTCACGCTTCAAGCGGTCGATAATAATCTCTAGGTGTAGCTCACCCATACCGGAAATAATAGTCTGGCCGGTCTCTTCATCAGTATGTACGCGGAAAGTTGGGTCTTCTTCTGCCATCTTGGATAGCCCAATACCCATTTTTTCCTGATCAGCCTTAGTCTTTGGCTCTACGGCGATAGATACTGGTGGATCTGGGAATTCAATAGATTCAAGTAGAATTGGATGGGCAGGATTACAAAGAGTCGTACCGGTGGTACAGTTCTTGAGTCCTACCACAGCGGCAATGTCACCGGCGCCAATTTCAGTGATATCCTTACGGTCGTTGGCGTGCATCCGGACTAAGCGACCGATTCTCTCCTTGTCTCCGGTCGAGGCATTGAGTACTGTGTCGCCAGATTTGAGCTTACCGGCATAGACACGAATGAAGATAAGTTTACCTACGAATGGGTCGGTTGCGATCTTGAAGGCTAGAGCCGTTAACGGCTCGGAATCATCAGCCTTGCGAACTACCTGTTCGCCGGTCTTTGGATCGGTACCGACCGTCTGGCCCTGATCGCGGTCGAGTGGGCTAGGAAGATAATCGGTCATGAGATCAAGAACCTTCTCTACAATCACACCGCGGCCATCACCACCGGTGACTAGGAAGAAGTCGCCGTCAAGTACGCGTTTACGAAGAGCAGCTTTTAGCTCATCGATTGTAATGGCGTCTTCGCCCTCATTGAAGTATTTATCCATCAGAGCTTCGTCGGCCTGGACGGCCTCCTCTACTAGCATTGAGCGGGCATTTTTGGCCTTCTCTACCAT
>CAMYWN010000058.1 GCA_947302765.1 uncultured Candidatus Saccharibacteria bacterium
TAGAGGAAACTAATAAGGGGGAGAGAGCTTACGATATTTATTCGCGGCTTTTGAATGACAGAATCGTGTTTTTGGGTGAGGAGGTGAATTCTCATACGGCGAATTTGGTGGTGGCGCAGCTACTATATCTTGCACACGAAGATAATAAGAAGCCAATTAAGCTCTATATTAATTCGCCTGGCGGGTCGGTGTATGATGGGTTTGCGATTATTGATACGATGAACTATATTGAGCCAGATGTGGAAACGATCGGAATTGGTTTGCAAGCCTCGATGGGAGCGATGCTTTTGTCGTCTGGTACAAAAGGTAAACGCTACTGCTTGCCAAATGCAAGAGTGATGATTCATCAGCCATCGTCTGGTACGGAAGGTAAGATTACAGACCAAGAGATTATGCTACGTGAGGGTGTGTTCCTAAAGAAGCGCCTAGCGGAGATATTTGCGAAGAATACAGGGAAAACATTAGCGCAAGTAGAAAAAGATATGGACCGCGATAATTGGATGAGTGCGGAGGAGGCCAAAGATTACGGGATTATTGACGAGATTATCAAATAGGTGTTGTAAAAAATACAACATAATTTAGTGAGTCGATATTCGTGAACCCGTTTGGTTTTAGAGAGCAAAATACTCTGATTTAAAAACATTTGAAACACGGCATGCACGAAGCGTAATGAAGCGTAATAAAAATTTGTGCGTGCGCGATTTGGTTTTGGTTTTTTGTAAAAGTATGACATAATGAGGTTATGCAAATTGAATTGTCACAGTTTTATGCACGGCTTGGTGCCATTGCTCTAATTATGCTTCTTGGCTTTTGCCTCGGTAAATGGAAAATGATTAGTACCAAAACTAACCAGGAACTGACAAATCTTTTACTTACTGTGTTTATGCCAGCTTCGCTTTTTGTGGCTTTTCCGAGTGAATATGACGATTCAACGCTGAGTTTGTTTTTATCGGGGCTGGTAGCTGGTGTTTTTGTAATGCTAATGTTAATTATTCTTTCGAAGATTATATTTAATAGATTATGGCTCAAGGGTGAACTACGCTACGAATCGCAGTTTGGGTTGATATTTAATAATGCGACATTCCTTGGATATCCAATCGTTGCTAGTACTTTTGGGCCGACAGGCGTAGTGGCCTACTGTGGGTTTATTATTGCTTTTAATGTAGCTTTGTTTTCGTATGGCATCTGGTTATTTGAACATAAAATCACTACGAGGTTGATTAAGAGCGTTGTTACCAATCCAAATATTATCGCGGTGCTTCTTGGTATGGTGTTGTTCTTATCAGGATTACGGTTGCCTAGTTTTGTGACGGATGCGGTGGGGTTTGTAGGTGGAGCAACTACGCCGCTTTCTGTTATCTGTATCGGTTTCATGTTGTCTAGGGCTGATTTGGGGAAAGTTTTTCTTAAATGGCGTCTTAGCGTTACTGCTTTGACACAGCTAATAATTGGTCCAACTATTACTTATTTTATGCTCACCTGGCTCAGGTTTCCAAGCGAAGTAATTATGGTTTGTACACTGATCCAGGCTTTGCCTACTGCTACGTCGTTGGGTCTTTTTGCGACTAAATACGGTGGGAATAATATTGAGTCATCTGAACTTGTAACAATATCCACGGTGTTTTCTGTCGTTACTATGCCTTTGATGGTTCTGCTGCTTCTTGGATAGGATAATATTTTAGCAGTAAATTGGCTTAGCGCTAAATCGATTTGATGTTTTTGTGATTAGAAATATTGTGTTGTTGCGGTAAGAAGTTTTTTAAAAACGTAAGATTTTTTTTAAAAAAAGGTATTGCTTTTTTATAAGCGGTTATATTATAATTAGTAAAAGTGGAGTAATAAAGAGTGTGGAATAATCGTCATTGTTTTATGTTTTTTTGGTTAGCTATTGGTGTCTTATGGAGCACCGTGGCGCTTGCCGAGAATGCTAAAGCTTTGCAGACTATTTCGTTAAGCTCTTCTGGCGATGTCGTGATTGCTATGCCGGGCCCGGGCGTGGGGCTAGGGTTAGATACTTTAACGGTGAATACGACATGTTCGGAAGGATACGCTGTTTCAATTAAAGGCCCGACCGATAGAAATTTATATAACCTCGGCGACAGTTCCAATGAGTCTTTAATTGCCCCTATTAATGGGACTCCTTTGCAGCCGGCCTATATCAATGCGGAAGAGAATAAAAACACATGGGGATATAGCGTGGATGCATATACTACAATTTTTTCAGGTAGTTTTGTTGGCATGCCAAGTGAAATGACCGAAATAATACGGCGAGATAGGGCTTCAGCGGTGGGTGGAGATAGTATTCCGGTTTATTATGGAGTGTCTGTATCACCTAGTTTGCCCTCCGGAACCTATGTGTTGGCGGATAATGAGCCTATTGTTTATTTTGCTACAGTGAATGGTAGCTGTGCGGTTGAGGCGCCGATAATCATGGATGTGACGGGTAACCCGACGGATTGGACTAGAGGGCCGGTTACTTTAACGATTTTACCTGATGTGGATAGTGAGGACAATGAGTATTCATTTGACGGAGGTGAGACTTGGCAAAGTAGCCCCAGCAAGACTTTCTCGGAAAACCAGAACGGGATTGAAGCTATGATTCGTAATAATGGTAATAATACCGTAAGTGCAAAGCAGATAGTTGATATTACGAAAATTGATACTACTCCTCCTTCGATTACGATCAATAATGGAGCTATGATTGCTACCCTTGGAGAAAATACACCTTTTAGTTCGTTGGTAACAGTGGCGGATTCTCAATCCGGTGTCAGTACCTCTGGACTAATTGTGAAGCGGAATAAGGAAATTATTTCTAACAGCAACTATTTTACTTATCCTGGGCTTTATAATATTTCTCTTGAAGTTTCCGATAATGTCGGAAACCAAAATGGGATCGATACGACAGTATTAGTGAGGTGGCCAACGGGAGCTCGGTATGTCGAACGAAAGACGGTTCTGGATGGAGAAGGGATTGTAGGGATTGGACTTGCGACTAACCCGGCAATTTCTGGGTTGTATGCTGATAGCGTTGATACCGGTTTAGATACTACGCTGCCGTTTAGTAGTAAGTATTATTATTCTGGACCAGGGACTGCGAATAATTATTTAAGTTTCAGCAATCATACTTATCAGATTTTGAACTTATCGGTAAATGATGATATTAAACTAATTGGCGATGTTTCTCAGAAGAATGTGAGATATAGTAATAGGCGAATATTTGAGTCTGGTTCGTATATGGATGTGGATGATTGGAACAGTTGGTGGGAAGGCGGATTTCTCTATTACACCGATGATAACCAATATCGTACTTTTTCGGATTCCGAAGCGGCCCATATTGATTTGGCGACGTTTTATGCTGGTAGGTTTACTAAGGAGGCTACGCCGACCTTGGCGGATACGATCAATATGGAGAGGACTTCTGCCGTAAATATCGGATCGACGTCGGCAGCATGGAATGGACATTATGCTTTACCGAACGTGAGCGATTATATCAAGGCCTGCAATCAGATGAATTCAGTTTATAATATTGCGACTTCACAATCGAATTCGACGATATTTAAGACTTGTTCGTATTTGCAAACTTCAGACGAACAATGGACGATTAATTCAAAGAATGATACTGATACAGATAATGATTTTTGGGTATTGGACCCGACGATACTAAACAATAATAGAATCGTGTCGCGTACGTATTATTATCTAGAAAATTATAGGCCGGTATTTTATCTGAAAGATGATACGATTTTGTCTGGTAGCGGAACTAGTGACGATCCTTATGTGGTGCAGGAAGATTGGTCGTGGTTTGATAGTGTACAAGTGGCACAATAGGGCGATGAATGGTTGAGTTCTGAATAAGAGTTTATGGTAGAATAAGAGTATGAAAGAGTTATGGACAGATGGTAGCGCAAGCCCGAACCCTGGACCGGGGGGATTTGCGGTGATAGAAGTGCTGGACGGTGTAGGCCGACCGGCGGTGCTTGGTAGTGAGAGGAATTCTACAAACATTCGGATGGAGGGGCTAGCGATGATTGCTGCTATTAAGTATGCTAACGGAGAGGAGTGTGAAATTCATTCAGATTCAGAGTTTTGGATAAATGTGCTAACAAAATGGGCTAGTAATTGGAAGAAAAATGGTTGGAAGAAGAAAACTGGTGAGATTAAAAACTCTGAATTGGTAAAAGAACTGTATGGGCTATATGAATCCAATCCAGTGAAGTTGGTTTGGGTGAGGGGTCATGTGGGGACTACGCTAAACGAGATGGCGGACGAGTGGGCGAACAAAGCCCGTAAGGGTGTGACGCTTTAGGGGGCGCGAAATTTTGGTGCGACTTTGTTGCTGGGTGTGTGTAGTCTCGATTGGGTGCATTAAGGATTAATTTTGTGCGTACGAGATTAGCTTTTGGGGTTAATAGACGCTTTGTTGGTACTTACGCCTCTG
>CAMYWN010000059.1 GCA_947302765.1 uncultured Candidatus Saccharibacteria bacterium
GGACACATGGTTTTCATCCATGCAATCGCGGGTTCGAATCCCGCCGCGACTACCAGAAAAATAAAAGGAACCCTCTGGGTTCATTTTATTTTTCTGGCCGCTACGCGGGATTACGAACCCGCAGGGTTCGCCCTTTCAAGGAAGCGAGTAAAAAAGAAGAATTGATTCTTCTTTTTTCGAGCGACGCAGAAAGGAAAGGTTTTGCGAAGCAAAACCGTCTCCCGCCGTCTCCACCCTTAACGAGACTCTGTTCTCCCGCCGCGACTACCAGAAAATAAAAGAAGCCACTTGTGGCTTGTTTTATTTCTTGCTGAGCGGTCTGGGATGGCCAATCCCGCCGCGACTACCAAAAACGATTTTATAATACCTCTAGATATTATAACAGTAGAACTTAGGAGGTTTTAGCGGGCTACCCCCGTTTCAGACCGCAAAAGCCTCTCACAAGCGACAAAGTCGCTTCCGGCGGGGCGCCGAGCGCCCGCCCCACCGGAAATACAGAAAACCAAAAATTCGGAATTAAAACTAATAAAAAATGTTTTATTTCGAATTGATTAATTCAAGAAAACCTTTTTCTCTCGCTGGTGATGGCCAGAGGCTGTTCTCGCCAAAAGTAAAACTATAAATCATTCCTTGGGCTAATTCCTTATCACTCCGAATCGCTTCCGCTACCTTCTCTGGCAATGCCGAATAGAAGCCGACTGGGTCATTATGTAAGTTTTTTGAATATTCCGAAAAAACAGTAACGATATCATTTTGTTCGTATTCGTCATAAGACATATCATCATCAATGCTACCGTCGGTATCATGATAGAGTATCGTTACATGCTTACCCAATGGGCTCCAATGCCCCTCAGTTCCCGAGTAGTCGCTATACCTATCACAAACATAAAAGTCATAAAAATCTTCATCATTATCTTTGATGTCCATTGCAAGAATTGCGCCAAGAATATCCTTGTATACCCTTGCCTTTTTAGTTCCTATCATATTAAATGGCAAAAAGCTCGATTTAGACAAGTTGTCTTGGTCGAAAAATTGTTCTGGATTATTTTTTACCCATTCATCGTGCATAGCAGAAAAAACATCAAAATAATTATACGAGTAGTCGTCACGAGAATAGTGATAATCCCTTTGAAAACGCCGTAATAATTTCTTTGCATTATCGGACGCGTTTTCATCAACAATTGCTTCGAGTATTTCGTTACTTTTATCTTTGTACTCGCTTATTATCTCATCCCTCAATGGTACTCCTATTTCTAAAACTCTCTCGACCCCTGCCTTTATTATTTGGGTTAAACCGGTTTTTTGTTCCGTGCTTTCAAAATTTTCATACCATCGGACAGGCTTTGAGTACCCAATCATTGTTTTGTCTATTTTCTCAGCCAAAGATGTATAAGCTTTGCTTGCTTTGAACGATAAGTTTTTATCGCTTTCTTCATATCCCGACAAAGCCATGTTGCCTCGCATTTGTGTATTTTCTCTGTCCGAAGGTTTTTCATCTGGGCTAAAACTTTCATGAGAAAGCCCATCGCTAATAGTTACCATTTTTATCCTCTCTCGCACCTAAAAATGCGACTATTTACTTAGTCGCGAAACTACAGTTATCTATAAAAAATCCTGCATAAATAGCCGTATTTTATCTTTTATAGACCTTAAACAACTGTAATTTCGCACTTTAATTATAGCATAATAGCTAATGCCGTTCCATTTTTTTATTCTCAATTTGGCTCCTAGTTTTAATATGGTTTTCTATTAGTTTCGGTTCCAGGTTTTTCCGGCGGGGTACGAACCCGCAGGGTTCGCTCGTGGTAGGAGCCGAACAATAATCTAGAGTTTACTCTAGATTATTTGAGGCGACGCCCCACGAATTGTTTGTGCTTGGAAAAGCACAAACAAAATCCCGCCGCGACTACTTTTCTGAAAATTTTTTCGTTGATCCTTAGTAATCATCTATCTCAACAGTCCTAAAAGTGAACAAATAGTTCTATCTAAGGTGACTAGCTAACCGTCTAAGACGAAGGAGTAAAGGTACCTTCACTATTCCAAGTCCCCTGTCGTTTTGTGAAGGTTGGGTGATATGGTACATTCCCAAACATATATTTAAAGTCACTAACATTAGTAATATCCCAAGCATTAATAGCATCTACACCTGCCTGAGTGAGAGAGGCGGCGCCATAGAACATAGCGTACATATTCGTCACACTACTAGTATCCCAGTTAGCAAGCGGAGAGAGGTCGGTGAGGGAGGAGGCGTCCCGGAACATACCTTCCATATTCGTCACACTACTAGCATCCCAGTTAGCAAGTGAGGAGAGGTTGGTGAGAGAGGTGGCGTTATAGAACATCCAGCTCATATCCGTCACACTACTAGTATCCCAGTTAACAAGTGGGGAGAGGTCAGTGAGGGATGTGGTATCATAGCCAGAGAACATAGAGCTCATATTCGTCACACTACCAGTGTCCCAGCTAGCAAGTGGGGAGAGGTCGGTGAGAGAGTAGGCGCTAGAAAACATAGTGCTCATATTCGTCACACTACCAGTGTCCCAGCTAGCAAGTGGGGAGAGATCAGTGAGAGATTCGGCGCTAAAGAACATAGCGTACATATTCGTCACACTACTAGTATCCCAGCTAGCAAGACCAGAGAGGCCGGTAAGAGCAGAAAAACAATAGAACATAGAACTAGAATCTAGGTTCATGAGTATCTCTTTTGCTTCTGTATAAACATATATGATGCCAGCATCATTAGTATTGTCAAACCAGATATAAACAGGATATCTAGAAGTAGCGAGGGAGATAGTATTTTCGTCAGCTGGAGTTAAGTTCTCTGGTAAAGTATCAGACATTCGGATAGCCTTAATGAGAGTATCGTCATCATCAAAGGACTTAGTCGTACCAGCAGCTATGGATTTTAGTTTAGCACTTACATTCATGCCAGTATCTAGTCTAGCTGCAGTTGTGGCATAAACATCTATGGTGGTGCTTAGGAAGTTATTGTTTTAATTACTATGACCTATTTTAATATTATCTTAATCATAACATAAGCGGTTATGAAAAGCTAGATATTATTATTTAATTAGCTCGTTTTTCTTATATAAAAAGTTATATAATATACATCAAAGACAATACTAATTAATTCAGGAAGAAGGTCAAATGGCGACTCTAATAGACGCAAACAACCAAAACTACATCAAAGATTCTAATCCCTATAAAAGATTAGGGCTAAAAACAAAGACATCTAACAGTATTCTATCTTTTTACATGAAGTATAATCAACTCAAAAACATCTACCGCCAAGGCTGGCTCAAAGTGCGTATCGGCCTAGATTTTAAAGACAAGTGCGAATCCGTAGCAGACCATTCTTTTTCGGTCGCGCTTCTCGCATTGACCATTATCGAGGAAAACAAGCTTGATCTCGATACACTCAAATGCATGAAGATGGCGATTGTTCACGATCTTGGCGAAGTATACTTAGGCGATTTCACGCCCTACGACAACATCACTAAAATAGAAAAGCACCATCAAGAAAGAAAAGCAATCCTCAATGTCCTAGAAAACTTAAACGAAGACAACGACTTCTTCGCGATATGGGAGGAATTCGAAAAGTCAGAATCTGCCGAGGCAAAACTCATTAAGAATGTTGACAGCCTCGAATTTCTCCTACAAGCCTGCGCATATGGATATGATGCGAAATACTTTAAAAAGTCCCTGAGTAAAATCACAGAGCCACACTGCAAAGAAATCGCCTTAGCCGCCGTTGAGGCCACCAAAGGCAACAAAAAACCCAAAATCGTCGGCTAACACCTCTAGCATTAGCTACAAAGTAATCAAAATCTACATCAACGCATCCACTCAAAACACCCAAGACAAGAACTAAACGGCACTAGCGCCAACTAGTTTCAAAAACTCCACTTCAGCCATCCTTGGTACCCCCAACTTGTCCGCCTTCTCGAGTTTACTTTTTCCCGGCTTTTCCCCCACAATTAATGCCGTGGTTTTCTTTGTTACGCTCGAAGTCGCTGACGCTCCCAACTCTCTCAACTTATCCTCAGCCTCTTCTCGCCCCATACTAGCGAGCGTACCAGTTACTACGTACGATTTTCCCTCAAGTGGCAAGCTCCCGCTTTGTTCCACCAAGGGCTTCACTCCTAACTCCTCTAGCTCATTTAGTAACTTCAAATCATCCTCATCAGCAAACCAGGCTAAAATCGATTCCGCCACCACTTCGCCAATATCTGGTATCTCCAACAAATCCACTTCAGTAGCATCAGCCAAAGCCTCCAAACTTCCAAACTTCCTTGCTAGACTAATCGCCGTCTGCGTCCCTACATGCCGAATACCAAGCGCCGTAATGAACTTCGCAAGAGTGGGAGTTCGAGAAGCCGCAATTGCCTCCACTAAGTTCCTAGCCGACAACTCCCCAAATCGCTCCA
>CAMYWN010000060.1 GCA_947302765.1 uncultured Candidatus Saccharibacteria bacterium
TTAGGCACGCCGCCAGCATTCATCCTGAGCCAGGATCAAACTCTCCATTAAAGTTAATAGTTGAAATGTAAGCGGGTCCTGTCCGAATACCTTTTTCTCGGGCCGCTCCAGGGCGCTCGCCCAAGTCTTAGGCCCTTCGAAAAAGGTATTTCGGTCACCCGCTTACACAACTAATTAACGATTATTGAATTTGTTTAACTCAACATAAAATAAAACTGACGATGATTAATTGCACAACTAAATTGTTAAATTATTTCTAAAGACTCTTAAAATATATACTCGCAGCTTTAGACTGTTATCATCTTATCGTACTTGGGATTTTTTGTCAAGAGATTTTGGCGATTTTTTGGGACTTTTTTGTTTTTTCTGCTTTTTGAAGGCGCGAACCGGGATAAACCACCATAGCATCAGGATACCGCCCAGAAGTTCCATCATAACGAGCCACCACGGCATTGGATTTACCTCCCTTTTTACTGCACTCATAGACTTACCGGTATTAGGAGCCTTAATACTTTCCCAGCGATTAGGTTTTTGGTCGTTTGGCAGTTGATTTTCTGTAGGTGTGGCCGCTGTGCCCGTGATCCCTTCTGGAGCAATCTCGTTATTATGGTTGGGAGCATCCGGAGCCCCGACGATCACAGTTGAACCATCAGCAGAACCTGAGCTAGGTACGATATTACTGTCGGCTGTCGAGTCGGGGTTGGTTACATTAGTAGGCGTGACTTCTTCCGATGGGTTGGCTGAAATAACTTCCTCGGAAGAATCGACAGGTATAACATCTTCTACGTCTTCCCTTGGCGGAAGATAGGTTGCCCATTGATCGCCAGATATCATGAGTTTACATTCTACGCCCACGGTATAATCAGGTGCCTTCAGGCAGTTAGAGAAATTAAAGGTACCTTGTGCGTTGAATTTGTTTTCTTCGGCGAAGACCGCATAATCAATTATGCCGGAGTGGTTGTCTTTTAAATTCGAGCCTGCGACCGACAACTCCACCTCCTTCCAGGCAGGTATCCAGTCCGAACCATCTACCGACGAGCTCCCATCATACATAGTGTGGAGTCCGGGCATTTCCCCGCCAGTGAATTGGTCATGGTCATAATTAAAAATTTGGGCGTTCCATTCATCGAACCACCCCATATAAAGGTGCTGCAAATGAATCTTTTCCTCGATCCCCATGCGTTTTAGCATTACGTCGTCGTCAAAGTAAAACACCTTGACGGTCTCTTCCGCTGGGTTGACCGATGTAACCCATAGCTGCGTTTCTAGAAAATTATTCAGAGCACTATATTTTGGACCCTTTTCGATCATATTATAATTGAACTCCATTCTACATGCCTCATCATGGCCGCACTCCGTAGTCTTCTCTTGTTCAACTTCTTGGTAAAAGTCTAGCATTTCCTCAACCGACCACCAAGTGGAGCCACGTTCCTTTGTGGCAGCAAGGGCCGGCACAGATGCATTAATAATTGGACTAGTAGCTAGAACCAACAGGCCTACAGCTAAAATCTTTTTCATTCTTCTCCTCTGTTAAATTATTGGAGAGGAATATAGTACGGTATTTTAAAGAATACAACCCCCAAACTGGCCGTTTTAGAGCATAACTGTTTTGATTTTTAGCGTATGCACAATCAAAATGGCAATTCGAGTCAAAGAACCCTTGAACTAGTCTTTGATTTCGGTATCACCGACAAAAAAACGAGGGAGCCGCTGATGCGGCCCCGTTTTCTCGTTTTTATTCTTTTGCAGTTTCGGGCTTTTCTGGCTCCTCCTCGGGGAGGACGATACCTATGGAAGCTACAGTATCCCCTTCACTCATTTTCATAATACGGACGCCTTGGGTAGCACGGCCGAGGGTTGGGATTTCCTTTACGGCGACACGGATAGCCTGACCCTTAGTAGACATCATGATAACTTCTTTTGCGAGTGGATCTAGGGTATGGACAGCCACGATTGGGCCGGTCTTAGCAGTAACTGCGGCAACCTTGATACCGACTCCGCCGCGTTTATGAGGTGGGAAATTGGAGACTGGGGTAGCCTTGCCATAACCATTCGCTGAAACCACGATTAATTTCTGATTCGGATCGGTCACTACATCCATACCGACGACTTCATCTTTCGGACGAAGGCGCATACCGCGAACACCCATAGCAGAGCGACCCATCACACGAACCTCTTTTTCGTTAAATCTGGTAGCTTGGCCGGCAGAGGTGGAAATGATAATGTCGTTATTGCCGGTTGTCTCTTGGACCCACCTGAGTTCGTCATTCGTATCAAGCTTAATAGCGATAAGGCCGTTACTGCGAACGTTGAAAAAGTCTTTAATTGCGGACTTCTTGATAGTTCCCTTTTTGGTAGCCATAAAGAGGTAACCATTTGCACCTGCGTCGCCTTGCTTAATGATAGCAGTAATCTTCTCTTCTGGGTGCATGTTTAGCATATTAACAGCAGCGGTACCCTTAGCGGCTAGAGAAGCCTGAGGCACTTCGTAGGCTTTCATGCGGAAGAGGCGGCCTTGATTGGTGAAGAATAGAAGATAATCATGGGAATTGGCAGTCATAATCTGAGCAATCACATCTTCTTCCTTAGTTGTCATACCACGCTTACCTTTGCCACCTCTATTTTGACGGCGGAAATCATTCTGAGGGACGCGTTTAATGTAATTTTCGGAAGTAAGTAGAATGACACTTTCTTCCTCTGGAATTAATTCCTCTTCAGAGAATTTGCCAACTTCATGATTAATAATCTTGGAGCGACGCTCGTCGCCATATTTTTCCTTGAGAGCGATAAGTTCTTCTTTAACTACTCTTAGAATCTCAGATTCAGAGGCTAAGATTGCCTCGAGTTTCTTAATCAATTCATGGAGCTGCTTCAACTCTTCTTCAATCTTATCGCGCTCTAAGCCCTGGAGACGGCGAAGTTGCATCTGGAGAATAGCGTTAGCTTGAATCTCAGAAAGACCAAATCTAGTCATGAGCTGCTTATCGGCGTCATCATAAGAGGCGCGAATAACTTTAATAACTTCGTCGATGTTATCTAGAGCAATTTTTAACCCTTCAAGGATATGAGCGCGTTCTTTAGCCTTCCTTAGATCAAACTCCGTACGACGACGAATGACGATCTGGCGGTGTTTAATAAATTCGTTCAGAATTTCCTTGAGCCCTAAAACGCGGGGTTGGATACCGTCCACGAGAGCTAGCATATTATAGTGAAAGGTCGTCTGTAAATCGGTAAGTTTATAAAGTTGGTTCAAGATTTTCTTAGGGAAAGCATCTTTCTTTAGTTCGACAACGACGCGGACTTTACCACGGGCTGATTCATTACGAGCGTCAGCGATATGGTCTAACTTTTTGTTTAGTGCGAGATCTCGGACTTTCTCGATGAAGGCTTCTTTGGATACACCGTACGGCATCTCGGTAATCACGATGTTGTAGCGGCCGTTTTTGCGCTCTTCGATATTAGTAATTGCTCGCATAGTAACAGAACCCTTCCCTGTGGCATAGGCTTGTTTCATCGGTGCACCACCGTAAACATCAGCGCCGGTCGGGAAATCTGGACCTTTGACATACTTCATGAGCCCGTCTAGTGAAATCTCAGGATCATCAATAATTGCTACTGTAGCATCCACTAATTCCCCGAGGTTATGTGGCGGGATATTGGTAGCCATACCAACAGCTATACCCATCTGACCATTTAGAAGAATGTTCGGGAGAGCGGCCGGTAAGACAACCGGCTCTTTCTCGGTGCCATCGAAGTTATCGCGGAAATCTACAGTTTCTTTTTCAATATCAGCAAGAAGCTCGGTACCAATCTTATCCATTCTGGCCTCAGTATAACGGGAAGCGGCTGGCTCATCACCATCGGCGGAACCGAAATTACCTTGACCTTCCACTAAAGTGTAGCGCATCTTCCAGGGCTGAGCTAGGTTCACCATCGACATATAGATAGAGGAGTCGCCATGCGGGTGGTACTTACCCATAACCTCACCGACGATACGAGCGGATTTGACAGTGGCGTGAGGAGCTTTCCAGCCGTTTTTGTTCATGGCGTATAAAATGCGGCGGTTTACTGGCTTCAGACCATCACGAACATCTGGAAGTGCACGGTCGACGATAACGGACATGGAATAACGGAGGAAGTAGTCTTCCATGGTGCGTTCGACAGGTTTAATCTCAATACCATCTGATGGCGCGGGACCATCATCGGCCTTCGGGGCGCGTCCGTCCGGCCCGTCGCCACGGGCGGACGGCGCTAGATCTCGCGCTGCCGCGCTCCGAACCCCCTCGGGCTCGATGTTGGCTCCCGCGCCATTGCTAGAATTCAGCTTATTTTTGTCATTCTCTTCCATAATTCCTCCTT
>CAMYWN010000061.1 GCA_947302765.1 uncultured Candidatus Saccharibacteria bacterium
CGGATTAACGCCACTTGAAGCATGGGAATTGTTGCACTTAACGACTTAATCTAGGAGCAAAGCATTTTGCAAAATAGTCAAAAGTATTTTCACTATATACCATAATCGCAAAACCAAAAATACATCCAACCAAAATTCGAGCAAACTCAACAAAGCCTCTCCAATCAGCCCCCAACTACCCTCTCCAATTAATACCCAACTATCCTGTCGCCAACTGTCTTATCCAACCTACCTATCCGACTATCCTATACTGGACATTTTTAAACCACCTATGTTATATTAATTACAGAAATGACATACAATAAGAGACATAAAACCTTCCCTATTTTAGCTAGCATAGCAATAATCCTAGCATCATGTCTAACTTTTTTATCCACAACCTTCGTTAAACCAGTCCATGCCGAACCAGTCATTGATATAGACTTAGACAAAGACGGTACTCCAGACATGGACCCCCCCACTAGACAGCCAGCTTCGCCCAACACAACACCCAGTGATGATGACGACAACAGTTCTAGCAGCGGTAACTCTGGAAGCTCCAATAGTAGTTCAGGAAGCAATAGTTCCAGTGGTAGTAGCTCAGGAAGCAATAGTTCCAGTGGTAGTAGCTCACGTAGCAGCAACCCAGGTAGCGTCGTTACTCGCCCCAACGGTAACACCCGCGCCGGTAGCACTCCCAGCACCACTACGCCTCCAGCCAGTAGCGCAAACACTAACGCCAACAATAATGTTCAAGCCGGCAGTGAAGTTTTATTCGAAGGCAGAGCTGATTGTCAACCAATTATTCTTGGCATGACACCATGGGATTGCGGCGTAACGATTACAAATGATCAAGACACACTCAAATCCGGCATCTGGGCAATCGCTACTAACGTCTCCGCCGACATTACAATTTTTGCTTCTTTCCTAGCGCTCGGTTATGTCATTTATGGCGGCTACCAATATGTTTTCTCAGGCGAAGAGCCCGCGAAAGCTGCCGCCGGCAAAAAAACCTTATCTCGCGCCTTCATCGGTCTCGCTATCACCATGTCTTCTGCTATCATCATGGGCACGATTCGAGCAGTGGTAGCCGGAGGAAGCAATCTCACCAACTGCATCAACGAAAGCTGCATCGGCCCCGACGCCCTATTCCTTAATACTATTAATTGGTTTATCGGTATGGCTGGTGTTGCATCAGCAATTTTCGTGGTCTATGGAGGTATTACCTACAGCACTTCGGCAGGTTCCCCAGACAAAATCAAAAAAGCCAAATCTATGATTACAAATGCCCTCATCGGTCTTGCCATCGTCGCACTAGCAGAGTTTATTACGGCCTTCGTTTCGAATCTTATTCGCCAGGCTAAGGAAGCGGCCCTCATACCTACACCGAATATTGTTATAGTAAGCGAACATCAAGCAATCCTCCAGTCATACTATCAATCAAATCAAAGAATTGATTGCCAAATAACCCTAGCGAAGGGGGTCAATCAAAATGCATAGACAACATTTTAGACGGCTAGCCATATTTCTTACCGTTTTATCACTCCTTTTATTCTCACTTCTCCCCATCAGTCAAACCTACGCCGAACCTCCAACAGAAGCGACCAGCGATGTCTGCGAAACAGACATAGACGCAACACTCAAAGAGGCTTTTGGCTGCGGATACCTCGATCAAGAAGAGAGGCTACCAGAAGTTATTCTGGCTATCCTCCAAAACATCATCATAGTCAGCGGCACCGTCGCCGCGGTATTCATGGTCATTGGTGGCGTCAATTACATGACCTCACGAGGCGACCAAGGTAAACTCGAAAAAGCCCGTAGTACCCTCTTATATGCCGCTATCGGATTAGTAGTGTGTTCACTAGCTTTTACTACCGTCAACTGGGTTATCGGTTCTGTCCTCCAACAGAATAAAAAATCTGACTCGACCTCACAGGAAGCCTCCGAAGAATCTAGTACAGAGGACGTCCAAGAATCTACCATTGATGAAGAATAATAACTATTACGCATTCTTGCTTTTTTTAGCAAAAAGGTTTAAAATAAAACTAAGTTAATAGCAAAGGAAAAAAATGAACAGTTTAATTACGAAACTAGCCATAGGACAAGAAGTCAATCAAGTCAACGGCGGAGGGAATGATTTAGTAGGCAATATAACATCCATATTAAGTCAAGTTATTGCCGTCCTCGGTCTTGTCTGTGTTGTCGTCATGATTGTCGGTGGTGTTACCTATATGACCTCGTCCGGAGATGCCGGCAAAGTAAAAAAAGGCAAAGATACTATCCTCTACGGCCTTATCGGCTTAGTTATCTGTGTACTTGCTTTCGCACTAGTTAACTGGGTAATTGGCAGCATTCTCGAACAATAGTAAGTAAAATCATATAACGCCCTCTTGTAGGGCGTTTTTTACGATGCCATCCATGTATCCGTAAAACAAACATCGCACATAATAACGTTATCTAAAGACCGACCTCGTGTTCAATACAAAAAGATGCGCCATTAACCGAATGACGCATCTAATCCAAAGCAAAACAAAGGATTACTGTATAGCAATTTTTTTCGGCGCTTCAGTCTTTTCTTTGTCAAACATAATAGTCAATACACCATCTTTCAGTTCTGCTTTTACGCTATTTTCGTCCTCACGAACCTGCACGGGTAGCGCAATCGTTCTTGAAAACTCTCCCCAATAACATTCCTGGATATGCCAACGCGTCGTCTGCTCATCTTCTCCACCCGACAAAACGCCAGAAATCGTTAAAATATTATCGGAAATACTTACGTCTAAATCTGACTTGGAAATTCCAGCAGTGCGTGCTTTTACAACCAACTTATCTGCCGTTTCATAAACATCTACAGCAAGTTGCCCAGGGAATTCATCTGTCTCCACCCATTCATCTTCGACTGGTTCGCTGATTTCTTCTTGTGGAACATCATCAACGGCTGGCTCTTCTGGTTCGACCGGAGCGACCACTTCGTCATCTCCTCCCAAAAAAGCAGCGGCAAGATCATCTTCCATCAGCAAATCGTCACTATTTGTACGAGCCATATTTCCTCCACTTATATTGTTATGCTTTATTATATATCATACCTATTGTAAAATCAAGTAAATTATGTCTCCAAATGTAAATAATACAACATTCCCCAATCTCCTAGACCTCATCGCCCCCTATGCATGTAGAGGATGTCAGAATGTAGGAAAAGTACTCTGCGAACGTTGTAAAAACGACATCATTACACGCTGTCAAAATCTTTGCCCCTTTTGCAAAAAGCCTGCTACAAAATGCGTCTGCCAAAACCGCTTATCCCTTCCACCTACCTTTATTTTTTCTAGACGCAGCTCAACTATTGGCGCTTTAGTTTACGATCTCAAATACCGCTCTGCTCGCTCCGCCGCCAAACCACTTGCCGAAATTCTCTCCCGAACCATTCCTTCAAGTTATCAGAACCTTATCGTGATTCCTCTACCCACTATCGCGCGACACATCAGAGAACGCGGTCTAGACCACACTGCAATAATCGCGAGACAATTCGTAGGACAATATAAACAAGGTTCCAGAGTATCCCGTCTACTTTTACGTACTAATAGGGCCACTCAAGTCGGCTCATCGCGCAGTCAACGCCTAAAGCAAGCTCAAACCGCCTATGCAATCAATCCCAAAATCAGAATCTCCCCTGAGTCTACTTACCTTCTTCTAGATGACATTTGGACAACTGGGGCGTCTATGTTATCTGCAACAAAAATACTACAAGATAGCGGAGCTAAAAACCTGATACTAACAACCCTAGCACTTAGTTGATGACGAAACAAGCGAAGTCGTATTCGGCTTATCAGAAGAAGGCAAAGCCGAAATAACAAATGTGACAATCGCATAAGACACAAAAGCAATCACGAGACCAATTATCGCATATAGTACTGTGTTCTTTGCATCCGTCACCTTCTTCGCATCTCCACCCGACACTACGTATTTAATACCCCCAAACACCAACATTATTACCGCAATAATACCAACAATATAAATAAGCGTATTGGTAATCTGCTTAAAAACTCCTGTATCGCCAAACAAATCAGCTGGACAACCATCACATCTGGCCGCCTCTGCCCCCTCTCTCAAAGTCAAAGCTGAAACTCCCGGCGTACTCATCAGAAATACACCACCGATTACTAACACTATTAATAAAAGAATTTGTTTCTTATTTCTCATCATAACATTTATTATATCACACTAATAAAATAATAAACAATTTCCACCTATGCTACGGTAAACTAACTATAAATTTTCTGGCGGAGGGTGGGAGATTCGAACTCCCGCTCCAGATTGCTCCGGACTAACTCGTTAGCAATGAGTCCCCTTCAACCACTTGGGTAACCCTCC
>CAMYWN010000062.1 GCA_947302765.1 uncultured Candidatus Saccharibacteria bacterium
ACGATCGGAATTTAAACTCTGCGATTGACGAGGTGACTCAGTTTAAGATAGTGAAGGAAATACAGGACGGGCTAAATGGGCGTGACATTTTGCGCGGTGACAATGTAAAAGACATCATTTCAGTGATATCCTCGGCAAAATCTGCCGGGTTGAGCGTTGACGATTTAAGAATAATCGCCGAGACGAACATTGCCGATTCGGAGACTTTATCGCAAGCAATTTCGCCACTTCTCAAAAACATTGTGCCACGCGTTTTTGCGGAATCTTACCAAAACGCATATCTACCTATCTATGAAATACTAAAGAACTATGTCTCTACTGATTTGATTGTAAAAAATATTGAGCGATCAATTGGGAAAATGGCTAGAGATCTACAAGTGGCCATTATGGAGGCAGAAGAAACTCAAAAGATTAAACCGCTTTCTAGCTGGAAAGATGCGTATTTTGAAAAAGACAGTAGAGGTAACTATCGAATGCGGGATCGGATCGCTAATAAAAAACTATTATCCGTTGCAAAAGTGATGACCGCCTATGATAAGCGTTTACGTGACGATGGCTTATTTGATTTTGATGACATGATTCAGGAAGCTTTGAGAGTCCTGCAAGATGATGCTGGGTTCAAAGCAACAATGACAGAGCAGTATCAAGTGATTATGCTTGACGAGTTCCAGGATACCAACCCGTCGCAATTTGCAATTATTAAAGCTTTGACCGATTACGAGAAACCACTAATTATGGCGGTAGGGGATGATGATCAGGCCATTTATGAATTTCAGGGGGCACTTTCGACTAATCTGACAGACTTCAAGGAGCATTACGATGCCGAGGTGATTGCTTTGACAGAGAATTATCGTAGCACGCAAGAAATCCTGGATTTTTCTCGGAAAATTATTAATCAAGCACCGGATAGGTTTACCGATAAAGAACTGATAGCCCATAGGGATGCACCTCAGTCAACGCAGATTTTTCGCCACGAGTTTTTAACTTCTGAGATGGAATATGCTTTTGTAGCAGAAAAAATTAGTGATTTAATTAAGTCCGGGGTCCCTCTTAGTGAGATTGCGGTAATCTCTTATAAGACTAAGTATTTCATGCCGCTATTACCATTTTTGAAACTTCATCCTGAGATTAAAATTGCCTACGAGAAGAAGGACAACTTATTAGAAGATGAGAAGATCCATGAGCTTTTGACCTTGGCGAGATATATCAATGAGCTAGCTGGTAACAAGAAGCCGGAAACGCCTATCATGGAAGTTTTGTCTTATCCGTTTTTGCATTTGCCTATCGTGGAAGTCTTAAGGCTAATCTCAAAGGCCAGATACGAGAAGAAAGCGATTTTTGATACGCTAGCTAGTTCCGAGAATCCCGCTATCCAAAGAGTTACCGAACTGTTCGCTAAATTAGTCGTGGTTGCCCTAAATGAACCACTAGAGGTTTTCTTTGACTACTTGATTGGCGTTGCTAGTTTTGGCGAGATTCGTTCAGAATACCTGGAATATTACTCGAAACAGGGTGAGTATTCCGTTTTCTCTCTATACGAGAAAATCGCGGCCTTAAGAGGTAAACTAAAAAAGCATTTTGGTGACAAATCATTAAAACTGGCGGACTTAATCCAGATGCTAGACGATTATGCTGAGGCAGACATGCCGATTAATCTGAATTCTCCTTACCGAGATGCAGATGAGGCGGTTTCTATCTTATCCGCACATAAGGCTAAGGGCCTTGAATTTTCACATGTTTTCTTGATTTCGGCTGACCATACTGCCTGGGGCAAAGGAAAAGGGAATAATAACTTACTGAGTCTGCCAAAAAACTTAGCACAAATTCGCCATACCGGTACAACAGATAGCGAAAAACTGAGGATTCTGTACGTAGCCTTAACTAGGGCGAAGGATTCGATAACGATTACAAATGCTCTCCATGATTTTAATGGTAAGAGCCCAGAAAGATTAGAATATCTCGAGGAATTTGAGGAAAATGGCACCATCATTTCACCATTAATTCCAGCGACTAAAGTTGAAACTCACACTGAAGCGGGCGCGTCGGTTTCTTCCGAAATTGCCCTAAAAACTTGGCTAACTCCATATATTGCATCCAATCCCGATATGCGCGCTATATATAAAGAACGGGTTGCGAAATGGCGGATGTCGGCTTCTAGTCTGACCTCTTTTATTGATATTGTTTACGCTGGACCGGTAGAGTTTTTCGAGTCCTATATTCTGCAGGCTCCTAGAGAACCGGAGACTGAAGCGCTTGCCTTTGGTGATTTGGTACATAAGGTATTTGAAAAGGTGACTAACTCTGGGATATCTGACGAAGAGGCAATAGAATGCTTCCTCAAGGAGTTAGAAAAGAAAGAATTATCTTCTGAGATTGTAGCGAAGATTCGCGAGCGTGGGCCGGAAGACTTATTAGTGGCGCTCCGGGAATTTGGTGCTATTCTAAGACAGGGAAAAGCGGAGGTGGATTTTGCCCCAGAGAAGCTCAGTATCGATGGTGTGCCGGTAACTGGGAAAATTGATCATATTATAGTGGATGAAAAGACGAAAACAATAGAGATATATGATTATAAGACAGGGGGATACCACAAGGAGAAATGGCAATCGCACGCAACTTTGTACAAATATATGCTCCAACTGGAGTTTTATAAGTTGCTTCTGAATAATTCGCCGACTTATCGCAAGTATAAAGTGACGAGGGCGCATATTTTGTTTGTTGTACCAGATAAGGACGGCGAAGTGTATGATAAGGTGTATGAGTTTAACCAAGATGACGAGTCGGAGATTTTGGGGCTAATCAAGGCAGTGTACAATTTGGTTGCTTCCTTAGGGTTTCTAGACGACGAAGAAGTGTTCCTCTCTCCCGATAATTCGCTCGGGATTAAGGATATTAAAGGATTTATCGCGCTACTGCTTGCAAAAAACTAGAAGTTTAGTATATAATATCGTTTGTAAGTTTGTAACTGTAGTCAAAAGGGATTTGTAACTACGGCGTGTAGCTTCGCCCATTAAAATTCAAGAAAGGAGATTATTACCGTAGCATGAAAACGTAGCTTTTTGAAGGAGGGTTTATGCCGGCAAATTTTATTATTGTAAGAAATGTGGGGATGAGCGGCCCATATCATTGCCCTTATCGCAATGAATCATTCCCGACGTTCGCGCTGCTCATCATACACCAGAATAACTTTCATGGAGGTGAATAAATAATGAAGCTCACTTTAAAGAAACGGGTCTTCCTCCCGGTGGCCATAGTTGACCTTCTCCGTATGAAGATGGACGCCAGTGTTTTTTACGCACAGGCTTACGCAAAGTCTATCGACATACCGGACCGGTGTGCCAGCGGAGACAACATCCAGAAGCTGGCAACCTACCTGTATAATTGCGACGCGCTCAGTGATGAGGACGCAGCAGCTATTGTTGAGAACAGTAATCGTTTCAGCTCGATCGAAGAGCTGGTAGATTATTGGCGTTCCGATGTCGACGAGCTTATCGATGTAGAGGGGTTCGAGTAAACTCATCCCATTGAAGGAGCTCACATGAAAATATTATTAGAATTCGGTGTAGCCTTGCTTCCGAGTCAGATTAATGTTGTTTCTTCGTGCGACGGCAGTGCCTACAATTACGACAAAATGAAAGATGTCTATGTAGTTGATCTGCCCGAAACGTCCTTGGGTTTTGACGTCGGGGGCCGTCTGATTGCCGGGATGATAGCGAGAAGCGAATCTCTGGAGGGTGCCAGAGATACAATTGCTAAAATCGCGGGGTATTACCGACTAGATGGCGTAGATGATATCTACGCTAAGTTCTCATCAAGAACGATATGAAAGGGGGTGAAATGATTGGGTTATGGATATGTTCCGAACGACGATGGTTATTCGACGCAGTTCAAGGACGTTCGTTCCAATGCGGACTACGAAGACGCCGGCCGGCGGATTGCTCGTGCTATCCGCAATGGTCGTGCAGTCGATGGTCCAACAAAGAAAATGGTATTAGATCGCTTCGGTTACACAACTGACGACGAACTGCTTCGCAGATTTTCGTGATAGCATTTCTCCTTTAGGCAAGGGTTCATCCCTTGCCTTTTTTAATGGCTCGTGATATAATTAGAATAATTATGGCAAAGAAGAATAATACCAAGAGAAAGCTAGTTGGTCTCGTGTCTGAGGAGTCCGGTGTTCGTGCTTACTATACTAAGAAAAACACTATGAATACCCCTGAGAAATTGAGCCTTCGTAAATACGATCCAGTCAAAAGAAAACATGTACTCTTTGTTGAAACCAAGAAGAACCTCGGTAGAAACGAAGTCAAAGAGAAGAAGCG
>CAMYWN010000063.1 GCA_947302765.1 uncultured Candidatus Saccharibacteria bacterium
ATCGTAAAAACCTTAGTCAACAATCCGGATGAGGTAGCAGTTGAGCGTAAAATCGACGAAAAAGGAGTATTGTTGTCACTAACTGTTGCCCCTGAGGATGTTGGTCGGATTATTGGTAAACGCGGTATGACTGCTCAGGCCATTAGGGTACTACTCAGAGCTCTTGGCACGAAACAAGACGCGAGATACAACTTAAAAATTGTAAACAACGATGAAGGTGGTCGGGACTCTAGGGATGATGGGTCCAGTGAGAGTCGCAACGAGAGACACGAAGAGGACGAACAAAATGAGGAACGATACGATGAACAGGTTGAGACTGGCGAAGAAAGCGAAGGTGAGGACAGCGACGTAGACGAGGAGTCTTCGGAATTAGCAGAAAAGACTAGAGCAGAGCTTGCCGATCTCGACGATTTAGATATCTAATTATCTCAAAATATAAAACCTAATCTTTGTGCTTTATCGGGTTGAAGATTAGGTTTTTTGAGGCGCTTGGCGTAATAAGAATCAAAAAATCCCTCAACGGTGGGGATTTTTTGACATAGATAAGCTCTCAACTTATATGATAAATTGTAAGCAAACTCGCAGTTAGTTAGCTTATGTTTAATTATACACGTTACTGCAAAAATTGCAAGAGATTTTTACAAATTTTTTTAAAAACGTATTGAGTTTTTGCATTATATAGGTTATAATTCTTATTAAGAAGTAGTGTGCCATGTTTTTGTAGCTTTTTGGAAGTTGGCGGCTTCTAGGGGAAAAACAGGCAGTAGTCTTCGGAGCCAAGATGGTTGAAGCGAAGGAGTGTAGCTTTCTAATCATCGCAAAAAGAATACTAATAACACTAAAAGAGGTAAAATGGCAAAGAAACCAGTTTCCGGTGAAAGAGTATTTTTCACCGAGGGCGACCAAGCTCTGCCGATTCCGGATCTGACTGCACATCAGAAAGATTCGTGGGCAGACTTTGTCGAGAATGGTCTAAGAGAGGTTTTTGAAGAACTTAACCCGATAGATGACTATACGGGCCAAAAGCTCTCACTTAGATTCAAAGATTATTATTTTAAGGACCCGAAGGAAACCGAGCAAGAAGCTAAATATAACTTAGCTACTTATGAAGCTCCGCTTCATGTTCTAGTAGAGCTCGAGAATAAGACTACGGGGGAGAAAAAGGAACAGGATATTTATTTCGGTGATTATCCATGGATGACCGAACGAGCGACTTTTATCATCAATGGTACTGAGCGCGTAATTGTATCGCAGTTGATTCGTTCGGCTGGTGTCTTCTTTAATGCCGAGACGATTGGTCTGAGACGTTATTATGGCGCTAAGGTGATTCCTGGACGTGGCGCATGGCTCGAATTTGAAACCGCGGCAAATGGTTCGATTTATATCAAAATTGACCGTCGTCGTAAAATGCCCGTTACTACATTTCTGAGGGCTCTGGGACTTTCTAAGTCTGCCATTAAAGAAAAATTTGCAGATACTGATAATGGCGAAAAAAGCTATATTGATGCAACTTTAGAAAAGGACACATCTTCTAGTCAAGGCGAAGCTCTTCTTGAAGTGTATCGTAGGATTCGTCCAGGTGATCTCGCTACGGTCGAGAACGCTAAATCAATGATTGAGCGTATGTTCTTTGATCCAAAGAGATATGATTACTCAAATGTCGGTCGGTTTAAGATTAATCGTCGACTTGGCTTTGATACACCAAATGATCCAGAACATCGTACATTGCAGATGGATGATGTAATAGCGATTATTTCTGAGATAATTCGTTTGAATAATACTCAGGAGCCAGCCGACGATATCGACTCTTTGGCCAATCGTAGAGTAAAACTAGTTGGTGAGCTAGTGCAAAGACAGTTTAGACTAGGAATGCTCCGACTGCAGCGTAATATTCTGGACCGTATGTCAATGGCAAGCTTAGAGGAAGTAACGCCCTCGCAGCTACTTAATTCTCGCCCGGTCGTGGCAGCAGTAAAAGAATTCTTTGCTACATCACAGCTTTCACAGTTGATGGATGAGGTTAACCCGTTCTCGGAACTTGCCCACAAGAGGCGTCTATCTTCGATGGGTCCTGGTGGTTTGACGAGGGAGCGTGCGGGATTTGACGTACGTGATGCTCACCCAACCCATTACGGCCGTATTTGTACTGTAGAGACTCCAGAAGGTGGTAACGTGGGTTTGGTGCTTAACTTTGCTACTTATGCCAAGATAAATCAGTATGGTTTTATCGAGGCTCCTTATCGTGTTGTAAAGAATGGCAAGGTAACGAACGAAGTTGTTTATATGGACGTGGATGCAGAGAATGACACAATTATTGCTGATGCATCTGTAAAACTAGACAAAGATGGTAAATTTGTGGAAGATTGGGTTTCGGCTAGAGTTCATGGTACTCCGGCTCAGGTTGAAGCAAGCAGAGTAACACATATTGATGCGGCTCACAAGGAGATTCTTGGTGTTTCTGCTTCATTGATTCCTTTCGTTGAGAAAAACCGCGTTGACCGTTCTTTGATGGCTTGTGCAATGCAGAAGCAGGCTGTACCGCTGCTTAGACAGGATAATCCGATTGTGGGTACTGGTATTGAGCGTGAAGTCGCTAAGAACACTTCGCAGCTTGTGATGGCGAGAGCCGATGGTGTCGTGAAAAAGGCTGATGGAGTCTCTGTGATTGTGACTTACGATAAGGGTGGTGATGAAGAATACAAATTGCAACATTTTGAAAAGACAAATGACGATCGCTGTTACAACCAGAGATGCGTGGTAGCTAGAGGTCAAAAAGTCAAGAAGGGCGATGCATTAATTGAGGGGGCTTCGATTAATGATGGAGAACTAGCACTTGGCCGTGATTTATTAGTTGCGTTTATGCCTTGGCGTGGATACAACATGGATGATGCGATTGTGATTTCGAATCGTTTGGTTGAGGATGACACTTTGACATCGATTAATATTAAAGATTTCGATGTAGAGGTACGCGAGACTAAGCTAGGACCGGAACAAGTAACGCGTGATATCCCAAATGTTTCTGAGCATTCACTCAGGCATTTAGGTGAAGATGGTATCGTAACGGTAGGTTCTGAGGTAAAGAACGGCGATATTTTGGTAGGTAAAATTACTCCAAAAGGTGAGCAGGAGTTATCTTCGGAAGAAAGATTACTTCGAGCTATCTTTGGCGAAAAGGCCAAAGATGTGCGTGATACATCGATTAGGATGAATGGCTCTTCGACTGGTAAGGTTGTAGATGTTAGAGTTTACACTAGAGATCAAGGCCATGATTTGAAGGCTGGCGTCATCATGCAAATCAAGATATTCGTAGCAGAGATGCGAAAGATTGGTGTTGGTGACAAATTGGCTGGGCGTCATGGTAATAAGGGTGTGGTTTCCCGTGTTTTACCTGTAGAAGATATGCCATTTATGGAAGACGGTACGCCAATTGATATCGTGCTTTCGCCGATGGGTGTACCATCACGTATGAACCTTGGGCAATTGTTCGAAATCCATCTTGGTATGGCAGCTAGAGCTCTTGGATACAAGGTTGCTACACCGTCATTTAACGGTGTACCGGACGAAGTGATTAGCGATGAGCTCGAAAAGGCTGGCATCGCTCGGGATGGTAGAGTGCAGCTTTATGATGGGCTCACAGGTGAGCCGTTTAATGAGAGAACTTCGGTAGGTGTAATGCACATGTTGAAGCTCCATCACATGGTGGAAGATAAGATCCATGCTCGATCGACTGGTCCTTACACAATGGTCACACAGCAACCGCTTGGTGGTAAGGCCCAGAATGGTGGTCAGAGATTCGGAGAGATGGAGGTGTGGGCGCTTGAGGCTTATGGTGCCGCTACCACACTTCAAGAGATGCTCACGATTAAGTCTGATGACGTTTATGGACGTGCTAAAGCGTATGAGGCAATTATTAAGCATGAGCCTATTGAGGGGCCAAAACTTCCAGAAGGCTTTAATGTTCTCGTAAAAGAGTTGCAAGGTCTTGGCCTCAAAGTAGATCTGCTTGACCATGGTGATTCTGCCGACGCTGGAGATGTAATTGAGAAGACTTCGAGGGAAATTGAGAAGTCTAAGGATGATCAATTGATTTATGATCAACATAAGAAAGATACCGAGCCACAGATTTTGGATCTCGACGATGAAGAGGCTGAAGCGATGATGGCGGAAGAAGGTATCGAAATAACAGAGGCCGACGAAGATGACGGAACTGTCGACCTCGGAGAGGAGTTCTAAGATGGCTTGGATGGATAATTTCATTAGCGC
>CAMYWN010000064.1 GCA_947302765.1 uncultured Candidatus Saccharibacteria bacterium
TATAGTTGGTTCAAGTTTATCTCTGGGAAGTGAGCACGAATATGCTCCGCGTATCCATTATCAATATTCTTCCATACTTCCCGCATTCTAGAAATCTCTTCCGGATTGTCAAATTGCTTTAAAAATTCATTTTCAAATACTTCCGGAGCTGGCCTCGATACTATTCTAGCCACATCCATATTCGGGTTTCCGGTCCCTGCGAAGCAGAAATCAATCACTCCAATCATTTCGTCTTTATCGTTCAGAAGAATGTTACCAAGGTTCAAATCTCCATGCACTAGCTTATTCATCTCGGTTGACTTAATATATTGATGGTCATCATCAATATGCTTATCATAGTGCTCGTAATCTAATTCATGCAAAAACTCCGAGAGAGGAAACTGGATTTCCTTCGGGGCATCGTTTAGGTCGATATTTGAAAGCTCTTTAATGAACTTTGCAATACTATATGCCGTCCCCGCTAAAGCAGTGTGGGATAGGTGATAGATTCTATCACCCAGAGTGTAGCCTTCAATCTTCTTATGTACTGAAAAAGGTTTACCCTCAGTATCGTAACATAGCTTCATCTGTGGAGTGTAAAAACTAGTTTTTCCTTCCACGAAGTTACACATTGCCGCATCTTTTACAATCATTCGTGACCAAAACGGATTCCTGGGGAATCGGAAAAAATACGACCCGTTGTCCGTCGCGACTTCAATTACGATATTTGTCCACCCAGTTAAAATATGCTCCGTCTTGAGCACTTTTTGATCCGATAATGTCTCCTCGATTACTTTATCTAGAGCGTCGGTCGGTTTAAAGAAATTTCGCATGCTAGTATTATATCATACTATCGCAAGCGCCCTTGCTTATAACGACAAAACACCGAATCCCCACAGACTGTGATATACTACACTTATGAACAATGTTAAAATTCTAGCCATAGTTGGCATGTCTGGCTCCGGCAAATCTGTAGCGGTAGATTATCTCACCAGTCAGGGCTACCCGAAAGTCCATTTCGGCGACATGATCTATAAAGAAATGGAAAGACGCGGTATTGAGCGTACTGAGGATGGGGAATCAGAAAAAGCTTTCCGTGAAGAAATCCGAAGAAAAGAAGGCAAAGACTGGGTGGTTAGACAGGTAGTCGAAGAAACTAATCATCTCATCGATGCTGGGCAAAAACGCATTATCTTGGACGGCGTATATTCCTGGACAGAATATAATGTTTTGAAGCACGAGTATCCTACCTGCCTCACCTTTGTTGCCGTCGTAATTGACAAAAAACTCCGCTATGAACGCGTCGCTAAGCGCCCAGATCGCGCCTTTGACGCCAAGGCTATTCGCGAGCGCGATCGTAGTGAAATCGAAAACCTCGAGAAAGGTGGCCCCATCGCGGCGGCGGATTACTACATTCTAAATAATGGCACTCCAGAAGCATTACATCAAAGACTCCAGGAGATTCTGAAAGAAATAGACTTCTAGATATCTATTATCAAAATAAGCGAAGAAAGGCTCGGGAATCATGAAAAAACTAGTCCTCATAGATGGTAAATCGGTTTTTTATCGCGGCTACTATGCTATGGGCGCTTTAAGTCTTTCCGACGGTACTCCTACTGGTGGCGTTTATGGTTTTGCTGCCATTGCTATGGAGATAGTTAAGAAGATCGGCCCTACCAAAGTAGTAGTTGCGTGGGATTCTAAAACCTCTACCTCAAAACGTAAAGCCATTTTCCCAGAGTATAAAGCCGGCCGTGTTAAACCAGGGGAAGACTTTTATACCCAAATCCCGCTCTTAAGAGAGCTCGTCGCGAATCTCGGATGGAACTTCGTCGAACTCGATGATTACGAAGCCGATGATATTATCGGTACTCTGAGTCATCAAGCCGATGCCCGTCTCGATCAAAACGGCAACTGTGAATACGAAACTTTTATTATCTCCTCAGACCTAGATATGCTTCAGATTGTTGATGACAACACGCATATGTGGCGCATCCTTAAGGGCTTTACTAATATCGAAAAGATCAACATCCCAGAAATCGAAGCCAAATACGGTATTAAGAAATCCCAGTTCCTAGACCTGAAAGCTCTAAAAGGCGACGCCTCGGACAACATACCCGGGGTTCCCGGCATCGGCGAAAAGACTGCCGCCAAGCTTCTTAATCAGTATCACGACCTAGATGGTATATATCATCACCTCGACCAAATCTCTGGCTCGACCAAAACCAAGCTAGAAGCGGGGAAAGATTCGGCTTACATGTCTAGGACCCTCGCCCAAATTATGTTCGATGCACCGATTAACCTTGAGGAGCTTTCTGATTTTAGCTTCAATCAGGAGCGCATCATTGAGGGTCTCTCGAAGCTTGAGTTCAAATCGTTGATTCGCAAGATGGGCTTAAATGGGGCCGAGCCTGGGCGGGCGCCGCAGAATAGCTTAGGCCGAGTCGCCCCAACACAGCAAGCGGACAATCCTAAAGCCACCACTACTAGCGCTTTGGGCTCTAGTACTCCTCAAAGCGCCGCTCGCTCGGTGCCATCAGGGCATATCAGCCTCTCGCCCACTCAGAATATCATTATAGATTGGGATATCAAATCTTCCATGCATGCCAGCCCAGAGCTAGCGCAGAAGATTCTAGACGGTGCGGATTATTGGGATTTAGGCCAGGCCGCCTTTCTGTTAAATCCTCTTGCCAGGGAATTACCGCAATTAGTTGCGCCAGAAGAAGCTTACCGCGAGCAGCTAGCTAAATTCCAGGATCTTCCCAAACTCTACGAGATTTACACAAAATTTGATTTGCCCCTCATTCCTGTTTTGTACCAGATGGAGAAGAAGGGTATGCTTATCGACCGTGATTATTTCAAGACCCTTCAGACCGAATACACTGCAGAAGTTGGTCGTCTTGAGCAAGAAATTCATCACCTTGCGGGCACCCCATTTAATGTCAACTCACCTATTCAGCTCTCAGATATTCTTTTTTCTAAACTTGGCCTACCAACCAAAGGCATCAAGAAAACCACTCGTGGCTATTCCACTGGCGCCAAGGAACTAGACAAGCTCCAGGACCTTCATCCGATTATTTCTAAAATCATCGAATACCGTGAAGCGGCGAAATTACTCAGTACTTACATTATCCCCATGCCAGAACTCGCTGACCAGGATGGCCGTATTCATACTACGTTTACTCAAAACGTCACGGCTACCGGGCGTCTTAGTTCCAAAGACCCCAATCTTCAGAACATTCCCGTCCGCACGGATGAGGGCCGGCGTATTCGTACTGGCTTCGTTGCTCCAGAGGGGAAGGTCTTAGTTTCTGCCGACTATTCACAGTTCGAGCTCCGTCTTGCTGCAATTCTTTCTGGCGACCAGGGTCTCATCGACGATTTTAATCGTGGTATCGATATTCACACCAAGACCGCCTCCGAGGCATTTGGCGTTCCGATAGATAACGTAACTAAAGACCAACGCCGCGCCGCTAAAGTGATTAATTTCGGTATTCTTTATGGCATGAGCGTCAAGGGCCTAGCTGACGCCACCAAGATGCCAATCGGTGAAGCTAAGCAATTCATCGATAACTACTTCAATCTCCGCGCCCCAATCAAACAGAAACTAGAAGCAATTCTTGCCCAGGCTAGGGAAGAAGGATACGTCGAGACCTTCTATGGTCGCCGTCGGCCTACTCCAGATGTTAAATCTAGCAATTTTCTCATTCGCCAGGCCGCTGAGCGTGCCGCCGAGAATATGCCTATCCAGGGCACCGAAGCCGATCTTATCAAGCGCGCCATGATTCGGGTAAGCAAAAAACTCCCAGAAGGAGCAGAACTCATTATGCAAGTACACGATTCTCTTATTGTTGAATGTGACAAATCCCAATCAACAGAAGTTTCTCGTCTCCTTCGGTCCGAAATGGAGTCGATTGCTCCAGAGCTAGACATCAAACTAGCCGTTGATGTCTCCATCGGCCAGAATTGGGGCGAGCTTTAATCCAACTTGTGCATTTTTTGCACGAGTTCACTGTAGAATCCTCTGGGCGGGTCCTGCCGAGCCAAGAATACTAATTACAAAACTATCACCCTTAGGCCACAAAACTATCAATCTTAGGCACTTGACATCTCCTCATGGAATAGATAGAATAAGGATAAGTAGAGTAAATTGCAAAAATGTGGGTATTTACACCTCTGTTCTTCCAGAGAGAAAAA
>CAMYWN010000065.1 GCA_947302765.1 uncultured Candidatus Saccharibacteria bacterium
GTATACTTTGCTATGGTCCGTGGCGACGAGCAAGAAACGCCACTCTATTCCACAAGGCGAAGAAGAGCTAACGTGGGAAAAGTCTGCTTCAGGGTCAAAGAAATCGAAAGCGACAACCGTGCCTACGTTGTCCAATACGATCCGAACACAGGAATAGACTTTAGCATCCAGCCCATTCTCGTCACATCAAGACGGATCTACGAGACATGCCATCCAGAAGACCGAGTATCCTTAGGTCTGGATGACTACATTCTCCACTGCTAATCCTTAATCCTATACTTCTTTAGGGCCGCACAATTCGCGGCCTTTTTGAACACCTTAACCTGCTGCGTCCTCTACTCTACTTCATCTCAATTTCAGCCACCACACATGACCGTCGAGCGATAATCGCTCTTGATAAAACTCGCCACTTTTCTCATACACCCTACCGAAGTCTCATTTCCAAGAGGATCAGTCACATAATAACCATGATAATTAACAATTGCGATTTCATTATCCAATACGGCCTTTTGCGCTTTACAGCAACGAGTCGTTAAGTTATTACAATCCGAAATAGCTCCAGCTACAGTATACTCTCCAAACACTTTTTCCTCCTTCGTTTTAGTAAAAGGAATTCTGCTCAAAATTGCATTACCGACTTCAAACTTAACACTACCATCTAACGCTTTCGTGCCCCAATGAGAAGTTTTAAAAACATAATCAAACCCAGCCATCCTCGCAATCTTATCTACCGTATCGACATATAATTCCAAATATTCATTGCAATCGTCGCTCCAAACCGCCTCTTGAACACAAACTACATCAAATTTACCATCAAGAATAAAGCGACTCAAGCCGTCTTTTATTCTGTCGTTCCAGGTATTAATCTGTAGCACCTTGATAAAATCATTATAGCATGTCTATGCCACAGCATCTATATGCATGTCATTTAGACTGCCCCAACACCCGCTCTAACACATACCTGTGCGCCTCGGTCGAAAGCTTTTCAGGAAGCTCCTCATTATCAATCCATAAAACATCTGCAATTTCTTTTTCCTTTTCGTCTCTCTCCACTTGAGACAAACTCTTAAGCTTACCATGAACCATGTGACAAGTAATGTGTCGATTTACATCCTTATGCGCAGCGAAGAAATTATCATAAAAAATTTCCGGCAGTTCTTCCACGGATTCAAAATCATCATAGCCCGTTTCTTCTAAAACCTCTCTTTTTGCGGCCTCTACCGCCGTCTCTCCTTGCTCAATCCCTCCCATTACAAAATCAATCCAGCCAAACTTCTTATTATTAACACATAAGCACTTCTTCTCAGTGGGGTGTTCCGTTAAAACAATTACCACATCCCTGTCCGTCATTGGTTTATCTGGACGGATTGCCGAATCACCAGTTCCAAAAAACTCTTTTACCATATTCCTCCTATTGTTAATACTTATATTATCTTTCCACCAGTACAATGCAGCTTATAAATCAACTTCCCGTCTTTTCGTATTTCCTCAATACCCTCAAAATACTCTAAATTCCCATCAACACTAAAGGTATATTCGTAATTATCGTTTATAAAATACTTCGGACCTCGCACCGGTAAAATATCATCTTCGCCAACTTTCATCAAAGCAGGTCTTAAGGCCTTATCCATAGCTTCTTCGGATAAGCTTTGGTCTAATGTGACCCCATAGTAATTCATTCCCCAAATCGGCTTCTTGGAATCACCTTCATAAACAACCTCCTCACCCATAAAACTCGTGCCGCCAAAATAGGTATCGTGGTAAATCATCCCATTTTCACTATATTCATAATCATTCGAACCACGACGTGAAGCCGCTACTTTTTCTACATTAACGTTTGCGTATGTCGCCTGCTTCGCTTTAACTAAAAACTCCTTTAGTTCCATATTTTTCTAAATCTCCTCCATTAAGTTATTCGTATCTCCATAATAATACCATTCGATCCTCCCCGCGTCCACCCTCCATGAATTATATATATAACACATTAATACGCTTTTCATCTAATCAGTAAGACTACACGCCACGAGCGTGCCAACATTACACTAAACCCCAAACGTACGCCAGTTAGTCTTCTGAATAGCTATTATCTACTTTACCTGAAAGATAATCAACAATTCTTACACCATCACGAGACTTATACTTTTCGGGCTTTTTAAAGAAATCCATTAGTTTATCAAATTGAAACTTCTGTATTATCTCTGTCGTATTGACGAATGCTTTATAATCCTGAGCAGTCCACCCATCGAACACTTCACTAGCTAGCTTATTAACTTTGCCGGTATCTAAATCCTGTTTCAAAACTTCAAGTCGAACCTCATTATCTATACCATTATTTTGAGTACAAGCACTCAAAACCCTATCGAAAGATCCTTTCCGAGTTAAAGCTGCTAGCAGCGCTGTCGATGCTATATCTTCATTCAAAAAGGCTTGCTTGACTCTTCTTTTTTCTTGGTCGGTTAAATTTTTTTCCGCATCTTCCGTGAAGTAGATGTCTGGAACCGAATCATAAACTCCCTTTTCTAGACTAACTCTCTTTTTTAATATAATAGAATTAATTTTCCCTTCTCGAACCAAATCAAATTTTAAGAAATCAAGGGCTAGTATTAGCGCCTCCTCAGAGGATCGAATATTCTTTTCTTTTTCAAATTTTCCGTGCCCATAAGCTTGATTTTGGGTATGATATGCTAAAGAATCATCAGACGCAAGATTAAAATTTGGGTTTTCGAACACCTCGTAAACCGCACGAGAAGTACGGCCATTCCCATCCGGAAAAAGATGAAGGCCATTAACTAAATAATAACCCAAAGCCGCTCGGTACTTGTTATCATTAATACTCTTCAAAGCATCTACAGCCTCCGACAAAATAACTCCCTGAACACGTTTCGATGGAGCAGAGTGATCAGCTACCTGAACTCCACTTCGTCTACCCCATTCATTTTCATCCACTCCACGGAGTATTCCGTTAACACGGCTAAGAAAGCTATACGTCTCACTAGGACTGAGTTCTTGTAGTAGTTCGTCAAACCGTGTCTCACTCCTCCTTATCTCCCTCAAGCCAGAGGTTTCTAAATACCGTTGAAGAACCATTTGCGGATTATTCGCCATATGTTCTTCAAAAGACGGCGCTGTCTCTGGCGAGTCCGCTTTAGACTCACTGCTTATACTTTCATTAGTTTTTTCTAAATTTTCCATCTTGATAAGAATTCCTTCTCAATATCTAAATCATATCATCGTTTCAATTAATTCTCATCTCGACCTCTCGTTGAGCGCTTCGGCAATCGTCTTGCCAATGTGACGCCTTAGTTCAGCAATCACTCCGCCGTCATTCCACTCGGGCTTTCCGTCCAGATAAACATCGCAAAAATGCGAGATAAACCCATCCGTAATCATCGTTCCCCGCACTTCCTCTACTTCCGCATCAATATGTTTTTTGTCCAACATCACTGCCATCTCTGCCAATTCTTCTTTACCAGATAACGTCTTCAGCTCGCCATTTTCATATCTCATAACATCTTCAAGATGTTTGGTTCCGTAATCAAAACATTTTAGTGTATAACCATCAACAACATCAGAATACTCCAAAACCTGTTTAAACAACTTCGGCCGATTTTTTCGAATTGCCCCAAAAGCTCTCATCACCCCATCAAAGTCAATATTGGCGCTTTTACCTCCCTTCGGGCGCACCAAAACCCTCACCGCCGAAAGCTCCAACGGCACATCGATGTCTACAATCACTACCTTTCGTTTCGTTTCTACCGCATCATTGAACACATCCTCAAAATCCGTCACGTACGCCATTGATTTATCGTAGACCACCGAATAAGGCTCTAGCATCGCTCTTTCATGTAATACCTTAACCAATTTCCGGCTAAGCATAGACGCTTCATCATGTACCTGCAAATGATTTAATACACCGCCCCTCCTCAAAAACATCTTAATTACATCCGGGGCCAAAGTACCATTCGGTTCCCCGTTTTCGTCTAGCACCCCACCAATCG
>CAMYWN010000066.1 GCA_947302765.1 uncultured Candidatus Saccharibacteria bacterium
GATAGAGTGAGCAAGAAGAACGTCGAAATACCGGCTTTTGAATCAAATGGTGGTGGGGCTTAATTCATCAGGTATTAACAGTGTACAGGGGGCTCATAATAGTAATTAATATAATATGTTATAATCATAACTATAATTATGAAATTGGTTACTTATCAGAGTCTTGCAGCTGTCAAATTTTTGTTAAAAAATGGCTTTTTGATTTGTGACAAAGAGCACATTGATACTTTAAAAGCTGGCTTTGCCTATAGTTGGGTAGTCAAAAAAATGAATGAAAAAATCCCAAATTATGACCACATAGACTACCCGATGTGGTGTTGGGTACGATGTTATGATGGTGTTTCTCCTAAAAAGAGAAAAGGCGAACCAGTCGATGGATTTGAAACAAAAATTACGTTCAGAAAAGACAAAAAAGACGTTTTTATAACTGATTTCCGTCGTTATTCATTCGTATTGAATAATTTATATATTCCAAAAGATAACGCCGATAAGGAAAAGTTCGATGCAATTTTGCGTGATAACCACATTACTAGAGAAGAATTAAAAGCCTATGCTAGAAAAGATATATTTAACGAATGTCGCACTGACAAAAAATTTATCGAAATATATAACATGATTGAAGAGTCATTTGATAGATGTATTACCGAAGACAGTGATGTGCTTCAGGGCTGTGTCTGGAAAATTAATCTAGATGAAGTGGAAAAAATCGAATATCTAGATGATAAGAGTTATACTTATGGCTCATTGAACTATATAAGAGCAAATGGTAAAAGATTTGATTGGGTTAACGATTTTTACAAGCGCTTGAAATAGTACAAAAAAATGGTGGGGGGCGAATTGTTCAAGCATTAACACTCTTTAAGGGAGATATTCAAAAGAAGTTAAATCATGCTATAATAGAAGCATAAGTGATATAGGAAGGAAATATAATGGAACAAAACACTGAGACTGGAGCGCCAATGTCGCCAGCGGTAGACAATAAGCAAAAAAATAGCAATGGGCTAAAAATTGCCACTGTGGTTGCATGTGTTGCGGCGGTTTGTGGCATTGGGTTTGGTGTTTACGGCATAATTGATAACGTAAATAAAAAACAGGAAATAGATAATCTACGACAACAAATCAATAATACGTCTCAGATACAAGATAGTGGTATTATGGGTGATGATATTACAATATCCGAAGCAGAAAAACTTGTCTCAAAATATACATCATTGATGAATGTTACTGGAGTTTGTCCTACGCAGGTTGATATACAACTAACAGAAGAAACGATGGTGGCAAGAGCCGTTAACCTCGCTATTGAGCAAAATGCTCTTACGCCAACTTCTGAAGATATGAGAGACTGGTACACTATGGATTATGGGCTATTAAATGCAGTATATAAAGAATTGTTTGGTAAGTCATTAGATATTGAAAAGCAAGATTATGAATTTGAGGGTTATTTCCCGATGTCCCTAAGCTATGATGGGTCCAATGATACTTTTAAAGTAGAATATGCAAACGGTGTAGGTGGCTGCGTGGGTGAGACGGCTCGTTTGGCAAACGTAGTGTGGGCTCAAAAAATCAACGATGCTATCAACGTAGTAGTTGACTTTACGGAAATAGATCTCGGAGCTTATTCGTCAACTGGCAAGCTAGACGAAAACGAAGGTGACATAAAGATTGGATCATATTTATATAAATTCGTTGATGACGGAGGCTATGTATTAAAGGAGATAACAAAAATTCGTTAGAATCTGTCCATACTAGTCCATAGTCATATTCAGCGGAGACCAAATTGTTTAGGGCATTAGCAGACGATTAAATAGGGGTAAAAATGTAGTTTTTGCCCCATTTTTCGTACGAAAACGGCACAAAATAACACTCTAGAGTCTGCAAGGTACTTAACAGACATTTACTACTAAAAAATCGGCCAAAATGCCGAGTTAGATAAAATCTGGTGGGGGCGAATTGGGCGGGCATTAACAATCTGCAGGAAGGGTTTGCGAACAAAATTGAATGACGAATATGTTATAATAAAAACATAAGTGTATTATGATTATGAATAAAGCTATAATGAAAAAACAAGCAGACAGTGCCGCAACACCCGAGACTGGCAACGCAATTAATAATGGAAATCAGTTCAGCGATTCAAGGCTTACTGCAGCTGCTATTTTCGCCTTTTTGCCACAGTTTGGTATAATTGGAGTCCATAACTTTATCTTGAAGCAGTATAAAAAAGGCATTGCTCATATAGCCATAGTTATTGCGTGCTATTTACCATATATTATAGTCAGCATGTTGTGTGGCTATGGTAGCAATTGTTACAACATAGTTATGCCAGTCATGTTTTTACAATACTTAGCGGTTGTTTCGTATACTTGGGCGATAGTTGAAGGAATACAAATTTTGCAATTAAAAAAGCAAAAAACTCTTTACTTGCCTACGACAAGCGATCCAAATACTATTCAATCGTCAAAACCTATTATGGATGCTGGAAATACTAGTTATTTCGTTGCCGATCAACCTTCGCCGGAAACTGTCGCAAAAATTGAACAAAGGGGAAAACAAGATCGTAAAGTATGGTCAACCTTATCAATTGTAGCCACCATAATCCCAATGATACTTTGGAGTTTTTGTTTTATAGTTTCTGGTGGCAGCACAAGTGAAAATGGCCCAGGCGCAGTTTGGTGGCTTATGATTATGTATTATTGGTCATTAGGTATCCCACTAGCAGCTATATCTATAGCATTTGGTATCGTTGGATTAAAAACAAGTCTGCGTTGGCTATCTATTGTTAGTTTATTGCTTAAGGCGATAATGATTATTGCCATAGTTTTGTTGTTGTTTGTTCGTTAGGATAGACCAAATTGTCTAGGGTATTAACAGACGATTTAACAGGGTTAAAAGCTGCATTTTTGGCAGTTTTTTGTTGTAAAAATGCTCCAAAAATGAATGCTATTGCTACAAGGTATTTAACAGAATTTTACTACTAAAAAATCGGCGAAAATGCCGAATTAAGTACGTCTTGGTGACGTCGCTCGCGAAGCGACGGTTGCCCGCTTTCTGAATGCGAAGCATTCTGTGGTGGTGGCGCCGACTGGACTTGAACCAGTGACACAAGGCTCTTCAGGCCTCTGCTCTACCAACTGAGCTACAGCGCCGTAGTGGTATTATAGCACAGTTTCTTTGTTTTGGCGAATGAATTGGAGGAGAGATGTGATAAAAGGGCTGTTGCGCAAAAAATAAGCTTCTCGCAATGCAAGAAGCTTATTGTATACCAAAACCCCCAGCTAGGCTGGGGGTTCTTTTGAGGCTTTTGCCGTTGAGTGCTTAAAACTCCTTTTGTTATACTGATATCGTAGTCTGTCAGCTGCAATATAAGTTAAATAACAAAAGGAGTTTTAAGCTATCATGAGCGTAAATGATATTAATAGTTTAAGTCATACCAAATGGAATTGCAAGTATCACATAGTGTTCGCCCCTAAGTATCGTAGGATGATCTTCTATCATAATAAAAAACGGTATATCGGTAAGATATTGCGACAACTTTGCGAATGGAAGGGTGTAAATATTGTAGAAGCGGAAGTATGTCCGGACCATGTACATATGTTGGTAGAAATACCACCAAAATACTCTGTTTCGTCCTTCATGGGGTACCTCAAGGGTAAAAGTAGTACCATGCTGTATGAACAGTTCGGTGAACTAAAGTATAAATACCGAAACAGAGAATTTTGGTGTATGGGCTACTACGTAGATACTGTAGGAAAGAATACTTCTCGGATAAAAGAGTACATACAAAATCAACTCAAAGAAGATAAGCTCGGCAGCCAATTGGCCCTTTTGGATTTGAAGCCATACAAAAAGTAACGAAGCTAAAATAGCAGATGACAGACTAAAATTACGCGTTCACGCGTTACGCTAAGAGTGAAAGGGCTATGCCCGCATGAGAAAATCCACCGGCTAGGCCGGTGGATGTTTAAT
>CAMYWN010000067.1 GCA_947302765.1 uncultured Candidatus Saccharibacteria bacterium
CATGGTGGAGTGTAGGAGATTCAAACTCCTGACCTCTGCAATGCGAATGCAGCGCTCTATCAGCTGAGCTAACACCCCTGCCATGTAATTATAGCATATTTTAGATGCTAGGAATAGGGAATTTGAGGGATAATTCGCGGACTCCTTGGCGAATTTTAGTCAGTTCCTCTGCGTAATCGTTCAGTTTTTCTTCGGAGCCGGCTTTTTTGCAAATGTCAGCCACGTCTTTCATCCAGGCGGCTAGTTTCTTGATCTCCGTAGTACTAAACCCACGCGTGGTAATGGCTGGAGTGCCGAGACGGACACCGGAAGGACGGAAGGCGCCTCCTTTATCCGTAGGCAGGGCATTCGCGTTCAGGGTGAGGCCAGTCATATCGAGGGCTTTTTCGTAGATTTTGCCATCGAAGCCAAAACTTGCTTTACAGTTGACTAACACTAGATGGTTTTCGGTGCCACCACCCTGGAGGACGAAGCCGTATTTAGCTAGCTCTTCTGCGAGGGTCTTGGCATTTTTGACGATATTTTCAGCGTAAGTCTTAAACTCTGGTTTCAAGGCCTCACCAAAAGCGACAGCCTTAGCTGCGATGACGTGCTCGAGTGGACCGCCTTGGGTGCCGGGGAAAACAGCGCGATCAATTAAGATTGGGATGTTTGCTAGAGACTTCTCCGGCTTTTTGAGTGGGGAGGCAACATTACCTTTGCTCATGATGAGACCGCCACGCGGACCGCGGAGGGTCTTGTGGGTGGTGGTGGTCATGACGTCGAAGCCGAAATCGAGCGGATTTGGATGGATGCCTCCGGCAATGAGACCCGCTACGTGTGCCATATCTGCCATTAAGAGTATCTCGTGGCCCCATTTTTCCTCAGCCTTTTTTCGGAGTTCGGCTACGCGCTTGAAATCAGGAATTTTCATGAAGGCGGAGTAGCCTATCAGAATAAGTTTGACGTCTTCGGAGAGGGCTTTTTGCTCCATGTCTTCATAATCAATGTCGCCATCTTCGGTTACACCATAGCCGACAAAGTTATAGATATGTGCGCTCAAGGTAACTTTGGCGCCATGGGTAAGGTGGCCGCCGGCCGGTAAAGACATTCCTAGCACAGTGTCGCCGGGTTCGAGCCAGGCAAAGTAAACGGCGTTGTTGGCTTGGGCACCAGAATGCGGTTGGACGTTGGCGTGATCGGCGTGGAAGAGTCTGCAGGCGCGGTCGATTGCGAGGCGCTCGATACGGTCGACATTTTCTTGGCCGCCGTAGTAGCGGTAGTTTGGCAGTATTTCGTTGGCGATTTTGGCCTCGTCCCATTCGTTAATGCCATCAAAATATGGGTAGCCTTCGGAGTATTTATTAGTAAGGACTGAACCCATTGCTTCTAGTACTGGTCGGCTGACATAGTTTTCGCTCGGGATAAGTTCTAGTCCTTCGGATTGGCGTTTTTTCTCATTTTCAATTAAATCTAACACTAAGTCTTTCATATTGCTCCTAGTTTAATTCTATTATCGTTTGGTATATTTGACGATGGAGTAATTTATTCCATGATCGCTACCTTTCTTTATAATAGTTCGATGATACTTGGATTTATCAAACTGGGGGAAAAACGTGTCGGCGTCTTCGGCTGAAGCGTCTATCTCGGTAAGATAAAGATGCTTAGCGTGGGGAAGGAAGGCTGAATAAATAGTGCCTCCACCGATGATGAAGATTTCTTCCTCGGAGTCTTGATTGGCTTTAATGAAACCGTCGAGATTGCTTACCACCTCATCTGGCGCGACAGCTGGAGCTTGCAAAGGCTTTTCAAGGCTTTTGGGGTCGCTTCTGGTGACGACGATATTTTTGCGGTCTTTAAGTTTGACGGGCAGTGATTCCCAGGTGGCGCGCCCCATAACGACTTTGTGGTCTTTTGTGGTATCACGGAAGAATTTCATGTCGTCCTTAACATGAAAAATGAGATTATTATTTTTGCCAATTTCGCGATTTCTACCAATGGCTGAAATAAGACTAAACACCTAACCTCCTTTGAATTAATTTTAGCATAGTTTTCGGTATTTTTAAATCCCGTGTATCGGTTATAAGTGTATCGGTTTTAAGTGTATCGGTTATAAGTGTATTGGTTTTAACGTATGCCGTATATCCATCTGAATACATGATCTGAGATCGGCTGTGCTTTTTGTCCGGAATCTCATAAATCTACTTTAGTCTTTCTGGGAAGATTGTACTTATATGGAACAAAAATAGCCCCACTGATATGCGGGGCATGATTGTGATGGCTTAATAACCTCTATACTCCATTATTACTCCTTTTTTTGGATTGTATAGGAATTCAATATGCCTTAAAACCACGGATATACCGGGGTTTTGGAAGGAGAGGTTTTTAGTAGGCCTTTTCTCGCCAGCTATACCATTCACCGTCGTTTACTATAAGAACGGACATTACTAGAACAGCGGTCATTACTCCAGTTTCGTCATACTGCCCGATGTTTCTACCACACTGTAGATAGTCTGCGATCCAAAGTTCGCTAAGGTTGCGAGTATCTTTCGCTTTGCTCATCCCTAGTTCTTTTACCGCTAATTGATAGTTACGGCTGTCTGGATTTAGTTCGCCCAGAGCGAATCGTGGCAGTTTGCTCCGCATTTTTTCTGTTCCCATTCCGCGTTCGGCGTATTTTTTTTCGTATGCCAGGGCAGTGATTGGGGCAGCAGCTTTATCTGCGACGTAAAGAAGTTTGCCTGCCGGTGTAGACTTTTCCTCCATCTCTTGAAGTAGCCTCAGGATAGGATCTTTTTGATTATCCTGTAAGAACTTTTTATATTCTTGAAAGAATTTTCTTTCTTGTTCCTGCTTGACCGCTTCGTTTCTAATTCCGTCGTCTCTAGTGTCGCCGTAGTAGATTTCTGGTAGATCATGAATCCTTGCAGCATCTTGGATGTGGCGACGATTGAATTCTCTTGGGGCCTTATCGTAGCCGTATGTAAAATCTAGGGCTTCATCGATGAGACTGCTCACTAGATTCGTATGGCCTCCAACAGACTCTGGCGTAATAATCGGGATTTCATTGAGATGTCCCATGTTATTGATACATCTTTCTACGGTATTAATCTCTGCTGAGAGTAAAACTCTGTTAGCCATAGTGTAGATCTCTCCGTAGCGATTGATAATTCTTCGCCGGATCGATGCGTCGAATGGGATCAATAGACTTTCCGCTTTGTAAATCCGCACGAATTCCTCGATCAGTTTTGGGGTATAGTTATTTCTAAAATATGCCAAAACAAAATCACCTCCTTTTAATGTTCTAGATGCGTTCGGCATTACTTTCGATTTTTTGGCTCTTTAAAACAATAATAACCTTCGGCTCTTTTACTAGTTCTATTATAGCATAGAGATGGAAATTTTTTATGAGGCATGAAAAAGGCCCCAAATAATTGGGGCCGTTGTTGGCACAAGACTACATGTTTTTGATTGTTGTTAGAACGGGTTAAACTGTGAATATGAAATAAATGAGCCGTTCCTCGCAACCGACTTCTTGCCGAAGAAAATATAATCAAAGTCCGGTGGACAGTACATTCCCTCGACCTTAATTCCATCCTCGGTCACACCTTTAATTTCGAAACCGCCGCAGACTTCGTGGCTCGTAACCTCAAAATTGATTGTTTTGCGGCTTTTTTGTCCATTTGCCGCAAATGTAAAGGCGAACTTAAAAACGTTTGGATTTGTTTGACTTCTTGGTATCGCACATATCCCTTTACTCGGTCCATCTGTTACGGTTATACTTTTTGTGTATCCCCTCTTTTGTTGTTCCATGTAGGTTCCCTCCTTTTGTTTTGAATGTGCCAACATTTTTATTATACTAGTATATCTGTGTTTTGTCAAGGTTGC
>CAMYWN010000068.1 GCA_947302765.1 uncultured Candidatus Saccharibacteria bacterium
CGAAGGCGAGAGATTTACAGTCTCTTGTCATTGCCACTAGACGACTCCAGCTGATATATGTATTATATCAAATTCGGCGAATTATTCAATATCTTGCCGAGCTTGTGTTGTTGTTACGTGATAATGTCGTAGTGGATTGTTACGAGATAATGTCGTAGTTTGCTGGACTTGTGTTGTTACGTGATAATGTCGTAGTTTGCTCGACTTGTGTTGCCGGGCTTGCGCTGTGTTTTTGCCAAGTTCGGCGAAATGTATGATATAATCTCTGTAGGACGCGCCGTCTTAGCTCAGTTGGTAGTAGCGTCGCCATGGTAAGACCATGGTGCCACCTCTGAAGCGATTTAGGCGGAGAAAGAGTACATTTTGAGTTTGCCGCTATAGCTCAGTTGGTAGAGCGTCGCCATGGTAAGGCGAAGGTCACCAGTTCAAACCTGGTTGGCGGCTCCATATAGCATCAGAAACACCTCGTTTCATTTAGTCAATTGACTACGTGAGACGAGGTGTTTTTCGTTGGAGCCGTTATTCAATATTCGCAATTTCGTTGAGAATGGTTTCAGAATGGTCAACCCATTAGTACATTCAATATCAAACTAATCTAGGAGAAATCATTATGAAAACCTGATCTTTAGCGAAATTTACTTTCCATATTTGCTCCGGCTCATATACTGCGAGCCATAAACTCCACAAATTATGTCGTCGTTATGAGCCGGAACAGGATCCAAGTAGTTTTTCCCGAGCCGACGGCCGCAATTAATTAATTGGCGATAAAAGCGTCTAGTACATTCAATCGCCAGACGGTAATTCCTCGCGATTATCGTTTTATCTATAAATGCGTCGGCTCAGGAAAGGCTACTTGTCCTATCCTACCCTAATCGCAAACACGCTACCATTGTAAAGTCTAATCGAATGGCCTTGCACGCCACAGACTACCCATGCTCGCGTTCTAAGACTTGTTCCGGTTGCTTTCCATAAGCCATAGGCTATTCTCGCTTCGCCATTTGTATCTGTCATCACGTGGTGCTTACAGAGCAATTCAGTACCGCCCGAGACGGCATGAATCTTAAAGTCAAGCTCCGTTACACCGGATACATCTGCTAGATATTCCGTACCCCATACGATCAGATAAATTCCGTCTTTTACTGTCGTAAAGGTATAATCCCAACCTGACGGATAATATGCTTGCCAAGCTGTCGGAGAAGTAAAGTCCACTCGGCTACAATTCTTATATTTGAGATTAAAAGCCGTCCAGTTCAGCTTTGTCGCATTTATGGCGCTATTTGCAATGTTTGCTGTTTCGATAGGTAGATCTCCAGTATTCAGTATCCTTTTTTCGTTGTTGTAAACGTTTCCGTCTGTTCCTATGCGGAATATTGGCACGCCTACGGACACTACAAGTGTCACAGTTGTTGATCCTAGCTTGTCGGTCGCTTTAACTTCAAAATCATATGCCGTACTGTTATCTAGATCGAGTACTTTGTCGGTAGTGGTGTAAGTTCCGCCAGAGTTTACGGATAATCCAGACATACTAGTCCAGCTACCCCATGTTGAAGTAGATTGTGATTTATATCGGTATTGGACGGAAGATACTGTGTTCTTGGCCGTTCCATTGATGGTTAATGGTGAGTATGATCCTTTAACTACGAGTGTAGTCTGATTTTCGAAGTTATTTAGACGGGTTGCCGTAGCATTTATTACCGGTGCCGCATAGGCGAGAACATTAACGTTTTTACTGACGGAAGTCGAATATCCGCGAGAATCGGTAGCACGAACAGATAAGGCCTGCGTTCCTGCCGTAAAAGCATTTGAACTAAAGTTAATATTCAAGTCCGATGTTGAATAGTTTGCTGAGGCGGACAGACCTGAGATTGACGCATTATAAGCGCTCATTGTGGCACTATATTTAGCTACTGCCTTATTTGCCGAACTTATTATGACTCTGAGATTTGATTTGCCTTGTACTAAATATTGATTATTGCCGGTTATGGCCGTTATTGTAGAATTGGTGTCTTGGTAAGTAAAGTTCGAGAATGTTGGTTTCGCATTGGCTTCTACGGCTTTTGCCGTAAAGCTAACTGATTTTGAGCCAATGCTGGTCGATCCATTATAGGTAGTACAGGTTATCGAACCTGTTCCACTAGTTGCACTCGGTATTTGTGCATATAGACTGCTCGCAATATTAGCGGTATTTAGCGATATGCTTGTACCCACGCCGGTTCCAACTGTGTAGGTATAGCTTCCGAAAGTAAGCGTTATCGTGTGCGTAAATGAGCTTGATTTTCGGTTTGTATTTATCGTAATTGTGTCGCCTATATTAAATGTTGAGGCTGAAAGTGTTGGCTCGGAAGCACGAGCTATAGTAGTTAGGCTCATCGTTAGTGAGCCCGAGCCGCTGAAATACGCACCCACGTTATCAGTCAATGAGCACGATACGCCAACAGATTTCGAACCGTCATTGTTATGGGTTACGGTCTTTGATCCTGAAGCTACTTCGATTTCGCCGTATGATACATAATGTGAAATCTCTCCAGTCCAGTCACATACATTTGTTCCATCTATTGTTATAACTCTGCGGACGCTCGAGGAATATGTCTGGCCACTCCAAGAATTTGTACGCCAAACCTTAATTCTGGCATTTACTTTGGAGGTATTATCCGTTGTACTTACGTCAGACTCCCACGTCTCAAGTCTAGCTCGCATATAAGTTGATAATTGAAACTCTGTGGTTGCCATTTAACTCTCCTTTACAAATGCCCAGCCGGCTCGTGTTCCGTTTTTAATTGGAACTATTTTTATTGGCGACATCGATATCTGATTTCGCGTTTTTAATTTTGATACTTCAGTCGTATCTCGATTAACTGTAAAGACATTTTCCATGCTCCCTGACGCGTCTGAAAAGCCGTTAAGACCTAATTCGTTAAGCTGCACGTAGTCGTTGGTCGTATTTGAACGAACGGTAACTCCGGAGCTATCTACGGCTACATTTTTGCTCAATATTTCATCTGAGGCTGAAACCCATGGAGTGGTGCTGTCGCCTACGGTCATCATTAAGTCGGTTACTGATAATTCAGTTACGGCTGAATTGGTTTGAACTACGACATCAAAATAGGTAGAATGCGGTTCAATTCCAACTAAACTATAGCTATTCCAAAGCACCGCCTCTCCCTCTGGAATTGTTATCGTATAATCATCCAGGTTATTTCTTAGATGAATAGTCGCAGTTCCTGTTGCACCTTTTTTGGCTCGTAGACTAAATGTATAGAGCTGGTTTCCCGATCCATCTACGGTTATTCGTTGCGTAATGGAACTAGAAGCAAAAAGGTTTATCTGATTTCCGGATATTGCACCATATGAAACGGATTCTGGGCTAGATTCCGAACTAATTGTTCCTGTTTTTGTCCAATTGACTAGATTTCTATCGCTGTCTATATTGTAGCCGACAGAATTGTGAATTAGGTTTCCGCCACCTGTCGTTTGGATTGTGGTCGTTATACTATTGATATTCTGCGTAACTTGTGAGAAGCTCTCCAGTGTTTGATTTTCAAATTGATCTTGCCGCGAGACTACAGATATTATTTCTTGACCTTGTTTGTCGACCTTTATTTCGGTGTTATAAATCGTCTTCGTAATTCCGCCGGCAAGCGCATAGTTAGTTTGTGTTTCAGATGGCGCAATTCCTTTTATTATTTCTTTTATTCCGTTACCAATGCTCAGCGAAATGTTACTGACTATTATTTCCCAAGAGTTTGTTCCGTCCGTTATGGCTAGACGATCGCCTACTTCATACCAACCATGGCCCTCGGTAGTTATTTCGAAAGGATAAAAGTAGAATCCGTCGAC
>CAMYWN010000069.1 GCA_947302765.1 uncultured Candidatus Saccharibacteria bacterium
TTTTCTCATAGTGAGCTGTAAATTCGTAGTCTTGCATGACGCGAATCGATTTAATCTGTTCCATACTAATCGGTTGACCTTCGGTGATAGTTTTGCCATTAACTTCCACGTCTTTGTCGGCAGTCCAATATGTGAATTTATACCCAGAATCAGGCTCTTGATCCGCACCAAGAGGTGTCGCTCCAGATACGACTTTCTCTGATTCTCTTATCTTAACCGTGCCACCTGGCCGATCGGCATGATATTTGACCGTATATACCTGAGAATAATATCGAATCTGACTTCCGGCTTGGCCAACAAAACCAAATACGATATCTAGTCCATTAAGCTGGGTCTCTTCCGAGATGGGGGCATAAATATTACTAATATCATCAGTATCAAAGCCACCATTGCTAGCAGAGTATTGAGAATACAGATAGCTACCACTACCACTATCTCCTACAAACATATTCTTCTCTTGGATATCTCCTCCTGGTTGCAAAAGATTAGGGTCGTCTGCATATATTTTATTTGCTTTAAAATAATCAGGCTGGTTTAGAATCTTGAATGATTGCGACGCATCTATATCTATTATTCCCAAAAGAATCTCCGCACTAGTAAATGGCTGATTCTTATTTTTTAGCTTAATCTGCATCTCTACAAATACTTTACCGTGAATTTTTTCATTGGATTGACCTCTTGACGTAGTGCTTCTAATAGTCTTATCAGGATGGTTGCTCACGGCTACTGGCTGCGTACAAGTCGAGTCTCCATAAGGTGCCCAACCACCGTAGAGCGCACTAACCCCTGAGTTCACATCTTGACCTGTAGCGGCTACTTGAGGAACAATACCTATAGCGGTTGTTTCACCGCTGTCGAAATCAACCACGCCCACCTGAGGTATCTGTATCTCCATAGCATAATCTCCGTGCGAAATAGTGAAACTAGCGCTACCGCCAACTAACCCATCTTGGTTTACTTCAAGATATTTATATTTATGACAGGGAACATTGTTGGCATCTCTCTTCATGTAGCCATCATGCCATTGTCCTCCGGTGGTACTAATCTCAACACCGTCCTTAGGGATTATTTCATTTAGGAGTTTATTTCCGATAAGATCACTTATTGGTTTGACATTTTCTGAGCCTAATGCATCGCCGCCACTATACGTTATCCCGAAGTTGCCGGGATTCGCGGCAAAAACATTCCCAGGGAAGAGTGCGCTGCCGCACAGAGCCAATGCTCCTATTATTGTTGATATTCTTTGTTTTTTCATAGTTTTTTCCTTTTTGTTTTTATGACCTTTTATACCCCTATTCTAGCATAACCTTTTTGTCGTGTCAAGACCATTTTTACGACCTGTTGTTATTACGTGATAATGTTGTAGTTTTTTACGACTATTTTTGAGGCACAATATCACCGGATAGGAATAAACCCCTTTACAACTTCAGCAAAATAGTCTAGAATAGTAGAGTAGAGTTTTGGAGCTGGTTTTTATTAGCGCTCCAAACGTAATAAATATAAAAGGAGATTGAATGGCAAATTTTGACCGTTCCAAGCCACATATTAATGTGGGTACTATGGGTCACGTCGACCATGGTAAAACTACTTTAACAGCTGCGATTACTAGCGTTCTTGCGAAGAGACTTCCTTCGGACGTGAATAAGCCAGTTGCTTATGATCAAATCGACAACGCTCCTGAGGAAAAAGCACGTGGTATTACCATTGCTACTTCTCACCAGGAGTACGAATCCGAGAAGCGTCACTATGCACACGTAGATATGCCTGGTCACGCTGACTACATTAAAAATATGATTACTGGTGCTGCCCAGGTAGATGGTGCTATCCTTGTAGTTGCTGCAAATGATGGTCCTTTGCCACAGACTCGTGAGCACGTACTATTGGCTCACCAGGTGAACGTACCAAAGATCATCGTCTTCCTTAACAAGATGGACCTCGCCGATCCTGAGCTCGTTGAGCTAGTCGAGATGGATGTTCGTGAACTATTGAACAAATATGGTTTCGATGGCGACAACGCTCCTATCATCAAGGGTTCTGCTACTAAGGCCCTCGAGGGTGACAAGGAAAACGAAGATGCTATCATGGAGCTCGTCCATGCGATGGATGAATACTTTGACATCCCTGAGCACGATCTTGACAAACCATTCCTAATGCCGATCGAGGACGTCTTCTCGATCAAAGGTCGTGGTACTGTTGCTACTGGCCGTATCGAACAGGGCGTGATTAAGCTAAACGACGAAGTTGAAATCGTCGGTCTTCGTGACACTCAAAAGTCAGTCGTGACTGGTATCGAGGCCTTCCACAAGACTCTCGATCAAGGTCAAGCTGGCGATAACGCTGGGCTCCTTCTTCGTGGTATTGAGCGCGATCAGATTGAGCGTGGTCAGGTGATTGCCAAGCCTGGTACTATCACTCCTCACACCGAGTTCGAGGCACAGGTTTACATCTTGAAGAAAGAAGAAGGCGGCCGCCATACTCCGTTCTCCAAGGGCTACAAGCCTCAGTTCTACTTCCGCACCACCGATGTAACTGGTGAGGTAGAGCTTCCAGCCGACAAGGAAATCGTCATGCCTGGCGATCAGGTCACCTTCAAGGTGAAGTTGCTCGCTCCAGTGGCTATGAACGATCAAGACCGCTTTGCTATCCGCGAAGGTGGCAAAACCGTCGGTTCTGGTGTAATTACCAAGGTTATCAAGTAGTAATCTTATTATCACAAAAAGCTCCCCCTCGGGGAGTTTTTTGTTGCCAGGAGCGAAATAGGATACCACATAGCACCTTATGAGTTGGAACCGCTAATAGGGGTAGTGCTTGACAAAAGTAGCGTTTTGATATATAATTATAAATAGGTACATTGTTCGCTCTGGTTTCCAGTAGTTATTTTTTGCCTGTGAGCTATATAGCTCCGTATAGTGACCGAGCAAGCACTTTAAAAAGGAGGAAAAAAGATGGCGAGATTCGTGTTTTTGCTGTTATGTTTAGCTTTCTCATGGTTAGGAGTGTATTACCACATTTCATTGTGGGCCATTGCATCTCTGGTTATGTATTACATGATTGGTGGATGCTGTATTGAAGAAACAAGATCGGGTGCTTACAAAAAGTACTCGGCAATACTTGAGCGCTACGGAATAAACAGCTCGGGTAGTATTGGTTTTCATTTTTCGTTCAGGGATTTTTTAGCCCTGCTGGCTGGCTTTAGTATAGGTCAGCTGTTGTTTGTGCTGTGCAACGGAGGCCTGATTGGCTCTATCCTTGGCGCAGTGCCTTGGGCATTAGGCTTAGAGATGGCCACATGGCCCCATAAGAGGCTCGAGGAATATATCGAGGGAGAAAAGTTTCTCGGTTTCGATTGGCCTCAATGGCTCGATGAGAGTCTAGGTCTATCTACGCCTGGACTGATGCCAAACTCTTCTGACGAAAAGTGGAAAGGATGTGCCCTGGAAGTCATCGGAAGACTTAAACAGTATCCGGGATGCAGGATAGTGTTGAACGGTCTGCGTGAAGACAGCTTCGGTAATTCCTTTTTCTTCGAAATTGAATTATCGAAGTACGAGGAAGCTGAGGCCGAAAGGAGCATAAATAGATTCTTTGCCTCATTCGGCGATGGGCAGATTAAGTGTTCTTTCTATACGAGCGAGGGAGAATGTATAGAGACACTCAAATACTCAACCAATACCCCTCCTGAATAACTCCGGGGGGATCGTGAACAAAAAGCCTGGGCTTACGCCCAGGCTATTTTAGTATCTGACCACATTTGGCTCCATAAAACCGTAGAGTCTCACGGAGACAAAACTCTTTCAAGCAACCAAAACGGCTCTCCGTATGCATATAGCCCTT
>CAMYWN010000070.1 GCA_947302765.1 uncultured Candidatus Saccharibacteria bacterium
TCTTTGTTGAAACCAAGAAGAACCTCGGTAGAAACGAAGTCAAAGAGAAGAAGCGCTAAAGCATAAACTGTTACATAAGACAGCATAATGAGACTTAGACCAGATTTCTAGATTGTGAATTTTACAACTTAGCAATGAAAAAACCTCCCCGAGTGAGCTTGCGAACGAATGAGGGGTTTTTTCTTGACCTATGTTGTAAAATTTATAATCTAGAAGTCCCAGCTGTCTTATGTAACAGTTTATGCTTTAGCTTTGCTTTCAATTAGGCTGTTTTATTGGCGTATCGCTGGACTTGCTAAGTGATTTGCTAGGCAATTCGCCGAGTCGAAATTCAATGTCTCTTAGGACGTTCATAAAATACATAAACGATTCATACGGAGAAGCGTAAGCTGAGAAATAAGCATGCACATCTCCGTCATTCCAGTATTTAGTACACATCGAATACGGATGATCCGAGGTAGTAAGATAACGCCAGTCCTGGATAAGGTTTTTGTCACCAGTCGCTAAAACCGTATCTCGCATAGCGTATAATTCATGGGCGGCAGAAGATTGCATGGAATTTGATGCCCAAGCGGACAAATCACGCTCAGTATCGGCCCAAGTGATAGTTTCTGGCATTGAGATTTCGTCAACGGGCTCCATCAACTCGCAGGCTTCAGACACCGTCACGAACTTATTATCGTATTCGCTAAGCCAAGACGAAATAAATGTGTCCATAAAATTAAAAATACCCGTATCGGCCCACTGATGCTCACCGAATGTTTCAAAATCCATGAAAAGATTAACGAGTGGACCGCGTAAACAATCATCCTGTACCCAACGTTGAAATTTTGGAACTGTGAGAGGCCACTCGCTCCAACCGCGATTGCTAAACCTGAAGGCGATATCGTCCGACAGGCGATAATTCTTCAGTAGGAGCCGGAGACTTTGGCAACCTTGTGGACGATAGACGAAGTTTGGACTGCGCCAACCTAGAATTTTATCCCAACCTTCAGCCAGAATGCCACGGTAACCTTTTTGGTCTGCCCATTTGGCAAGCTCGTCGTTGTATGCTAGTTCGGTGTTACGAAAAACCTTTGGCTCGACACCGAAGAGGTGCTTAACTTGGTCTGCGTGCAATTTGACTTGCTCTTCAAATTCGTCGCGGTTTTCAAAAAAGGCAAGAGAATGATAATAGGTTTCACCGACGATTTCAACCTGGCCGGTTTTAACAAGGCGGCGAATTTGATCAACTAAATCTGGCGCCCACTTAATAGCCTGATCTAGCCATGTACCAGTGATACTGAAAGAAACTTTAAACCCTGGATGTTTATTAATGTTCTTTTCGATAAGACTCAACATTGGATAATAGCTTTTTGCGGCGACTTTACGAAAAATCCGTTCATTATTCTGGCGTCCTTCTGGGTGGTCATAGTAATAATTTGAATTGTTGCCGACATCAAAAATAGAATACTCGCGATAGCGAACTGGTTGATGAATGTGTAGATATAGACAAATCGCGCGCAAATTTAGTTCCTCTTATGTTTTATGCTATTATAAGTCTTCAAACACTTTTTTGCAACTTTGTTCCAAGTGATTTGACGGTATTCGGAGCGGACGTTTTTGGTAAGAGTTTCTTTTAGGGCAGGGCTTTTTGAGATCGCTAGAATTTCATCCGCAAGCTTTTGTTCATCCCAAAAGTCGTATTTTAATGCCGACCAAATGATTTCCGCGACGCCGGATTGTTTTGTTAGAATCAAGCAATCGCCATGGTGCGCCGCTTCAAGAGCGGTGAGGCCGAATGGTTCTGAAATAGAACTCATCACGAAGATATCCGACACCGAATAGATGTCGCGAAGCCTTTGGCCACGGATGAAGCCGGTAAAAAGGACATTCTTTGAAATACCTAACTTTGCCGCGAGGCTAATCAGATGGTTACGTTCTTCACCATCGCCTGCAAAAACAAAGATTAGTTTCGGGTTTTGATTGATTGCCAGCGCTGCGGCTTTCATCAAATTGTGTAGACCTTTTTGTATCGTAAAACGACCGACCGTTGAAACCACGGTATATCCAGTACTCTTCATTCTTTTTAGATAATTGTAAGAGTTATCACGGAAGCGGTAGTCAGACGTTTCGTAGCTCTCGTCGAGGGAATTATAGATAACATCAATCTTGTTTAATGGAATATGGTACTTTTCGTGCACGATACGTTTTGTAATCTCGGAAACCGCTATGATCTTGTCAGCAAGCATGAGCCCTTCGTACTCTATTTCATGAATCAGAGGATTCCCAGTATGCATACCGGCACGATCAAATTCTGTAGAATGGACGTGAGCCACTAGTGGTAGACCATAATTCTTCTTGGCGAGAACTCCTGCTTCGTAGGTGAGCCAGTCATGAGCATGGACTAAATCTGGTTTATAGTCCATGAGATAGCGTTGCACAAAATCACAATAGGATTTCTGAATGTCGCGGATTGATACTAATTCGCTCTTCTGTTTAGTAGGGATAATCTTTTCCTGCACGCGTAAACCAGTATATGCGCCACCACCATAACGATAAATCGGATCGAGCCGAGTAGCGGACAAAACGCGCATAAAAGTAATCTCAGGATGCTCGGCTTCATAGGGAACAACGAACTCAATCTCGGCGCCTTCGTTTGCCAAAGCACGCGCCATGTTTAAGCACGCTACACCTAGTCCCCCACTATTGTGAGGTGGCAATTCCCAACCAAGCATGAGTATTTTCATCATCTTTTATTTTAGCATATTTTTAACGTTTTGATGCAGAAATATGATAAAATTGTAAAGTACATTATATAGGGGTGTAGCTCAGTTGGTAGAGCAGCGGTCTCCAAAACCGCGTGTCGTGGGTTCAAGTCCTGCCACCCCTGCCATTTTTTATGCGCTCTAAAATCCTCTTCCATTCATTTAAATACTTTATTATTTTAAAAAATGACCTGTGTTTTGTATTAAGAAAGTATTATATAATATAGCTAGAACGAATCACGCTTCGTGTGATTATGTTACGTATTTAATATAATTTAAGATACAGATAAGAAGGAGGATCTCATGTTTTCAGATAATAATGGATTCGTAACGGACGACAATAATGCTATTTACGAATTCAGAAAAAAGAATGAGAATGATAAAGTATGGTGGGTTGATAAGCTTGGCCAAAAAGGCGAGCATTTGTTCACTTTTGACAAAAAAAGAATTTTCAACTTGTTCGAAGATTATCCGTATAAGCTAACAAAAGAAGAAAAAGAAATATTCGATAAAGAGAATCCTTACTGGGCTAATTTTTTTAAGAGTAGACAGTAATTGTCTTGGACTCGTAATAGCTGCCGCTAGAAGCACCTTTTCGTTATGATATAATTGTTTCGATGATGGAATTGCCGCACAGAGTAAGAAGAGTGGAGCTTTATTTAAAAATCTCGGCCCTGCTTCTTTTTATATCTAATATAGTAATACTCTTTATAGTGTTTATTATGAACACTAAATTCTTCATCGAACTGACGACGCTTGACCCTCTACTTAATATACCGCCTGTGGTTATACTTAACGGTTCCGAATCGATACGTATACCTCTTGGCGAAGACTATGCTGACCCTGGGGCTAAAGCTTACGCGGTGGGTGGTGACCCTGATTTATTGGCTGAAGGTAAAGTGGACTCTTCCGTAGAGGGTGTTTATATGTTGCATTATACAGCCTGTAATCAAAGAGACAATTGCACTACAGTCAAACGAAAAGTTACTGTTATAAAACCAGCCGGCACAGTTTATCTCACTTT
>CAMYWN010000071.1 GCA_947302765.1 uncultured Candidatus Saccharibacteria bacterium
CTACCACCTATGCTGCTTATATCTCTAAGACTCAACCGGCTGATACGTACACAGGGCAAGTAATTTATACATTGGTACATCCAGCTAATCATGTTGCTCCTGTAGTCTGTAATCCAAATGGTACTACGATTGGTACTAATTCCGGTACCGACATTGTTTGTATGCAAGATATTACGTCTGCTAATAAATCTTCTGTACTGGCATCTATGACTGATGAAACTCAATATACCCTCATAGATAAACGTGACGAAAAATCGTATACAATTGCTAAACTAGCTGATGGTAAAGTCTGGATGACGCAAAATCTAGACTTAGACATAGATTCTTCTAGAACCTACACTAATGAAGATACAGACCTTGGCTGGAACACACAAACTAACACATATCAAACAGCCTCCTGGACTCCAATTCGCTCTACCTATGGAGCTACATCTGACCAGACCCATGAATGGTGCCAGGGTGGAACATGGAAACCACGAAATGGTTACTGTGAAAACAACACTCCAGAATCTTACGATCCAGGCAATCTATATTGGAACGAAGCTACTAGCGACTATACGGATTGGAACGCTTATGACAGTACCTGCGGCTTTAGTACCAGTACGCCAACCTGCACTGGTACTAGCCCACTTTCTACCTACGTATCTAGTACTGGTACACAGCAATACCACTTAGGTAACTATTACAACTGGGCAGCTGCGATTGCCTCAAATGATGCTAGCATCTATGGGGTGTATAACGAAACATTGGAACAATACGAAAACCTAGAAGCTCACCAGTCCATCTGCCCTACTGGTTGGACTTTGCCATACATATCTAGTGATGGTTCAACTAGTGACTTTGCTACACTTTGGACTGAGTATGGTTGGGATAGTAATAACTATTATTTCAGCAACATCACAAACCTTACTGGAGCTCCGCTCTACTCCGCTCCTAGCGGCGACTTCTCCTTCGGTACTCTCATGGATGCCGGGGACGGAGGCGGTTTCTGGTCGCCTGTCGCGAGGAATGTCTACTACGCCAGGAACGCGCTCTTCGGTGTAGATGGCTACGCCGACCCAGCAAACTACTCCGGCCGCGGCAATAGTCGCTCCGTTCGCTGTTTACTCCGCTAGCACGAACTATCTCATATTCCGTCTTTTCCCCCTCCAGCCTTCCATAAGACTAGAAGAATGATGCAGAAACTCAGCCCTTCCGGTTCCCTTCCATATATTCCTTAATTCGCTCAATCTCGTCACGTATGCCGGCGGCTCGCTCAAACTCTAGATTTGCCGCGGCCAGTTGCATCTCGGAAGAGAGATGCTTGATTAGTGCAGGCAATTCGTCTTTTGGTACTCGCTTGACGTCTAGCTTGTTTTCCTTCTCTTTTTCTGGGATGATAGCGCGTAGTCCCGCTCCGATTTCCTTCTTCACGGAGTGAGGAGTAATACCGTGTTTTTCGTTATATTCCTTTTGGATTTCGCGACGCCGGTTAGTCTCTGAAATCGCTTTTTCCATACTTTCGGTAATATAATTAGCGTACATTATTACCTTGCCTTTTTCGTGCCGAGCCGCGCGGCCGATCGTCTGAATGAGTGCTGACTCGCTTCTAAGGAACCCTTCTTTATCCGCATCGAGGATCGCGACAAGCGACACCTCGGGTAGGTCTAGCCCCTCGCGCAGTAGATTAATCCCTACTAAGACGTCATATACTCCAGCACGCAAATCTCGTAGGATATCACCCCTTTCCAGGGTGTCGATGTCGGAATGAATGTAGGCGGTCTTTACGCCGCGTTCCTTGAGATGGTCGGTTAAATCCTCCGCCATTCTTTTAGTTAGAGTCGTGATAAGCGTTCTTTGCCCCGCAGCGATACACTGGTCGATTTCTTCCATCAAATCATCAATCTGTCCATCCGAGCTTCGAACTTCTATTTCTGGGTCTAGTAGCCCAGTCGGACGAATCACCTGCTCGGCAGGTTTAGGAGAAACCTCAAGTTCATATTCTCCTGGCGTAGCGGATACATAAATCGCTTGATTAATATGTTTTTGAAATTCGCCGTAGGTCAGTGGCCTATTATCGAGCGCCGAAGGTAGGCGAAATCCATAATCCACTAAGGCTAGCTTTCGAGCATGGTCGCCATTATACATTCCGCGTACTTGTGGCAAGGTCATGTGTGACTCGTCTACAATCAATAAAAAGTCTTTTGGGAAAAAATCTAGTAAGGTCGAAGGTGGCTCACCGGGCTTTCTCCCGTCTAAGTGACGAGAATAGTTCTCAATCCCTTTTACGAACCCGGTTTCTTTTAGCATTTCTAAATCATATTTAGTCCTCTGCGATAGTCGCTGAGCCTCAAGATACTTTTGGTGCTTTTCGAAGTATTTCAGTCGTTCTTCATATTCGGCCCTAATTGTCACCAAGGCTTTTTCTAGTTGGTCCATCGGTGTAGCGTAGTGGGTATTTGGGAAGATATGAATATGGTCGGGCTTCTCTCTTACTTCAAGTGTCAATGGATCGACAATCTTGACGGTTTCCAGCGTATCAAATCCGAATTCAAAACGATAAGCAAATTCGCCATTCGCTGGAAACAAATCAATCGTGTCACCCATTACTCGGAAATTACCGCGCTCAAAAGCGAGATCATTGCGATGATATTGCATCCCGACGAGCCGACGAATAAAGTCTGTTTGACTAAGCGCATAAAAGGCATCTTTCTCGGGGCGCGTCGCCGCCGCCCGTCGCCACGGGGGCGGCGCGCTACCCCTCGCCTTGCCAGGCTCCGGACCCCCTTCGAAAGAGCCTTTTACTGCGCTTGTAAACCAGCCGTTTTTATCACGCCACAGCGGCAAAGACATTTCTTCGTAATGCGCTGGCGAACCAATACCGTAGATGCACGAAACAGACGACACGACAATCACATCGCGCCGGGTTAGTAAGGCTTCCGTGGCGCCATGTCGTAAACGGTCGATTTCATCGTTAATCGCCGAGTCCTTCTCGATATAAGTGTCAGTCGAAGCAATGTAAGCTTCCGGTTGATAATAATCAAAGTAAGAAACAAAATAATGCACTTCATTCTCCGGGAAAAACTCGCGAAATTCAGAATAAAGCTGCGCTGCTAGAGTCTTGTTATGCGCCAGTATCAAAGTCGGCCGCTGTGTTTGCTCGATAATATTCGCCATAGTAAAGGTCTTCCCTGAGCCGGTTACACCAAGTAATGTTTGCTCATGGATGCCTTTATTAACTCCATCAACAAGTTGGCGGATTGCGGTAGGCTGATCGCCAGTTGGCTGATACTTTGATACTAGTTTGAAGTTTGCCATATCCATTATTATATCACTCTAGTTCTATAACGTGAAACGCCTGCTCCCAGGCTCAGAGACGGCTGGTGTTCTCGGGTTTAGGAGTAGCTAGTTGAGACAGAGTTTTAGTGGGAGTATTTCGTGTTATAATCACAGATATGAAATATGCTGTAGTTGTAAAACCAGGCACTTCGCAGGAAAAAATTATTGAGACGGCTCCGGGCGAGCTTACGGTTTATCTGCGCGCCAAGGCCCATGATGGTGAGGCGAACGAGGCGCTCATTAAAGCGCTTTCGAAATATTTCAATATTCCTAAAACCTCAATCGCCATCACGCGTGGCGCCAAATCTCGCCACAAACAAATAGAGATTTGACAGAATCAAGGAAGTGTGTTTTCATTAAGAAATGATGCTGTTGCCCTAC
>CAMYWN010000072.1 GCA_947302765.1 uncultured Candidatus Saccharibacteria bacterium
CCTGGGCGTCGCGTTTACTCGGCGGCTGATGACTTGCCTACGATTAAATCTGGTCGCGGGATGATTATCGTCTCTACGTCTAAAGGTCTAATGACTGGGCGCGAGGCGAAAAAGAATCGTCTTGGTGGCGAGATACTAGTGAAAGTCTGGTAAACAATAAAAAATAGCAGGGCTTGGCGGAACGATAAGTTTTGCCACCCGCTATTTTTTGTTTTCCAGAATTTCTCTGACTTTTTTGAAGTGAATATATTGACTTTTTTGAAGTGAATATATTGACTTTTTTGAAGTGCTAGTGGTATAATATCATGAATATGTATGACCGAGAAATAAAAGAACGAATTAAGAGGATTAATGACACATTTCGTGTTCTAGTAGTAACTGGTCCACGACAGGTGGGTAAAACCACCTTGCTTGAGTCAATGATGCCCGCCAATATGACGAGGGTATCTTTAGACGATGAGGCGCTTAGGCGGGAAGCTAAGGAGAATCCGAAGATTTTTCTGGAGACGTATCGACCACCGCTCTTTATCGATGAAGTGCAGTATGCCCCGGAACTATTCCCGTACATTAAGATGAAAGTAGATGCAGAGGATAAGACTGGAATGTATTGGCTGTCTGGCTCGCAAGCTTTTAGCTTAATGAAGGGTGTTTCTGAATCTTTGGCCGGTAGGGCAGGTATCGTAGAAATGAATAGTTTTACCTACTCTGAGATTCGGAGAGCGATAAAAGGAAAAATTCCATTCGATCCGGAAAGTATAGTTGCTACTAAAGACAATATAGACGTGAATGAAGTTTACGAGAGAATCTTTGTGGGTGGTATGCCGGAGCTTTATAGATTAAAAAACTTAGACAGAGAGGAGTTCTTTAATTCATATCTGAATACTTTTATAGAAAGAGACGTTCGGAGAATTAAAGACATAGGGAGTCTGGAGGATTTTCGTCGGTTTATGAAGGATTTGGCAATTAGAAACGGTAAACCTCTAAACTATTCGGCTATTGCATCCGAAATTGGCGTTTCATCTAAAACAATTAAGGAATGGGTGTCAGTCTTGGTATCTACGAGGATAATTTACTTGTTACAGCCCTTTTATTCGAGTAAACTAGCCCGGCTAACTCACCGCCCAGAAGTAGTTTTTATGGATTCCGGACTTGCATGTTATTTAACCGATTGGGAGTCGGCATTTGATCTTCAGACGAGCGAATATGCTGGGCCTTTTTTAGAGGCATACGTGATTTCTGAACTTGTAAAGTCGTACGATAATGTAGGTAAGAGGATTAATTTCAGCTACTTAAGAAATAAAGAAACAGAAGAGATTGATTTAATTATTGAGAAAAACCAATATCTTCATCCGTTCGAAATAAAGAAGACGGCCAATCCAAAAAAGGAAATGTTGAATAATTTTAGGTTTTTGGAGCGAACTGAAAAAAAGATTGGTGACGGAGGATTGATTTGTTTGTACGATAGAATGTATGAGATTGGAGATGGCCTATATGTTTTACCGCTCAGCAGCGTAATTGATTCACACCAATAGTGACGCTGTTGTGTTGTTAGCTGTTAGAGCATATTTAGTATCGTTTTGCCCGAATCTGCTTATCGTTGCTCCTGGTTGACAGGCGTGATATAATGGCGCCAATAATAAAACCGAAGGAGTAAAAATGAATCTTAAGCGAAAAATCTTTAGCTTTTTTGCCATCTTTTTGACGATTCTTGGGACGACGCCGATGAATTTTTTGACAGCGGTGGCCGAGGAGCCGGCAGGGGATGTACCGAGAACCCTAAAGACACTAAAAACCAATAATGATGGAACGTACGATATTACGCTCGAGGTAGAAGGGGTCTCTAGTCAGAAGACCGATGCTACGAAGGCGAATGTGGTGGTGGTATTTGATTCGTCTGGAAGTATGAACGACAAAGCTACGACATACTCTTACACTGAGGATACTACTGGTCGATTCAGAAAAGAAAACGGTGACTATTTGAATCTATACAGGTATAGCAGTCGGTATGGGTGTTATCGAATGGATAGCGATAATAGTACAACGAATGTATATAGTGATTCGAGTTGTAGTACTCGTTATACAGGAACTCGTTATACTAGAACTACCATTAATGGTACACGACTTAGTGTAGCTAAAACGGCAGTGAACATTTTAGCTAATGAACTTCTTTCGCAAAATGACTCTAGCACTTCTGGGTTTGAGGATGTGGTGGAGATGGCGTTGATTGATTTCGCTACTAATGTAAAAACTGATACGACTCATACTACTCCTACTACTACCCTTGACACTTTTAAGAGATGGATTACTAATATTGGACAGGGCGGTGGGACTAACTGGGAAGATGCTCTAACTGCGGCGAAAAATGTTTCGTTCGGTACGGGTGACACAGATAAAGTTTATGTGATTTTTGTCTCTGATGGAAATCCAACTTACCGTAATAGCCAGTATGGTGCTGGTTATTATGATTCGGATGGTTGTAGAAGTGATCATCGGACAGGTGGAAATGGTTGTTCGGTTTGGGGTGATGGACAAAACGATCCTAATCCTTATAGAAACTTCAACGCTGCGAAGGATGTAGCCGATACGATTGTTGCGAATACGAATATGGAATTGTATGCGGTGGGTGCATTTGGTGATGCTACTAACATGCAGAATCTTGGCGGTACATACTATAATGCAACTAATCAAGATGCACTTGAAGCAGCCTTTGCGGATATCGTTGACAAAATTAATATGGGTCTTTCGGTGACCGACTTGAAGATTGAGGACGGTATTACTACTTCGGCGTCTTCCGAAGTGAAGGGAGCAGTGGGGCATTTCCGTTATAATGTACCCGAATCTTGGGGTGATGATTACGAGAAAGCGACATTTGATGGGGCTAGTGTACACTGGAATCCGGGCCACGACAAAACTCTGTCGAACGGAGAAAAGGCTTCAGTAACCTTTACAGTGTGGCCAAGCCAAGAGGCGATGGACTGCATTGCGGCGATTCGAAATGGTGAGGGTTGCGATAAGAATTTAGCAGAATTTGGCTTGGCGCAAAATTCAAATGGTAGCTATAGACTGCTTACAAACACATCGGCAACCTTTACTTATCGTACGCGTACGAATACGGATGGTGTAATTACGGATTCGGCGGAATCTGCAAGGCAGACTATTCCGGAGAGGCGTGACGATACGACGCTCCCGGAAACGAAGCTAGCAGTGACGAAGCTCTGGGCTGATGGAATGCAGATAACACAGAGGACAGATGAGTATGGCGAAGGTATTACTTTAAAGTTGAGTGTTGATGGGAAAGAGGTGAGGACATACAAGTTTACTGGTACGGCAGAAGGTAGTGAATGGGCAAATGGTTATACCTATACAATTGCTCCTGGTGTAATGAAAAAACTAACTGGGCCAGAAACTGACGGTATAAGAGCTAGCGCGAAGAAAATTGTAACTGTAGACGGCATAGAATATGCAGTGCTAGAAACTGGGCGCGATTACGATTTCGTGGAAACTCCGGATTCGGCGCACTATGAATTGACGAAGAAGCATTTCCACCCGATGATTGTGGGTGAAGGTGGCAAGATTCATGATGTTATATTCCACGACGATGGCACAGCGGAAATTGACGAAGTAGAATTGACGAAGCTTTCAGCTGAGAACACTTTGAACGGTGGTATTGTAGTGTCGAAAGAGGTTATAAA
>CAMYWN010000073.1 GCA_947302765.1 uncultured Candidatus Saccharibacteria bacterium
TTATTGTACTCATACTTATTCTATCTATTCCATGAGGAGATGTCAAGGACCTAAGATTGATAGTTTTTGACCTAAGGGTGATAGTTTTGTGATTGGACAAGGATAATAGTTTTTGAGCGTTAATTTGATTATTGCAGTTGATTATTTATCGTGGGCGGGTGACGAGTCTGAGCTTATCATGGGCGGATGACGCTGCTTGGGGGTCCCCCGCCGCGCACAGCTCCGCGAGCACGGTGGGGGAAGCATGCGGCGGCAGGACCCGCCCAGAGAATTACCATGAGAAGATGACGAGTCTGGGATTACTATGGGCGGGTGACGAGTCTGGAGGGGTCCCCAAAAGATTTTGCCTTAGGCAAAATTTTTGGAGAGGAGAAGACTCGGCAGGACCCGCCCAGAGTAGGACCCACCCAGAGAAGAGCCCAACCAGAAAATCATCGTCTCTTCAATAGTTTCGGCTTCACAATTGAAAAATTAATCGCATTTTTCTGGAACGATTTCACCGCCATCCTAATAACTACCACAGACGACACCACCACTACCAATATCCCAATTGCATATTCTATTGTCGATATCGTCCCGAACCCACTTCTTAGCATCAACGCTACCGGCGCCGAGAACGGAAAATACGTCATAATCTGCACGATAGTATTTGGCTCCATCATAAACATCTGCATAAAATATAGCGGAAACACCATCATAATTATCGCTGGACCAATAAACGACGAGGCATCTCTCGCTGTCGATACCAACGACCCCACATACGTGCAAGCTCCTGCGTAAAAAACCACCGACGCCACAAATAACACAAGACTAAGCGTAAGCATTATCGGATCAATTTCTATCGACGAAACTATCATATTAATGAATTGATTATCGCGATTAACAAACACTATAATAAGCACCGGTATCACCAACGCTAATATCTGCACCATCCCTAGCACCAACATCGCAATTATCTTCCCTACAATTAAGTGTTTCGATGATACCGAGGTCAAGATTAGCTCGGATATTCGATTTTCCTTCTCTTCCACCACCGTCATCAAAAATCTGTTTCCGCATAACGCAATAAACATAAAAAACACTATCCCGATAAAGAACGGAATAATCGCTTTACCTAGTGCATTAGACTCACTCCCATCTTTTGTCAATTTGTTATCGACAATTTCATACCCACCAGTGAGAGCCAGCACGTCTAGACTATCTACCCTACTAGACGCATCTTGCAGTAGTAACCCTTTCAATATATTCCCGTCATTATTAAATATTTCTAGTCCCTCCGAAATATGATAAAACTCCGCCTTTTTGCTCTCTAAAAAATCCTCCGGAATATAATAATACAAATCTACCTCACCATTTTTTATTTTTTCTATGCCATATTCTTTATCACCATTTATTACAAATGGCGCATTCGCAGAAAACACCCCCGCCTCGTCCGTAATTGCCACTTTCGTATTTTCATCTAGTGCCGGATTCTCCTCTATGCTCTGTGACGAAATAAAACTCACAAAATATATCCCACCAATCAGAAGTGGCATCAGTAACGTCGCCGCCCAAAAAGCCGGCTTTTTCAACTGTCTTATAATCTCAAATTTAGCTACCTTAAATGTAGAACTATTCATTTTCACCTCCATACACATCTACAAATATTTGCTCTAAACTTTTACCGCCAAACTCCTTCTTAATGTCTGCGATTTTGCCATAAGCTCGCGCTACTCCATCTTTTAATAGCAGTGCTCTATCGCAAAGCTTCTCAACCTCTTCCATATAATGCGTGATCAGAATAATCGCCGCTCCCTTCTTATGTAATTCCTCAATTATTTCCATTAAGAGTCTCCGGTTCATCGGATCAAAACCCTTCGTCGGTTCATCTAATATCAACAGTTTCGGACCACCCATAATCGTCACCCCTAGTTGCACCTTTTGTTGCTGCCCACCAGATAATTTCTCAATTCTTTCATTCGCTTTGTCAGACAGACCTACTCGTTCCAGATACTTCAAACTCCACTCGCGCGGATTTTCAAGTCCTTTCATCTCGCCAAAATACATCATAGTATCAATCACGCTTTCCTTACGATAAAGCCCTCTTTCCTCCGGCAAGTACCCCACCGTCACCTTCGCACTTTCCGGATCAAACCTTTTCCCGTCCACCAGTAACTCCCCCGACGTTGGCGTATAAAATCCGAGTAGCGCCCTGACTGTCGTGGTTTTCCCACAACCATTCGCTCCTAGGAATCCAAAAATCTCCCCTTTTTTCACATTAAAAGAAAGATCGGATATCACAGTCTTTCGCCCAAACTGCATCCGAAAATTCTTCACCTCAACTATATTACTCATACCTCGATTGTAACCGATTTATGATACATCTGCAATGTTCTATAATATAATCATTCTACCCTCGAACACACAGTGCCGAGTACGCAGCGCCCATCTTCTCAAATCCTTAGTTCCAATGTATAATTAATTCATAAGCAAGGATAAACTAATATGCTCACAATCGAACAAATCAAATCCGTCGTCACTAAAGTCGGCAAAAAATACGGCATCAAAAGCGCCTATCTTTTTGGCTCCTATGCCAAAGGCGACGCAAATGATTCGTCAGACGTAGATATTATCATAGAGAAAGGTAATCTTCAAACCTACGACGATTATTGCGATATGAAGTTTGCCATCGAAGATGAACTAGATACTAGCGTAGATTTACTAACTACAGAAGGAGTTAAGCCACGCTTTTACGAACTAATCAAGGACGACAGGATTCTATTATATGGAGCATAAAGATGTTTTCTTACTAGAAACCATTCTAGAATATTGCGATAAAATCTCATCATACCTACACGACAATAATATATCTAAAGAAGTGTTTTTAAGCAATCCCTACTTTCAGGATACATGCGCATTTTATTGCTTACAAATTGGCGAGAACGCGAATAGCCTAAGCGAGCAATTCGTACAATCTCATCCCGAAATCGAGTGGCGAAATATCATAAGCCTGCGCCATATTATCGCTCATGAATATGGAGCAATCGATACTAGCTTACTTTGGGATATTCTATATAAAAACATCCCGGAGCTTCGTGAGTTCTGCATTAAAACCATAAAATAATAGGCTACTCGAAAACATAACTAAAAACATTCAGAGGGTTTTTGTCTAAAAGACAAACCATAAGGTCCAATATCAAAGACCCATCATTTGGCCCACAACTCCCATTAACAGAAATGAGAGACAAAATGAAATAACCACTACTACCAAGTGGCAGACATAATATTTGACGACTCTCTTTCTGTTCATAGAATTCACGATTATAAAAATCCCTATCGAGATGCAAATCCCCAACGATATCAATCCCGTAGTTAACGAGATAGGGTACCCAAACGGATGTTTATCTACTTCGTGAAAGCTAAGTGCAATCATCAAATACATCAAACAATAAAACCCCAAACAACCAAAAACCCCACATATAATTGAGGGGAAATAATTTTTTTAAACTTAATTACTATCATGCGTTTTTAGCGTATCTGGTGGTAGGGCCGGATGGAATCGAACCATCATTGTATCCTTAGAGGGGATATGTCCTATCCGTTGAACGACGACCCCAAACGAGGGAGTAGATTTAAAACTTGTTTTAAATCTACGAACGAGTGCCGGCGGTCGACGACTTCCAGTCGACGACCCCAAACGAG
>CAMYWN010000074.1 GCA_947302765.1 uncultured Candidatus Saccharibacteria bacterium
TTTAGGGATTTGAAAATAGTCTTGAAATGCATAAAAACCTCTGAATTTTGTACTATATATAATAATAGCATACTTTAAAAACTTTTTAAACACCAAAAAACCCTAATTAAATTAGAGTTTTTTGGACCAGAATTAGATGTTTTAAAGAACTAAAGGTTCTTTAGGTCCTCCTCGGTCGGAGTCTTAGTATTGGGCGCCTCCAAATCTTCCAATGGAACTACGCCAGTTCCGACAGGAATCTTGCGACCAATAATTACGTTTTCCTTTAGCCCACGCAAGTGATCAACCCTACCATTGATTGCAGCGTTTATCAGAACTCGTGTTGTGTCCTGGAATGATGCTGCCGACAAGAACGAATCGGAGAAGATAGAGACCTTCGTGATACCAAGTAATAGGTTCGTAAACGTAGCCGGTTCCTTCCCTGCCGCTTCAAGTTCTTTGTTCTCAGAAACTACTGCCGCCCTCGAAGTGATATCGCCAGACACAAAACTCGAATCGCCTGGTTCGTTAATCTGCACTCTTGAGAACATCTGGCGCACCAAGATTTCAAGATGCTTTGGTGAGATTTCATGACCCTGCGCAGCATAGACATTCAAAACATCGTTCATAATGTAACGTTCAGTCGCCTCAATACCTTTATACTTCAATAAATCTTGCAAATTGAGAGAACCAGTCGTAATTCTATCACCAGATTCGACTGTGTCGTTTGATTTTACGACCAATTCTGCATCCCCAGGGATCTCAAGCCTCACTGGAGCGGTATTAGCAGAAACAAGAATCACGGCATCTTTAACTAGTTCAACTATACCGTCACGCGGAGCTTTTACCGATGGCTTGTCGCCACTCTTTTTAATGATGACATGGCCAGCTTTTACGCTCTCACCATCCTTAAGGGCCGGCTTGCGACCATCAAGCTCAAATTTTTCAACTTCGCCAGATTGCGGAGTAATCTGCACTACATAGTGATTTCCGTCTTCCCATACTTCTACTACACCAGCAATCGGAGTAACGTAAGCCTGACCTTTTGGCGTACGCGCCTCAAGTAACTCTTCTACGCGTGGAAGACCTCTAGCAATCGCACCAGAACCAGCCACACCAGAACCATGCTTAGTGTCGAGCGTTAGCTGAGTACCAGGCTCACCAAGAGACTGCGCCGCAATCACGCCAACTGGTTCATTGGCAGCAACTAAGGCTCTAGTTGACATGTCTATGCCATAAGCCTTCCGAGGCACACCTTCAACGGCAGTAGTAGAAAGAATCGATTGTATCTTCACCGAAGCAATGTTTTCATCTTCCTCGATCTGTGCGGCAATTTCTTTAGTTATCAATTGGTCGGCTTCAAGATAGCCAGGCACTGCTTCAGCCGTATAGCGACCAGCCAATCTTGCGGCAAAGCCAATACCGGACAATTCACTCTCGTATCGATAAACCGTGAAGCCGGGATCATCTGCTATTTCATCCGTAGTAAACACATCTTGTGACACATCCACTAAACGACGAGTCAAATAACCCGAATCGGCCGTACGAAGTGCCGTAGATACCTGCCCCTGGCGTGCACCTCGAGTCGCGATGAAGGATTCCAGGGTATTCAAACCTTTCTTATATGAAGACTTCACTGGAAGCTCGATTTCATTGTTGTTAATATCTACCATGATACCAATCTCGGCGGAAGCAAGCTTAATGTTAGAAATATTACCACGAGCCCCTGAGTTCACCATGACCGCGATATCGGTATCCATTTCCGCAAGCTTACTCTGTAGGAACTCGGAAATCTTCTTATCAATATCTCGCCAGTTTGCAATTGTCAATTTATAGCGCTCTTCCTCCGTCACGAGACCATCATTAAATTGCTCTTGAATCAAAGCTGTCTTAGCGTCACCTTCCGCAATGAAATCGTCGATTTCGTCATAAGTCGGATAGTCGTCCTTGGCAGTAGAAATCGAGGCAACGGTCTCATACTCAAATGCTAAATCTTTCAAATCGTCTGCCGTTTTTACCATTACATCCGCACCATACATGTCAAAAATATTAGCCATGACTTTAGACAAGTGTTTCTTGGTCTGTACGGAGTTATCGTATGGATAATCCTCTGGTAAAATTTCGTTGAAAATCACCCGACCGAGTGTCGTATCACGAATCTCTTTCTTCGCAAACACCCGAATTGGGGTCTGTAAAGCGATAATACCCTGATCGTAAGCCATCTCAGCCTCGTAGACACTCGAAAAAGCCTTCGGTTCATCCGTATCTGTACCTGGCTTATCGTATGTAAGATAGTATGCGCCAAGCACTACGTCCTGATAAATCGCAAGTACTGGAGAACCATCCGCCGGCTTAAGTAGATTCTTCGACGCAGACATCAATTCTCTAGCCTCCGCCTGTGCAGCGTCAGATAGAGGTAGATGTACGGCCATCTGGTCGCCATCGTAGTCAGCGTTAAAGCCAGACGCTACAAGAGGATGAAGCTTAATAGCCTTACCGTCGATCAACCTTGGCTGGAAAGCCTGTACCGACAAACGGTGAAGCGATGGAGCACGGTTCAGTAATACGTATTTACCTTGAATTACTTCATCAAGTGCATCCCATACCGCTGTCTCTTTAGCCTCAATCAAACGCGATGCAGCACGAATGTTGTTCGCGTATTCATTGCTAATCAGCCACGAAATCACAAATGGCTTAAATAGCTCCAGCGCCATCTGCTTCGGTAAACCACATTCGTTCAGTTTTAACTCAGGACCAACCACAATCACCGAACGACCGGAATAGTCAACACGCTTACCGAGCAAATTCTGACGGAATCTACCTTGCTTACCTTTCAAAAGATCAGATAGAGACTTCAGCTTACGGCGCCCATTAGTTGAGCTAGCACTCCTAGAGCCATGCGCAGCAGAGTTATCAATCAATGCATCCACAGCCTCTTGCAACATCCTCATTTCGTTCCGACAGATAACTTCAGGAGCATTTAGGTCCATCAGCTTCTTCAAACGATTATTTCGGTTGATGACTCGACGATAAAGGTCATTCAAATCAGAAGTAGCAAACCTACCACCAGGAAGCGCAATCATTGGTCTTAAATCTGGCGGAATAACTGGGATTACTGTTAAAATCAAATCTTCAGGTTTAATTCCCGCAGCCTGCATCCCTTCAAGAGTCTTTAGGCGCTTTTGAATCTTCTTCTCTTTTTGACCTCTCGCCTCTTCCGCCTCTTTATGTAAATCATCAATGAGCTTATCTAAGTCAATCTCATCCAGCAAAGTCTTAATCGCCGTCGCGCCCATACCGACCGTGATCAAATCTTCATATTCTTCTGGAAGATTACGGTAATCAATTTCAGAAATCACTCCGCCCTTCTTAAAAGATTCAAGTAAAGACTTGCGCTTCTGGTAATCACTCTCTAGCTCACGAAGTTCCTCAGTCTGAGCCTCAGCTAGAGCCTTGACGTCAGCACCTTCTGTCTTAGCTTCTTTTTCATAGCGAAGCTTAATTGCATCCCGAGCCGCGTTTGTCTGTCCTTCCAACTGTTCAAGCGTCTTCACAATCTCGTCGCTCTTAGCGTCTGTAATCAAATATGTTGCAAAATATACTACACGCTCAATATTCTTTACAGTAATATCCAAAAGCAAAGATAACGCCGAAGGAATCCCCCGCATAAACCAGATATGTGCGA
>CAMYWN010000075.1 GCA_947302765.1 uncultured Candidatus Saccharibacteria bacterium
GGGCTTGGGCTACTTTCAACGTCGGATCTAGTCCAAACCTTACTTTTATTTTAGCATAGACGTTTTCCACGTCAACCTTGTTTTTTTAAAAAGTTTATGTCATAGTAATATACCCCAAATCCACAATTTTACAGAGGTAAAACCCAAAAACCGAACACCCCGCCCTTGACAAGCTCCACCATTTCTTGCTTAGCTGTATATTAATTGCCACTATAGCCTACCGACGACAAAATCCGCCAGAAATATTCAATCAAGAAAAAGGACAGCAAAAGGACAGCAAAAGTACAGCATATTTAAAAACAAGTTTGATATGCTATAATGCTTAATATGAATTGGAGGAAATGGCTAGATGGTTTCGCCTTGGCGGGGCAAGGTATTCTTCTTGCCACTAAAGAAAAACGCTTTTGGTATGGTTTTATCCCAAGCTTTATCTTTTTTGGATTGCTTATGAATATGCTTTCCGGCGGACTATCCAAATTCGAACTCATCAGGCTTCTTGGCTTCCCAGACGGCTTCAGGATTATCTGGGATAGTTTTCTAGCAATCTTTGGCATCAATCAACCATTCCTGGATTGGCTCCCAATTTTTTGCATTGCTGTTTTACAAAGTATTCTAATCGGCCTGATTGCTCTCCTCTGGCAAAAGAAAAAAACCGCAGCATCCGCCAACTCCGCCAACGTCGAGAAAGCTGGCATCATCACCGGACTCATAGCTCTGGGCGCCGGCTGCCCCACTTGCGGTACCACACTCATCACACCACTCCTCGGGGCTATTTTTTCTACCGGTAGTCTTTCTATTGCTGGCACCGTCTCCACCATAGTCACCTGGCTCGCCATCATAATTGCCGTTCTTTCTATTAAGCGCCTTGGCGAGGAAACCTATGTTACAATCATTAATGAAAAATATCTCGCACGCCATGCGGAGAAAAAGGAGTCTAAGTGAAAAAAGCTATCAGAATTATCACTATTATCGCAATTATAGGGCTAATCTTCGCCGCCATCATAGCTAGCACGACAGCAAAACCCTCAAACGCCGAAAAAGTCTGGGTCAAAGAAATGACTATCGGTGACCTAGAAGCAAAAAACTATTTCATAGTCTATTCCGACTTAGTTTGCCCCTACTGCGTCGCTTTCGAAAACGCCATTTTGGAGCACGAAGAAGAATTTCAGCAATACCTCAACGATAATGATATTCTGCTAGAAATCAGACTTTCCGACTTTCTTTACGAGTTCGGCGAGACCAATCCAATCAACTCCCGCTACTCCGCCGTAGCCTCATATTGCGCTAGAGACGCTGGCAAATTCTGGGATTATTACAACCTGGCCATTTCCACCCTCTGGAATGACTATTTCAAAGCTTCCGGCAAAGCTGCCTTTACGCAGATATCTAAACTCGATAAGAACTATTGGATCAATCTCGGCAAAAAGGTCGGCCTTGGCGAAGAATTCGCCTCCTGTGTCGAAGCAGACAGCCCCCTCGAAGAGATCAAAGCCAACGCCAAGAAAACCGCGAAACTAGTCACTGGTTTACCTTCGTTTAAACTAAACAGCTACTCACCTCCCGGTTTCTCGCTCTCAGGCACCTGGGAAGACGTCAAAGCTTATTTTAACGCCGGCCTCAAGAGTAAATAGTAGACAAGCTCCATTACTCAGAAGAGTTATGCCAAATCTTCACGTCTTTGATACTGTCTGGTAAATAGTTTTTATCTAAATGAAACCCGGCTTCCCACTTTTGCCCTTTGCCATATCCGAGATCTTTCATCAGCTTCGTCGGCGCATTGCGTAGCCATACCGGCACCGGTTCACCCATCGAGCCTCTGGCGACATCTAAGGCCTTAAACCATGCGTCCGTTGTCGCGCGGCTCTTCTTAGACTTTGCCAGCGCCACTGCTGTATGCGCCAGCATTAATCCCGATTCCGGCATCCCCACTCGCTCAACCGCTTGAAAGCAGGCCGTCGCAAGCGCCAGTGCCCCATTCCCCGCTAGCCCAATATCTTCCGAAGCAAAAATCACCATTCTCCTCGCAATGAACTTCGGGTCCTCCCCAGCCTGCACCATCCGAGCAAGATAATAAAGCGTCGCATCCACATCCGAACCTCGCATTGATTTGATAAACGCCGAAATCGTGTCATAATGCTTATCACCTTTTTTGTCGTATCCGGGCACTTTCTTCCCCGCAGCCTCTTCTACGATTTTCTCGTCCACCTTTTCTGCAAGCGACAAAGCCAACTCCAAATCCCCTAGTGCGCTCCTTGCATCACCCCCAGACAGCTCCGCAATTAGATCAATCGCTTTTTTGGTCACCCTCTTAGTGGCTTTCTCTGCCTTAATCGCCCGCTTAATAATTTGAATAATCGCATCTTTCGATAAAGCCGACACCACCACTACGCGCGATCTGCTCAGAAGCGGTGATATCACCTCAAAGGATGGATTCTCCGTCGTCGCTCCAATCAAGGTAATGAGTCCGGACTCCACATGAGGGAGAAATGCATCTTGTTGTGCCTTATTGAATCTATGTATTTCATCCACAAAAAGCATTGTGCGCACCTTCAAGTTCCAGTTCATCCTGGCTCGCTCCACTACTTCCCCGATATCCTTTTTCCCAGCCGTCACCGCCGATATCTCCACAAAATCCGCCTTGAACTCGTTCGCCATAATCCGAGCCAAAGTCGTTTTTCCGGTCCCAGGCGGCCCCCAAAAAATCAGATTCACCGGCTCACCTTTTTTTGCGATCTCGGTCAGGATCTTTCCCTCGCCGATAATTTCGTCTTGCCCCAAAACCTCGGACAGCTTCGTCGGCCTCATTCTCTCCGCCAGTGGTACTCTATTCATACTATATATTATATAGCACTCTCTAGTAATAGCAACCTCATACGCATCATGCAAATATATCAGCATCATACAATTCATGTTTATCATACAGTTTATTAGACGGAATGATTTTGTATCAAAAATACTCAACAATAATAAATGTGCCGGGCTATCATCGCAAAGAACCCAATTCGCCAAGAGTCTATCGCCCACAAAAACATAACCAATTTTCCGCCAAAAACCTTTACATTTTTGATTGTGTTATGCTACAATCGACTTAATAATAATAGGAGTTAAAAAATGTCAGATTATTCTGAACTAAATCAACTTTTAAACGATCTTAACGGCGGTGGCAGCTATAACAGCTACAATATCTCCACTGGCAATATTGCCGGCGCTGGCATCTGGCTTATTATCGCCGCAATTCTGTCTATAGTTGGCGGCGTATTGGTATATTTCCTTTTTGTCAAATCAAATACCACACCAAAAGGAAAATTCTGTAAATGGCTTAAGGATTTTCTATCTTTTAAAACCATGTGGATTGAAATTATCTTAAAGATCTTCTACTATATCGCTACTATATTCATCGCCCTATATTCATTCGTATTCCTAGGTGCATTCAACACCATGGGGGGCGCAGCACTGTTGATGTTCTTCTTTACCCTCATCGTGGGTCCAATCATCATCCGGCTTATCTATGAAGCATCGATCATGTTTGTCATGATCTGGCGCAATACCAAAGATATCGCAGAAAATACCAAGAAAAAGTAACAAGCCGTCTTTGGTCAATTAAACATCCACCGGCCTAGCCGGTGGATTTTCTCATGCGGGCATAGCCCTTTC
>CAMYWN010000076.1 GCA_947302765.1 uncultured Candidatus Saccharibacteria bacterium
CTGTCGACGACTACGAGCCGGAGAAAATCCAGCTCTCCAATAACTACGATTGTAGCCTGTTCTACTCTCGTGGCACCAAAGCTGTCATGCCGGATCTAATCCGCTACGCAGATATCGCGGAGGCTTAATATGAGCAAGAGATTCAAACAAGTCAGCACCGGACTCACTCTCGTGTGTAATCGCGAGGATGTAATCAAACAGTACGAGAAGTACCCAGATGCTTACATTCCTCTCGACAAGGCCGAGAGCGCTCCAAAAACTCCGGAGAAGAAATAATGACCGACTCTTCGCAAGAAACCAGAATCAAGGAATATGCCAAGCTCCTTAACGACAAAATCGAAGATGGCGATCTGCTAGATTTTGTTACGCTCGAAGTTAAAGATCGCGTGCTCGTCTATTTAAACGACGAAGTGCTAGACACTAAACTAGAGCGCATCGTGGCACGAATTGTATCTGGAGTCTTTACGGAGAGCCTAGAAAGCAAAGACGGCGAACTTGAACATAATATTAGTAGCGTATCAGATAATGGACAGACGATTTCCTACTCGGATAAAGTCAAAAGTTATCTGGTATCAACAGATGACTCTGAATTATTTAGTGGCTTTTCGAAGCTACTCGCACCTTACAGGAGAGTCAATGTTGCTTCCTAATAGGTTCAAAGACGAGATTGCTAGTCGCTTTTACGACAAAGAAATTACGATTCTAACGAAGCAAGAAACGATTGAACCTGATGGCGGCGTAATCAGAAATGATGAAGTCGCGAAAGGTACATTTCTCGGAAACGTTAGATTCTCCGTCAATGCTGAACTCCAAAGTGAAATAGGTTTGTCAGTTGATGCAGATATCATAATTACCTGCGATAACGAAACCGAAATAGCGCTTGGAGACCGCGTCACTTACCTCGGCAAGAAATATAAGGTCAATAATCTTCTGCCGAGCGACTCCCATCTAACGATTACAGGCAAAGAATGTCAATAAAAGTCGTAGGCTTAAAGAAATTTGCCACGAAACTAGGCCGAATGAAGTCGGAAATATTGCCTGACGTAGAACGCGGAGTAAATAGAGCGACGATTATGGTTGAGGGCCGAGTCAAAATGCTTTGCCCTACCAACAAATACCGAGCCGGCGGCGAACTCAGACAATCCATTCACCCGGATACGCAAGTCGTCAAAGACTCGGTGGTCGGAAAAGTGTCTACGACCAAAGAATATGCGGCTTTCGTGGAGTTCGGAGTAGGAATTAAAGGCCAAATGACGAATCGAAACAAAAAGATTCCTCTTGCATACCGTCAAACTCCCTGGACTTATACTCCAGACGACGGCGAGACCTTTATTCGTACGATCGGAAATGTGGCTCAACCATATCTCTACCCGGCACTCCATCAAAGCAAGCTAGAGATTAAGAACCTCATTATTAAATCAGTTCAAGGAATCGCAAAATGATGTATATACCGAAGCAAGATATTTACGAGAAACTACAAGAAACCGGCGTAACGGTTCTTCAGGGTGCTCAAGAAACCTATCCAGAGACTCCGGCAATTACATATACGATTAGTGATAATTCGACCGAGTTAGATCTGGATAACGAAATAGCTTCGCAATCAATTATCGTATCTGTAGATATTTGGACTGATACAAGCATGGAAGCCTCAGCGCTTCTAGATGCCTGCGAAATATTAATGCGCGAACTCGGATATAAGATGACTTATTCCGCAGACGTTCCTCGTCCAGAGGGCGCATTACATCATATCAACTGTCGATTCGAAACGACAAGATAAGGAGACAATATGGCTGGAACCCGAACTATGGGTACAACCCTTACGATGAAGAAGGCCGGCGACGAACAGGCCGACACTGTAATCGCCCACCTGACTTCCATTGGCGAAGTAACTGGCGAACGCGAAGAAATTGATGTAACAACTCTTGATAGTCCAAACGGAGCCAAAGAGTTTATCTCTGGCGTCGTGGATTTCGGTTCGTTCGATGTAGCCGGCAACGTAATCGATGGCGTGCAAGTATCTGCACTCTATGACGTCTTTAACGGACAACAGAACCGCGACTTTGAGATTCAGACACCATCTGGTACAAAGTTGGCGCTGAATGGATACTTCAGTTCGTTTGGCTTTGGCGAGAAAACAACGGATGGTCTTGATACTTTCAAAGCAACCATTCGCGTAAGTGGTGCGCCGACTTACACTTCAGCAAGTTAACCTAAACAAGGAATAAAATATGTCTAAACTAAACCTCAAGTTTACAGCTCGTGATGTAGCCGCCGTAGAAGAAGCATTAGACGGCTCGCTCGAAAAGATTATCGCGTCATTCAAACTAACCACCCTGATTCAGTTCTTGATGGTTGGCCTACGCGATAAAGACGGAAAGAAACTTGATCTAAGCGAAGATGCCGCATTTGATGTAGTAGACGGAGCTATTAAAGAACATGGCAAAATTGAACTTCAAATTCAGGTTATCGACGCATTGATTGAAGCCGGTTTTTTACCAAGGGCGATAGATACCAAACAACTCAGAGCAACCCTGTCCGAAGCGATAGCCGAAGCTTCAAAGATAACTGGCGAAGCCACGAAATAGATGCTCTCTATATTGGAGTTTCTCTAGAACTTTATTGGAACCTTACTCCGAATGAGTTCATCAAATACTGCGAGGCTCATTCAAGACGAGAGAAATTCCGTATAGAGACAAGTGACGCGCTAAATTATCTACTCGGTCAATACATCGGCTTAGCGATACGAGCGCCGAAGAAGTATCCTAACCGACCATTCCTCACGAAGACGCAGGAGAAGAAGATGATACCGATAACCGAAGAAACTCTTCTTAAAACTGCCACCATGCTAGGAGCAAAAATAAATGGCAATGACCGTAGATGAACTACAAGTTCTCATCACAGCACAAACAAGTAAATTCAACTCGGAAATAGCAAAAGTCCAGAGCCAGATTTCTGGACTCGATAAAAATGTAAAGAATACGAGCACGAATATGACCAAAAGCTTTGGTAGCTTAGCCGCCAAAGTTATTTCTGTTGGTGCAATCATAAAAGCCACCGCTAGCTCGATTACGAGAGCGATGAATTATATTGAAGATGAGAACTTGTTCCAAGTCTCAATGGGCAAATGGGCTGACGCGACACGCGACTGGTCTAACGAAGTTCAAAACTCGGTCGGCGTAAGTGCCGCATGGCTACGCAAATACTCTGGCGTAATGACGAATATGACCGCCTCAATGGGGCTAGCACAGGATCAAGCCGTAAAGCTAGGCAAAGGTATTGCCCTTTTGTCTAACGATATCGCTTCATTTTATAACATCTCTGCCGAATCAGCCTTTGAGAAGATTCAATCAGCTATGGCCGGAATGCCGAGACCACTTCAGGAACTCGGTATTATGGTACGCGATAGCGAAGTCAAACAAGTAGCCTACGCGAATGGAATTGCTAGAACCGGCGATGAATTAAATACTACTCAAAAGGCGATGGCAACTTATCTTGCTATCTTGCAAAGAACTTCGAACGCACAAGGCGATCTAGCAAGAACCATCAATAGCCCGGCAAACCAATTCCGAATGCTCAAAACGTCTATTAAAGACCTAGCCGTAGCAATCG
>CAMYWN010000077.1 GCA_947302765.1 uncultured Candidatus Saccharibacteria bacterium
AAGGTAGAGCTATTTTTAGTTACGAAAAATCTTGAAAGTTTTTGTGAAACAAAAAATGGCGGATCCGACGAGACTCGCACCGAAGGTCGGAGACCGAGATACGAGTTTCGCTTTTTGAAGTTTTTGTGAAACAAAAAATGGCGGATCCGACGAGACTCGCACCGAAGGTCGGAGACCGAGATACGAGTTTCGCTTTTTGAAGTTTTTGTGAAACAAAAAATGGCGGATCCGACGAGACTCGCACCGAAGGTCGGAGACCGAGATACGAGTTTCGCTTTTTGAAGTTTTTGTGAAACAAAAAATGGCGGATCCGACGAGACTCGAACTCGCGACCTCTGCCGTGACAGGGCAGCGCTCTAACCAACTGAGCTACGAATCCTAATATAATAATTATATATCATTTTAAGAGAAAACACAAGACCCCTTGTGTTCTGAGGTGAGACGTGGTATAATACCTCTCAATATGGCAATAAAAGTTACTAGAAAAGATCAAAGCGAAGCTAATGAGAATATCATTCGCCGCTTTAATCGTAAGGTCCTTCAGAGTGGTTTAATGCCGTTGAAAAAGTCTCAAATGCGATTCGCTAAGCCAATCTCTAAGCGCGAAAGACGCTTAAAGGCGATTATCCGCGAAGCACGCAAGGCAGAAAAAACCGAACGTATTAAACTAGGACTCAAATAGCAAATCTCCCCATTACAGGGGAGTTTTTGTTGCCCCTCAAATAATCTATGATATAATTTCTGTAAAGGAGAAATATGATTATATTATTTGGACTCGCTGGCTCCGGAAAAGGCACTCAAGGCAAAGCCCTGTCAGAGCTTTTTGGTTGGCGCACGATTTCGGTAGGAGAGGCCATCCGTCAGACGGGCGAATATGACGACACTATAAATCAAGGAAAACTTATTCCCGATGATGATGTTATCAGAATTATGAATAAACAAATTGCCAAAATCGAATCTGAGGGCTTTGATATTATCCTCGATGGCTACCCACGCGATGCTTATCAGGCTGAGTATATTATGCAGACTATGGCGGACAAAATTGATGGCGCCATTGTTCTTGAAGTTCCAAAAGAAGAGCTATATAACCGCTTGGCTCTCCGCGGCCGCGCTGATGATTTAGGAAGGGAAAGCATCGACAGGAGGTTTGAAATCTTTGAACACAACATTGGCCAGATTCTTCCGCTTCTTGAAGAGAAAAATATCCCAATCGAACAAGTCGACGGAGTTGGCAAGGTTGAGGACGTGACGGCGCGTTTGGCTCAAGTAATCAAATCTATGAATCCTAATGCTATCGAGCAACAGGACGACGTTAATGGCGGGGAAATCGAAAAGAGTTATGGTGAGTAGTCAAATCAATATCGAAACTGCAGACGAAAAGACTCTACGGACTAAAATTTCCGCCATGCGCGAAGGAGGCAAGATTCTTGGGAATCTGCTAAGAGACCTCAAAGAATACGTCAAACCCGGTATGACAGGGAAGCAAGTCGACACTTGGGTTAGACAGGAAATAGTCAGAAGAGGAGCCAAGGTAGCCTACGACATACTAGAAGAAAAGTTCCCAGGCGCTATCTGCATATCTGTTAACGACGCCCTAGTTCACGGCGCACCCACAGATGACCCATTCGAAGAGGGCGACAAGGTCTCCTTCGATCTAGATATCTATTACAAAGGGTACTTTACCGACTCCGCTTTCACAATGATCGTCGGACAAAAAACCAACCCCGCCGTTAAGAAAATGATCGAAATCACTGAATCTTCTATGTGGGAAGGTATCGAACAAGTAAGGCCGGGCGCTCATATTGGCGACATAGGTCACGCCGTCGAAAAAGTCCTACGAAAAGGGCACCTCGGCGTAATCGAAAACTACATTGGCCACGGCATCGGTAAGACTATGCATGAGTTACCAGAAGTACCAAATTACGGCAAGCGTGGACATGGCTATAAGCTAATAGAGGGCGACACTATCTGTATAGAGCCAATGTCCTGTCTAGGTAGGCCAGCAAACTATGTCGATAAAGATAGTAACTGGACGGTTCGCATGAAAGACGGCTCCATTGGTTGTCACTGTGAGCATACCATACTGGTGACCGCCACTGGCTACGAAGTTTTGACATTAGCGGATTAAGTGTGTATAATTAGGCCATGGACGAGAACAGGCATTTTGTGACAGGCCTTGATGTAGGTACGGAGAATGTTCGTGCCGTTATTGCGACAATTGATAAGGATAACACTATAGCCGTCGTTGGCTATAATGAAGGTAAATCTGCAGGGATGCGTAAAGGTGTTCCTGCCAACCTAGCAGGTCCAGCTAGCGCCATTGACAAAATGCTTGGCGATGCAGAGCGTATGGGCGGATATGATGTACGAAATGCTTTTGTTTCGATTAATGGCTCCACTGTTATTTCTGCCAATACTGAGGGAATGATTGCGGTCGGTACTGCCGAGCACGAGATTAATTACGACGACCTAGATAGGGTAGAGGATGTTGCTGTTAGTGGCCGCATTCCAGCCAATCGAGACGTACTAGATGTCGTTGCTCTCGAATACGCCATTGATGGGCAAGGCGGAATAAAGAATCCTCTCGGGATGTCCGGCGCTCGCCTTGAAATGCGAGCCTGCGTCGTCTCGGCACTGACGCCAAATTGTGACAATTTGAAAAAGGCCACTATGACGGCAGACGTTAATGCTGATAGGTTGATACCTTCTGTTGTTGCTGCGGCGAAAGCTGTTCTTACGGAAAAGCAGAAAGAAAACGGAGTCGCCATCGTTGATTTAGGAGCCACCACTACCTCGGTTGCAATTTATGAAGAAGGCGACCTTCAATACGTCGGCGTTGTCCCGATTGGTTCTAACAATATCACAAACGATTTAGCCATTGTTCTTGCTATCAACCCAGAGCTTGCCGAAGAAATTAAAACACGGTTCATTACTGGCAATTTTGCCTCCGATAAATCCCCCGTCATTAAGATAGGGAAGAACAATGAGCGTGCCTTTGACCGTAAGGAAGTCGAAGATGTTGTCAGGGCCCGACTTGACGAGATATTTTCCGAGGTTCGCAAGAAACTCAAATCGGCACACTATGATCAGCGTCTGCCCGAAGGGATCGTCTTGACTGGTGGTGGCGCAAAAATGCGCGACATCGACGTCTATGCCAAGCAATGCCTTGAAGCTGCTGTCGAAATTGGTGTTCCAAAGGGATTAAAAGGCGTTTCTGAGGCGATTGAAAAGCCCGAGTTCGCTGCGGCTGTTGGCCTCGCAATGTATGCGGCAGAAAACAGCCAGATCTCACCTAGCCAAGGTAAAAAAGTCAAAAAGAACCATAAGAATTCTCCTAATCTCAAACCTGTTGGCTTTATCAAGAACCTCTTTTCAAAGTTTTAATCTGAACCCCTAACCACAGGAAAATGTGTAGGTTTCGGGTTGATGTGAGACTTCTCGGATAACAAAAAGGGTGATCATCATTTTATAATTAAAACTGTAACGCTAATTATAAAAAGGAGATAATCACCTATGACTAGTATAGCACAGGA
>CAMYWN010000078.1 GCA_947302765.1 uncultured Candidatus Saccharibacteria bacterium
TGCTTCATTAGTACTCAGTATAGTACCACTAGCTCTAACTGGTATCACTACCATCATAGGACTAGTCCTTTCTTCTTCTGTTGTCTCTGCTACTAATGATAGTGTAGTAGACCAAATCAACATCACTGTCCCAGTCTCCTGTACCATGACTGGTACTGGTATGGATTCTCATAATGCAGAAATAGCTAATGGTACTTATACTCCAGATATTGGTTCTACTACCCTCCATGCATTCTGTAATGATAATGAAGGCTTTGCTATATATGCTGCAGGATATACAGGAAATGAAATCGGAGGCACAAATAGCAATAAACTTGTAGGTACAAATGCCAGTAGTAATGCTACCATAGTATCCGGTACCGCCACCACTGCTGGTAGTCCTGATATCTCCAACTGGGCGATGAAACTAGCTATATCACAAGACTCTGGTGATACCACTAGTGCTAATGCTTTCACTATTGATTCTGCTCCTAACGTAGATCTACCTAGCGAAGCAGAATCAGGCGCAACCCAGGCTCCATTTAGTAGTTATCATGTAGTACCAAACGAATACGTTAAAGTAGCTCATAAAAACTCTATGACCGACATGACGGCCGTCTCTGGTGGAGTGAAACTCACTACTACCTATGCTGCTTATATCTCTAAGACTCAACCGGCTGATACGTACACAGGGCAAGTAATCTATACACTAGTACATCCTTCCACTACCGATGCTCCAGTTCATCCTGATCAAATTGGTGTACGATATCATGCTGACTCTACCTATCAATTCGCAAATGGTGAAACTAAGAACCTCGTAGCCTACAAAGAAACCTGCGGCCCAGATGGCACTTATACTGCCACTACGCCAGAAGTAATAGAAACCTCTAACCTTACTGATGGCGTACAAAATGGTTCTTATGCAAGTGATGAACATGTCCTTCAAACCAAGACATTCTCTGGTGCTAGTAAGGTAAAGGTGGTAGTAGATTATGGCTTGACAGACGAAGCCAGCATTACTATAGTAGGGGGTACATGGGGCGGTTGGAATGATAGTAATCCTATTGGGGCCTATTATTCAATAGATACGTGGAATGAAGGCGGAAATATCACTGGTACTAGGACTTATACTTTTAATAGTGATACGGTAACTATAGAATTGTGGACTTACAATGAAGCTGTTTCCGGCTATGATTATGGCATGTACGCTAAATTCTATCCAATTTATGATACCGAACAACCTAATACTGTAGAAAATTCTAGCTGTAGGTATATAGCTGATAATGGTACATATACTGATACTACTCCAATTAGTACGTGGTACACACTAGGCAATAACAATAAGAAGATTTACTTTGATGACGAGTCTGCAGTCCTAGCTTATTTAGCACAAAATAACAATAATCTTCTGAGCACTACCATAGATGTTTATGCTACAACTGCAGCTAGACTAGATACTGGCGTGAATGTAAATGCTAAACTAAAGTCCATAGCCGCCGGTACAACTAAGTACTCTTTCGATGACGATACTCTCATTAAGGCTATCCGAATGTCTGATACTCTACCAGAGAACTTCACCCCAGCTGATGGAAATACTATCTCCCTCGCTACTTCTAGATATCCTGTTTATATCTGGTTTGACAATACTAATGATGCTGGCATCATCTACGTTTATACAGAAGCAAAAGAAATATTCATGAACTCAGATTCTATGTATATGTTCTATGATTTTACTGCTCTCACCGACCTCTCTGGTCTTGCTAGCTGGGATACTAGTAGTGTGACGAATATGAGCTATATGTTCATGGGCGCCACCTCTCTTACCGATCTCTCCGATCTTGCTAGCTGGGATACTGGCAGTGTGACGGATATGAGCTGGATGTTCAATGGCGCCACTTCTCTCACTGACCTCTCTGGTCTTGCTAGTTGGGATACTAGTAGCGTGACGAGGATGGACTGGATGTTCGAAAGCGCCACCTCTCTCACTAACCTCTCTGGTCTTAATAGCTGGGATACTGGTAGTGTGACGGATATGGACGGTATGTTCTCTGGCGCCACCTCCCTCACTGACCTCTCTGGTCTTGCTGGCTGGGATACTAGTAGCGTGGAATATTTGGGCTATATGTTCCGAAACGACACCTCCCTCACCGACCTCTCCCCACTTGCTAGCTGGGATACTAGTAGCGTGACGTCTATGAGCGATATGTTCTCTGGCGCCACCTCTCTCACCGACCTCTCCCCACTTGCTAGCTGGGATACTGGTAGTGTGACGGATATGGGCGGTATGTTCGCTGACGCCACCTCTCTCACCGACCTCTCTCCGCTTGCTGGCTGGAATACTAGTAGCGTGATAAATATGAGATCTATGTTCTCTGGCGCCACCTCACTCACTCAGGCAGGAGTTAATGCTGTTAATGCTTGGGATATTACTAACGTTGGTAAGTATAACTTTAAATATATGTTTAGATATGTACCATATCACCCAACTTTCACAAAACGACAGGGGACTTGGGATAGTGACGGTACCTTTACTCCTTCGTCTTAGAAGGTTAGCTAGTCACCTTAGACGGAACTGTTTGTTTACTTTTAGGGCTGTTGAGATAGATGATGACTAGGGATCAACGAAAAAGCGTTGATAGACCAATGCTGCAGGATATACAGGAAATGAAATCGGAGGAACAAATAGTAATAAACTCGTAGGTACAAATGCCAGTAGTAATGCTACTATAGTATCTGGTATCGCTACTACTGCTGGTAACCCTGACATCTCCAACTGGGCGATGAAACTAGCTATATCACAAGATTCTGGTGATACCACTAGTACTAATGCTTTCACGATTGATTCTGCTCCTAACGTGGATCTTCCTAGCGAAGCAGAACCGTGAGTGCTAAGTTAAAATCTCTTGCGGCTACGGTCGTGAACGGCGAAGAAACTATAGTCATTTTATAAGTTAGGTGAAATTTTTCGAGATACCGAAACAAGCGTTCTTTATGAGCTTTTTATTGGGTCACCAGGTCTAAAAGTGGAGTTTGGCACTCGGGGGTTGCAAGTGCTAATTATTGTGCTATAATGGGGGTAGAAAAGGAGAAAAGCCCTGTAAGGGGTAAAAGGAGAAATTATGGCACTAAAACCGTTAAAAACAAATGTAGTGGCGGTGGTGGAAAAGCCGCTCGAAAAGACTAAATCAGGAATTTTACTCGGTGAGGCCAAGGAAAAGCCGGCTTATGCGGTAGTAGATTCGGTGGGCCCAGAAGTAAAATCCGTAAAAAAAGGTGACAAAGTCATCTACAAAGAATACTCTACAACAGAGGTGAAAGTAGATGATACAGACTATGTCATCCTGAAAGAAGAAGATATACTCGCGACGATGTAGGTTGTGGAAAACTTGTGGAAAAGTATGTGAATTAATAAGGGTGGGATTTAGAAATTAGTATAAAAAGGAGAAAACATGGCTAAGAAAATATATTACGAAGCAGAAGCGCGCGAAAAGGTGCTTTCTGGGGCGAAGCAATTATATGACGCGG
>CAMYWN010000079.1 GCA_947302765.1 uncultured Candidatus Saccharibacteria bacterium
ACCAACCATGGCCCTCGGTAGTTATTTCGAAAGGATAAAAGTAGAATCCGTCGACTGCGTCAAGAATTGGTTGCGCCAGAGTTTCTCGGTCGTCGTCCAAAATCTCATTATTAGCTAGCTTGACTTCGGTTTTGCCGTTTTCAGCGATACTTTCTTCGTCTGTTACCGCAATGTTGTCTTCGGCCGGAGTTCGTGCAAGGACGACGCTATTGACCGGGCCATATTTTGGTTCTAGTTTTGCTTTCTTTAGGTTCGCATAGGTTAGGGTTTCTGTTGGAATCATTTCAATTGGCCTAAGCCGAATTGTCTCATTATCGACTTCGGCTACAGAAGCCGTCGCTCCGGCTATTTCTGCGAGAATATCGCGAAAAGTTGTTCCATTTATTTTCGCATATAAATCTTCACTAATTTGATAAGAGAGATTTGCGACAATTGTTGCATATCTTGTTAAACCAAATCTATTGCATATTTGTTCGAATAAATTTTCTACGGTGCAAGGGAAATTTAGGCTTCCAGCATCGTAATTGACTCTCCCCATCATACCTATTGGATCATAGGCTTTGAATTCGGTCGTTCCTTTTTCGAGATTAACGGTCTGTTCATAGATCGCAAATCGACCAAGTATGCAACCATCCCAACTATTACCAGATTGAATTTCGTAAGTAGCCGTTACGTTTTTACCTACTAAATCGTAATCAGTTCCCAATAGTTTGAATGATAGGCTTTTGGTTGTTGTACTAAAATAGAATCCAGTATCTTCTTTTGATAATGAGACTAGTACGTCAGATGAAGTATAGGTGTCGTTTTCGCAGACTATCGAAGCCCGGATAACTTTTACCGGCGCCCTGGCTGCTTCTTTAAATGCGTTACTTACCTCTATCATCTTTTACTCACGGGTATTAAGTTGACCGAGAATGGTTGGTAGAGCTCCCGGTATTTATCCATCAGTTCCACAGTATAATCTGACGCGTAATATTGGGCAGTTCGATTGGCTCTGGTTTTTGGATCATAGAATGTAACGGAGAAATATGGTTGATCAAGTAGAGCACAGAGGTTCGCTACGATTGCAGAGGTCAAAATACCACCAATCTCTAATTCGAGCTTTGGGAATACACCAATGAAAGTCGCTCTAACATCGCCATCCATATTGCGTTCCGCGTCGGCCCAGAGCTTATTGTTGCCGACCTTGTATGTTTTGATATTTGGAATAGTTTGCCCATTGATCTTCAGTAGAGTTCCTATCATATGCTTATTACTCCCATATTATTCATGAACGATTTTTCGTTTATTCCTTTGACGATTTTATCCAGGATCGTGTCTTCGCCGATTTTGACGGTTAGCGAGATTGGTTCGTCATCATTATCTTTTTCTTGCATCTCTTGGCGCATATTATCGCGTTTTAAGCGCGTTTCGATATCGTTACTAATATCTGCACCTATTTCTAGATTTGGCGCGATATCGGCCATCTGGTAGTTTGAGAAGACATTGTCTACGGCTCCAGTTAGTTTATTTGCCATATAAACGACTTCGGTTTCAGCTTCTTTTATCGAGTCGGCAATTCCGGTTGCAATGCCAGCCACGAAGAATCCGCCAGATTTCTTCATTACTCGGCTTGGTGACTTGATTTGGAGTGTAGAGTTAAACGCGTTCTTGGCCGCGAGCGCACTATTCTTTGCTGCGTTTGATACCTGCCATGAGTTTTGGTTAATACCTGTCGCAAGACCGGAGTCAAAGCTTTTACCGCTCTGCTCGAATTGTGGCTCTACAGATTCCGTTATTCTAACCGCTTCTTGGATTGTCGCTGAACTTGAATTCCAGTATTCTTTATAAGCAGAGTCTGCTTTAGCTAATTGGTCGCCAATAAAGAATGCCATATTCTCTGAATCTTCCATTGTAAATTTGGCCATATTACCATGCGCGTCTTTATATTCAACACAAGAAGTGCCTAGCTCAAGAAGTCTTTTGTTTATTTCTTCATAGCGCCCAGCCTTAGCTAGATCAAGCATTTCGGCCTGTTTCTCGGTCATAATACGTTTCCACTCCATATTGCCGTATTCTTCGGTCTTATCAGTTACATTCTGTTGGGCTTCGGCAAGTTTATTTTTGGCGGCCGTAGCACGACCTTCCGCAGAAAGCGCTTCTAGCTCCGCTTTATGGAGTTCGTCTGTACTATAAGTACCAGCTTGAAGCATTTGGTTATATTTCTCGCGTTTCTGCGTTGCCATTTCTTGCGCATTAATATAGGCCAGTTCGGAGTCGACAGCATTTAATTCAGCGTCTTCTAGCTCATCTATCAATTCTTTTTGCCTTTGGATCGCCTCGTTATGCCACTCCGTTGTTTGAGTTGAAAGCTTTACCGTATCCATGCGGTTTCTCTCGGCAAGTTCAGCTTCCATTGTGGAGAGCTTTAAGGCTTCGTTTACTACGCTAATCCCTGTGAGGACAGCGGTTATTGCGAGTCCGACAATGCTAGTTGTGCTAAATACCGCATTTAAGACCGTTCCAGCAGTCGCACAGGCACTTTGTGCGGCAGTTACTATTCCAAGCCCAGCTGCGTACGCTCCGCTTGCTGTAGTGCCGGCTACCATCGCGCCGGTCATGGCGATTTGGATACCAGTTACTATTCCGGCTACTAATTGGTAAGCTTCCCATGCCGCGACCATAATTCCTATTGTTAGGGCAATATTCTTTATGAGCTCTACGACGGCTTGCTGTTCGGCGATCCAGTTCAGCATATCGCCAATTCCTTGAAGAACTCCAATAATGATTCCGCCTGTAAATTCAGCGATTGGTCTTAGGAAATTATCGAAAAGCCAAGCGAAAGTTGGCGCACACGCATCGATTACGGCACCAATAAGTTTTAATGCTCCGGCTATTAAATGTAGAACGGTTGGGACAAGATTATTTGCCGCCCAGACTACGAGTGGTTCCAGTACATTATCGTAAAACCATTCAAGCCCGGCTCCGATACGCTCGCCAAACGGCTTTAGGGCTTCCCAGACTTCATTTATGCCTTTACTAATTTTTGCCCAGTCTATTTTTTTGAAAGTGTTGTTGAGCTTTTTACCGAGTTTTTCGAAAGCTTTATAGATCTTATCGGCCATTTCGAGAGCTTTATTTGTGACCTTATCAAAGCCACCGGAGTATAACTTATCCCAATCTATTGTTGGCAGATCTATACTTCCGCCACCACCTCCGCCGCCGGAACTTCCACCAGAAGAAGTATCTTTGTTGAGGGTATTCATCTCATCAAATGCGGCTAACTGTTTGGCGAGTTTCTTGACGCTTCCACTTGAATCGTCGGCTGCGTCGCCAACGGATTCCACGCCAGCACTTATGTCAGAAAAACCGTCCGCATAAGCACTTGCGTCGAATTCGATCCCAAATAATCTGGCTATTGCCTGAAATGCTCTCGTAGTAGCAATTACGATCGCGTTTAGGACGGGAAGAACGACTTGTAGAAGTGGTTGAAACATCG
>CAMYWN010000080.1 GCA_947302765.1 uncultured Candidatus Saccharibacteria bacterium
CCTGGACGGCCTCCTCTACTAGCATTGAGCGGGCATTTTTGGCCTTCTCTACCATGTCGGCAGGGATTTCACCCACGGTTAGTTCGTGATCGGCATAATCCTTGTAAGTGTAGGCCTTCATATCGACGAGATCTACTACGCCGCAGATGTCTTTCTCAAACCCGATTGGCAAGTGAATTGCCACCGCATTCTTTGACAAACGCTTGTGGATAGAATCCAAAGATTTGTAAAAATCGCCACCAATTTGGTTGATTTTATTCACAAAGCAGATGCGAGGTACGCCATACTTGGTTGCCTGACGCCACACCGTCTCAGACTGCGCCTCGACACCCATCTTACCATCGAACACTACCACTGCGCCGTCAAGTACACGTAGCGAGCGCTCCACCTCAGCGGTGAAGTCGATGTGCCCCGGGGTATCGATGATGTTGATTTGATGGTTCTTCCAGTAAACAGTCACAGCGGCAGAAGTAATCGTGATACCACGTTCCTTTTCCTGCTCCATCCAGTCGGTGTCAGCACCGCCGGTGCCACCTTTAACTAGGTCGATTTTATGTTTTAATCCGGTACGATAAAGAATCGCCTCGGAAGTTGTGGTTTTGCCAGCGTCGATATGTGCGATAATTCCAATGTTTCGCATATCAGCCAAGCTTTTAATTCCAGTAGCCATATACTCCTTTAATTATTATTATTTGCCTTCTCAAGCTCCACGCTCAAAAACAAGACATATTTTTACCAATTCTATCACACTTCTTCGAAAAGATGAATAATTAAAATCTAAAAACGAGATGCGAATGAAGTTTGCTACTTTGCAAAAATATGATATATTGGAAGGTGAATCCGACAGATTGCACTTTAGGAGGTCAAGAATATGAGAGATACGCACGAATTTCGTATAGTCATTACTTCTTTTTGTAATTACCGTTGTTTCTTTTGTCATCACGAGGGACGTATTGAGGAATCCACTAAGTTTCTATTGTCGCCAAATGACTACGCCTTTATTGCAAGCGTAGCTAAGCGTCTCTGGGGTTGGGATACGATAACGATAACTGGAGGGGAGCCACTTGTTTCTCCGATTTATCGTGAAGTATGTGAGCGGATTGCGAGAGAAGGAACCTCTATTACAACGGTCACTAACGCTTCGCTACTATCGAGCCCAAGAAAGTTTTTGGCACACAATCGACAAATTAATGTTTCGCTACACACTATGGACCCGATTGTTTATCAAAAAATCACTGGTTCATCGTATGGGTTGCAGCAAACGCTTGACACTATCGTCTCGATAAGGGACTCATTGCCGGAGATAGAGATTCATCTAAACGCTACGGTCATACGTGGGTATAATGACTCACCTCAGGAGATGGATAGATTAATTCAGTTCTCTAACAAAGTTCATGGCAAAGCTAAGTTTGTCGACTTGGCTTCAGATGATCGGGATCTAGTCGTACCATGTGAAGAAATCGGGAAAAATCTTATGTCGATAGGATTCGTGAAGATCGATGAAGGGAAATGGCAAACCGTCTTTAGGAGAAACACAGAACATGTTACTGTTACGAGGTGTGGTTTTTCAAACCAGAACTTCGACCGAGGGCATAGAAATCTATTCCTTCACCCCGATGGCATAATTGTGGATAGTTACCAGAAGGATGTAGTGGTTGACGCTCTTCGAGAGATAAAAGGACGAGATACCGAAGGCCTTGCTAATAAGATTGAATCGTATTTTCCGCCAGCAAAGGAATCTAGTCGCAGAACAATATCAAATAGTCCATAACGGAAGAATAGTCCCCTCTTTAGTATTGATAATTAGCGTATATACCGGACGGCGATCAAAGCGGAACACAGGCGAGGCAGACAAGCTTCGCCTTTTCTGATATAATAGTCTTATTAATCAGGATAAAACATATGGAAGAATTAGAAATTGAAAAACGCTTTCTTATTCCTCAGACAAGAATCGAGGAATTAAAAAAGAGTATCACTACTGGATCTGGAGTCTATATGAACGATTTCTATGTTCCGAATGGTGATTCTCACAAGGATCTACGTCTACGCCAAAAGGATAACGAGTATATGGTCACCCGAAAACGTCCAATCAGAGAGGATGATCTAACGACTATGGTAGAAACAACTATCGAATTATCGCGCCAAGAGTACGAGGCTTTATCGAGCGGTATCACGTCGAATATTGAGAAAAAACGCTACAAAGTTAATATTTCAGGGTGGGAAGGAGAGCTTGACATCTTTGAGGGGAGGCATACTGGGCTGGCTGTTGTTGAATTCGAATTTCAAAACAAAGCTGATTTAGCTAATTTCGAAAAAGAATCAAAGCTTACCCTCCCAGATATCACTAATATGGAATGGCTCGCCAGTGGTCGTCTAGCCGAGACAGACGCCGAGTTATTACAGGACAAATTAAAAGAATTTCATTAAACATCCCAGTGTGCTCAGTTTTATGGATAACCTGTCGATTATGGGAAAGTATGTATTATGCCAACTTGCGACGCAAAATTTCCTGCACAGCGGAGGGGTTAGCCTTGCCGTGGGACTCCTTCATCACTTGCCCTACTAAGAATCCGATTACCTTTTCTTCCCCGTTTCTAAAATCGTTCTGCGCCTTTTGAGTTTCTGGCTTGGCTAGCACAGTATCAACAATCGTCTCTAGCGCCCCTAAATCATTCTCCTGAATCAGGCCCAATTCCTTCGCAACCTGCTTTGCGCCGCGACCTTTCATCTGGGGATCGAACAATCTTAAGAACACCTCTTTTGTCGCGGTAGATGAGAGCTCTTTCTTTTCGTTCATCTCGGCGAGCTCTGCTAAATCCTTCGTGGACGGCAAATCATTAAGATACTCTGCCGACTTCTGCTCGGCTAGTAGTACCGATGCGAAAAGATTGGCAGCAAGACGCAATCGAAATACGTTTTCTCGGGGACGGGGTTCCTCGCTCCCGTCGTCACGGGGCTCGGACCCCTCGCCACCTCGGTCGTAACCTCCGGAGCGCCCCGAAAAACGTATTTCCGATTGCGTCAGTTGCCCCAGACTTTCCATCAAAGAAGGATAGTCGAGCAATACTTCGAGCGTATCATTCGGAATGATCTCACCAAATATTTTACGATAATCGGCTGGCATCAACGGCAACTTAGCTGATTCAGTCTCAATAAACTCGGCCGACAAATGAATTGGCGGGATATCTGGTTCTGGCATATAGCGGTAGTCTTTTGCCTCTTCCTTGGAACGCTGACTAGTGGTTTCGCCTTTAGCATCATTCCAGCCTCGTGTTTCCTGCTTGACTTTTTCACCTGATTCGAGTAACCTACTCTGGCGTTTAATCTCGTATTCTACGGCCCTTTCTACGCTCTTAAATGAGTTGAGATTCTTTA
>CAMYWN010000081.1 GCA_947302765.1 uncultured Candidatus Saccharibacteria bacterium
ACTCGTCCTTATGCTTTGGCTCCAGAAAAGTTGCACTTTATGATTGAACTCAGGTTTGGAAGTTGAAAATATTAAAGAGGCATGATATAATTATAGGGATATTAACTTAAAAGGGAAAAGATATGAGTCGTATCGGAAAACAACCCATCGAGATTCCGGCGGGAGTGACAATCACGGTCGGCGACAGCGAAATTACTGTTGCGGGCCCAAAGGGGTCACTCAGTGTCCCGGTGCAGCCTAAAACAAAGGTTTCTATCGATGGTAACATCTTGACCGTCACTCGTGAGGATGACGAGCCAAAATCCCGTGCCTGGCATGGTCTTCAGCGTGCGTTGATTAACAATGCTGTAGTTGGTGTGACTAAAGGCTACGAGAAAAAATTAGAGATTAATGGTGTAGGTTTTCGTCTATCTGGTGGTGGCCAGGAGATAGAAATGGCACTTGGGTTTTCGCACCCAGTAAAATATAGAGCACCTGAAGGTGTGCAGTTGACCACAAATAAAATGGAAATTACGGTTTCTGGCATTGACAAACAGAAGGTTGGCCAAATTGCAGCGGAAATTCGTGCTCTCAAGAAGCCTGAACCTTACAAGGGTAAGGGTATTAAATATGTCGACGAAGTAATTCTTCGTAAGGCAGGAAAGGCGGGTAAGAAGTAATGAATAAGATTTTCAGAGCGAAAAGAACTCGCGCTAAGATTCATGGGACAGCAGAACGTCCGCGTTTATCCGTGAACTTTTCTAATCAACATATTATTGCTCAAATTATCGATGATGATAAAGGAGCGACTTTAGCTTACGCAACGACGGTTGGTAGCAAAATGACTGGGTCGAAAGTCGAGAAAGCTGAGAAAATTGGCACCGAGATTGCAAAAAAAGCAAAATCAGCCAAGATTTCCAAAGTCGTATTTGATCGTGGCTCTAAATTATACGCTGGTCGCATGCATGCTCTTGCTGAAGCGGCTAGAAAAGAAGGATTGGAGTTTTAATTATGGCAGAAAATGATAAAAAAGCCCCAAGAGTAATTAATAAATCTGGTACCTTGAAAATGGATGACCAGACGGCCGAGCGCAAGGTAACGCGCGACATTTCTGGACGTCGCATGGAGCGACGCAATCGTAGAGATCGTGCACGTGGTGCTGACGCCGTAAAGAAGGAATTTGATGAAATTACAATTGCAGTAGATAGAGTATCCCGTACAGTAGCTGGCGGACGCAGAATGAGGTTTAAAGCATTAGTCGCTATTGGTAATCATAAAAACAAAGTCGGTGTTGGTGTCGCTAAAGGTAATGACGTAACCACGGCTGTAGCGAAAGCTACTTCTAAGGCAAAGAAGTCTATGATTACTTTCAATATGGACGGCGAGACGATTTGTCACGAAGTGCGTACAAAAGTAACTGGTGCCGATGTGTTGATGAAGCCAGCAGCTCCTGGTACAGGTATTATTGCTGGTGGTACGGTGCGATCCATTATGGGTTTGACTGGTGTAAAGAATTTGATTTCTAAGTCGCTTGGTTCTACCAATAAAGTAAATATTGCCTACGCAGTAATCGAGGGGTTGGCGCAGCAAACTCCTAGAAATGAATGGGTGGGTGCTAAGGAGAAGAAGGTTGCTCCTGTAAAGAATACTGCTAAGGCTGCTAAGAAGACTACCTCGAAAAAGGAGGATAAGTAATGAAATACAATGATTTAAACGTTACAGGAAATACTCGTCCGTCACGAAAAGGACGTGGTATTTCGGCCGGACAGGGCAAGACGGCTGGTCGTGGTACAAAGGGACAGAAAGCCCGTACTGGCCATCGCAAGATGCCAGCAGGGTTTATGGGTGGCCAACGTGCGATTATGCAGGCCGTGCCAAAGCTAAAAGGCTTTAAGTCTTTTCATTCAAAAGCTGAAGTGGTTTATACTGACAGACTAAATGGGCTTTCAGGCAAGGTAGATAATTACAAACTTGCAGAGGCTGCTTTGATTTCTTCGCCTTTTGTAAAGGTTAAGGTAATTTCTCGTGGCGAGCTATCGGCAAAGATTAATCTTGAAACACAGTTCGCTTCGAAGTCCGCTATTGAGGCTATCAAAAAGGCTGGCGGGGACTTTAAGAAGGTAGAAATACTCAAGCGTCCAGAGAAGAAAGAGGCTAAGTAGCCTAACTTCGCAAAAATAACCCCTGATTGGGGTTATTTTTGTGATATAATGGGGAAATATTATTAAGTGGAGTAAATATATGCAGGAAAAAGAGTTAAAAACCAGTCTCAAACAGAGAATCTTTATTACAGTTATTGCAGTTGTAATGCTCGGTTCGATCATCGCGAGTTATGCGGCAATTATCTTAAGTGGTAGTAAGAAAGATGATGGAACGACGCAGGCAAATATTGATCCAGAGAAAGTAGCACAGTATGAGGAGGCCTATAATAAGAAGCTAGCCGAGTTTAAAGAGGCCTCAAAGGCTGATTACGATGCATTTATTAGTTTTAAGTCTGAAATTAAAGCGTTTAATGAGAATTCTGCTAATGAAAACGGCGTACAAACTAAGGATTTGAAAGTAGGTAATGGGGCAGTACTTGCGGAAGATAGTTCAAATTATTTAGCATATTATGTGGGGTATTGTGCGGATGAGAGTGTTTTTGATTCGTCCTTTGATGACAACGACAATCCAACCTCCTTTGCAAAGATTCTTGATCCGTCTCTTGGGATGATTGAGGGTTGGAATATTGGAGTAGAGGGGATGAGAATTGGGGGAATTAGGCGGATTACTGTGCCTGGGGAACTTGCTTACGGTGATTCAATGGAAATTTGCGGTGGTACAAATAAACCGTTGCGCTTTATCGTGATGGCGGTGGCGAATGATGGGCCAATGAAGAGTTTGTCGGCGGAACTCGACGAGGCTTATATGCGTTACCAATACGCCCAGTACGGTATAGACTATGATGCGATGCCGGTAGACGAATAGTGTATAACGTGTTTTTTGTGGTTTAGTGCTTGTGTTTTAAAAACATGTGCTATAATTATTGCATGATGTGTTGGTTGTGCTTATTAAACAAAAGGGCGTCGTATCCGCGTGTGATGTTTGATGTAGTAAGTTGTTTAGTTGTAATTAGCGTAGTACTATTCTATAGTTTATTTGGTTTCACTCCAGTCTCCGCCCTCACTTATTCCCAGGCAGTTGATGTATCTTTTGACTTCAATCCTACTATCTCAGTTAATGTATCCTCGGCGGATCTTATAATTCCTGAACTTGCCCCTGGAAGTGTGGCGGATAGTAATATTATTACGGTAGGTGTATCTACTAACGCGTCTTTTGGTTATACACTCTCAGCGAATGTGGGGAATGACACTAGGTACGATACGCGAAGCCTAATACGCGCCG
>CAMYWN010000082.1 GCA_947302765.1 uncultured Candidatus Saccharibacteria bacterium
CCTAAAATAGGTTTAATTCCGGCGCTATTACATTCCTTGTATAATTCAACTAGCCCAGACATAGTGCCATGATCGGTTACGGCCACGGCTTCCATGCCATCTTCTTTAATAAATTGAACTAGCTCCGGTATTTTAGTTAAGCCATCGAGTAGCGAGTAATGCGTGTGGTTATGTAAGTGTACAAAATCACTTGGTTTTAACTGTGTCATTATTTTTCGACGGCTTTTTTGACTTCTTTTGCTTTCTTTTCGACAGTCTTTTTAGCTGAATCAACCTGCTTTTTTAAAGTCTTAGCCTTAGAATCTATTTCTTTCTCGGCCTTCTTGACAGCCTTGTCCACTGTGGCCTTTTTTTCTTCAGCTTTCTCTTCGATGTCTTCCCGAAAATCTTCAATATCATCTTCGATATCTTCAATCCTATCTTCGATATCTTCTTTGTCTTCGTCGCACTTCTGTGAAACAAACTTTCCAGCGATTGCACCAGCTAGAGCCCCAAGTGCTGCCCCTAAGAAAAACTTCCCAGCTCCGCCTTTTTTATTTTCCTTCATCTTTCTTCTCCTTGTCTTCCTTTGGCTTATCTTTTAATTTGGAATTAATATATTTATCTACAAACATTTCAACGGTACCGCCGATCGAAGTCATACCTTTCACGTTTGACACTATACCATTGGCGTTTTTGGCAATATCTTGTCCTTCTACTATGACTTTCTCAACTTCCTTACTGATGCTGATTAAGCGCACTAATAAGACTATGCCTACAATCAGAAATATCATCAACGTGATACTTAAAATTGCCACCAAAATCCATTCCGCAGTGTTCACTATTTATCCTCCTTTTCGTATTCTTTTATTAGTTTCTTTACGTCATTTGCGTAATCTGTTTTTGATAGGACAAATTCAAGGTGTGCCAAAAAGTAGTTCTTTGGGTCGCCAGTCGTAATCCATTTTCCTTCACTTCTCGCGACCACTACGTCTCCGTGCTCGGCTAGCTTTGTAATAGCATCCACAGTCCAAAGCTCGTCGTCAAGACCAGTGTTGGATGGTAGTAAGTATTCAAATACTTCAGGTGTTAGTAGGTATCTACCATAGCTAGTTAGATTACTCGGCGACAAATCTGGGGTTTTTGGCTTTTCTACGATATGACTCAAAGTTCCATTTTCTTTTAGCGCTATCATACCATAACGATTCCAAACCTCTTCCGGCATTTCCTGCGCCGCAATAACAGCCTTTGCTCCCGGGTGATTCCTGTAAGTTTCGATCAGTGTCTTTACGTCACCCTTTCCGAGAATTAAGTCGTCGCTATATAGTACCACGAAGGCTTCATCATCTTTAACAAAATTTTTAGCAGACACAATTGGTGAGCCATTTCCATATGGTAGATTTGAATCCTGTTCTATTACGGTAATTTTGGGAAAATTTAAGACCTCTTCTACCGGTTTAAAGCGTTCAGACTTCCCCTGTTTATCTAGTAGAGCCTTAACATTATCTGAAGGATTATGGAAGTAATCTTCGTAAATCTCCTTGGACTTAGTGTTTGGCGTAGCTACGATGATGATTTCGTCAATTCCAGCTTCGGCACACTCTTCAACACAGAGCTGCATTACTGGCTTTGCCCCGATTGGAATCATGGCTTTCGGAATCGTTTTGGTAATTGGTAAATATCGACTAGCGAAACCCGCATCGGTAATAATTGCTTTCATAGTTCTCCTTTTCAAACATTATAGCATACCGGAGCTAGAAAATAGGTATACGTAATTGTTATTTTTTCTTCGAGACTGGTTTTTTGCGATTCCCTTTTCTGCGAGATTCGCTTCTTGCGGCCCTGTCTTCCATGTTTTGTGCACGGTTATGCACACCATAGATCAAGCTTGTTGTACCTACAATCATCATGTATGCCCCAAAGAATCGAATAAATGTGGAAATCTCAAAATTCCCCGCATTTAGGATTACTATACCAATAACACACCCACAAATCCCCGCTAGAACCCTAATGAAACGATCGGTGGGATCTACTGTGGATAAAAAGCCGTGGAATATATCGATAGCACCGGAGATTATGGTATAAATCGATAAAACTAGCACGCAATTTGCGAGATTCCCGGCCGTGACAAACAATAGTAAGATGGCGGCGACCACGTCGACTAATGAGTCAATTACCGAGTTAAACCAACCATGTTTTTTTGTAGAGCTATAAAGCGCGCCCACTGCGTCGATAATCCCCATAAAAAGTAGTAGTATACTAATCACTGCAATAATGTTGTCGATGCTCCCTGCGCCACAAAAAAGCGCAAAGATGCCAAAAGCGGCCGCCATGCCTCCGCGAACTAAAAACACCATCCAGTGTTTATCAATAAATCTTCGATTAATTTTTGCCATAGAGTTCCTTTTTTACTTATGCTTATTCTAGCACCAATTTGGCCGGTTTTCAACCTCCTTGCCTTCAACCAGGCATCGGAAGATACGAAACTATTTACAATTCATCAACATATGCTACAATTAAAGCATAAAGGGCGTAGCTCCAGAAACTACACCCATGGTTGGTCTAAGCCACTACTCGTGGCTTAGTTTTTTCTTCGGCTACATCGCCGTAGTGAGAGCTTTACGGTTATTTGAATCCGCCATAGCGAAAACCTTATCCCCATCTGCCTCCTTTCCGAGCTTCTGGCATATCTGGAGTAGCGGTTTATTGAAGCTCCACACCCGCACGAGCTGCTATGGCAACTCCCGCTGTTTTACACCCCACTAAACCCCGGAGCCAACCCGCTCCTATATCTAACACACCATTATCAATTTTTCAACCCCCACCTCTTGTCTATGCTTAAACAACAATTTAACTTGATTATTTAGCGACCCCCCCATAATCAATCACTCATTCATTCCCTACATAATTCAAACAGCTACTATATTGTGTCTCAAACAACTCCTATTCTATTATTCTACGCTAGAACAGCCGCCCACTTTCCTCACTTTCAATATTCTTCAGCTCCGCATATTCCAACATATCCCTCACACTTGCATTCTTCTTCCGCCAATCATAAAACATCTTATCCGGCAACATCGCATAATGCCAAGTCAAATTCTCCCGCGTCTCCGGTTTCAGCATATTAATCTTCTCCACCCAACGCACCGCTGAACGCTTTTTTCTCACCACGTTTGGCTGCGACGTCTGATTCTGCGCCTTCGTCTCTACTAGATAGCAATCGTTTCCCATTCTCACCACAAAATCCGGAATATACTCCGCCGGCATCCCGTCATCTCGTATATATCTAAATCTTG
>CAMYWN010000083.1 GCA_947302765.1 uncultured Candidatus Saccharibacteria bacterium
CATTCCGAAACGGCACTCCATGCCCCGAGAGCTTAAACGGAGTTCCAGATTGAGTTCCCGCAGGAACCTTCATTGTTACCGCACCATCCACTGTCTCGACTTCAATTTCGCATCCCAAAGCCGCATCAACCATACTAATCGTCTTTTCCGACAAGATAATTGCTCCTTCACGCGTTAGAGTTTTATGCGGCTTTACTCTAATTCTGACGTATAAATCACCTTTTTCGCCCCCTCCTTCTGGCGCCTCTCCGCCTTTTCCACTTAACCTAATAGACATTCCATCGTCGATACCCGCAGGGATCTTCACCTTTAGACTCTCACCGTTCACTGATACCATTTTTGTTGCACCAAAAACCGCCTCTTCAAACGTCAAAGTAACCGTCGTCTGATAATCGGCCCCTCGACGCGCCCTTCGCGCTCCGCCACCAAAGCCAAATAAGCTTCCTAAGATGTCCTCGAACCCCCCGCCACCAAAATCAAAGTTGAATGTCTGCCCATTAAAGTTATAACTTCCACCATTTCCAAACGGATTACCTCCCGCAAACGGATTGCCGCCTGCTCCACCAACCCCGGCATGCCCAAACTGATCATACCTTGCACGCTTCTGTTTGTCCGCCAACACATCATGTGCTTCGTTAATCTCTTTAAACTTCGCCTCCGCTTCCTTATCGCCAGGATTTTTATCCGGATGATACTTAACCGCCAGTTTTCGATAAGCTTTTTTTATTTCATCATCAGAGGCATTCTTAGAAACACCCAAAACTTCATAATAATCTCTTTTTGCCATATTAGATATTATATATCATTAGCACTCAAAACACAAGAGTGCTAAACTACCTCAGTCAAAAACTAAACTCCTCCTGCGTCAGAGCTTCCTCTAAGTCAAAGCTACACTTCCCCCCAGTGCAAAAACTTCTCTATCAAGTCAGAGTATTACACCTTGCCAGAAATCTCTCCAAGACTAATCCTTCTAATCAAGAATTAGCTTACTTTCCCCCTGGATTGGTCGTAATCAAGCTCTCCTCTGTTTCCGACGCAATTACCTGAATATGCACGTGATTCTGCCCCGCAAAGAACAACCCTTGTCCCACTGGGAAGTTCGAAAGCCTTCTCTTCTCTTCACCGGTCAATTTGAAAACATCCGAAAGCACATCCACTGCAGATACCGATTGTTTCAACAATAATTGCATCGACGAGTTTCCTACAATTGCCCTCCCCATCTTAGTACTCATAAAATCTTCGACATCCTGTGTAATAGTTGTCAGTCCTAGGTAATATTTTCTTGCTCTTTTAGCTAGCGAAAACAAGAAATTAGCCGAGTCCTCGTGTTGCATTAATTGCCACGCCTCATCCACAATCAAAAGCCTCTTCTTTTGCTCGGCTCTCACAATATTCCAGATATGTGATAGCACAATATACATCGCCACCGGACGAAGCTCGTCCTCAAGATCGCGAATATTAAACACCACCATCTGGTTGTTAATATCAATATTTGATTGTTGTGAGAAAATACCTGCAAAAGTTCCACTCGTATATTTCTTTAGGCGCTGCGCTAATTGTGGTCCCGATCCGCCCATATGTAGCAACGTATCGTACAAATTAATAATCGTGGGTGGCGTCGACTGATGCGTCAAAGGATCGGAAGTGATTCCTGCCCTAGCATAGGTATCGATTAGTGCCTGATCTAGATCGGCCTCTTCGCTCGCCGAAAGCGCCGAAATTACTTGGCCGCCAGCCACAGCCTGATTCCCCCCGAGCATTAATCTAAATAAGCCATGCAGAGTCACGAGATTAGACCTCAAAGCATCCCCGGCGTCCTCACTGTCTACTACTTTCGGTAAATCAAACGGATTAATCCTGACATCAGAGTTTAGCGATAATCTAATATAAGAACCGCCCACCGCGTCACATAGCCTCTGATATTCGTTCTCCGGGTCAATAATTAGCACCTCTGCTCCAATCATCATTGTGCGTAGCGCTTCCAACTTAACCGTAAACGACTTGCCGGCACCAGACTTCGCAAAAACCACCATATTTGCATTTTCAAGCGAAAATCTATCAAAAATCACCAAACCATTATTATGCATGTTGATGCCGTACAGAATTCCCTTATCCTGCGTCAAGTCCGCAGAAGTAAACGGGAAGGACGTCGAAATCGCACCTGTGTTCATATTCCTACGAATCTGCAGCTGATCCTGACACTGTGGCATTACGGAATTCAGTCCCTGCTCTTGTTGCGCATTTGCCACTTTAGAAAACACCATCTGCTGCCCAAAAATCGTCTCAATCTTCTGCTGCACGTACTTCATCTCCTCTAGAGAATCCGTCCACATAGTTACATATAATCCGAAACGGAAAAACCTCTCAGAGCCAACTTGCAACTGATCACGCAATTCCTCCGCATCCGTAATTGCCGCCTCAAGCTCCGGATCGCGCACCTTACCTTTTTCCATATTCAAGCTATACGAAGCTTCAAGCTGTGTAACCTTAGTACGTAAATTCTTCATTACTACCGCAGACTCCACCGGATAGATATACATCGATACGTCTACCACCTCATCAATATTGATAATTGGCGAAATCCAACCAGTGTATAACGATCTCGGATACCCATAAACATACATCGTACGCCCGTATTTATTGCCTAACCGAAAATAATCCGAATGAATCTCGATCGCCGACGGGGAAATCAAATCCCTTAACGTATTAGTACCCTGCTCAAACGCATGCTGAATCTGTGCCGCCTCAATCGCCTCATTTTGCGCTGCAATTTCTGCCGCTGTTAACTGTTTCTTCTTTTTAGCCATTTTGCGCTCCCCTTTCTCCCTTTCTTACATATAGTGTTGCCAATTTCGAAAAATCCACTAACGGCTCCCGAATAGCCGTATCCGGGTTATTGAAGTTATAATAAAGCTCCGCTAGTTCTTTTGTGTTTAATCTAACAGCATGGATCCCAATCTGGAACAATCCCGACATCACTGAATCTACTCGGTTTGTTATCTCACTCATCGCTTTATCATAGGTGGCTCTATCAATCCTTGTCACTTCAATTCCTTTATTCTTTGAGAAAGATTTAAAGAAATTCTTCGTTTGATTCAAAACTTTTTCTGCATCTGGAGACGAATAATATGGCACCACAACGAAAAAGGACTTATCCATAATATTTGCCTCTTGCGATAAAACATCAATGAAATTAATATAATCATCCATCAAAACACCCAGCAACATATTGTCATTATTCCGACGTATCTCGGATAGCTTCTCGATATAAGGGC
>CAMYWN010000084.1 GCA_947302765.1 uncultured Candidatus Saccharibacteria bacterium
TGAATAAAGGCGGTAACGCACCATTCTTGCCAGAACCATACACTTGGAAGACTTATGGCGATATGAATGTTGAATACTGGAAGAAACACCAAAAGACTTCACTCGAAGATGCTAGAAAGATGTTTGAGAAATCACATAAAGACGTCATGAAGCTAGCCGAAAGTCTTAGCGAAGAGCAATTATTTACAAAAGGCATGTATCCTTGGGTTGGCGGTTCAGTACTCGGCTCATATTTCGTGAGCGTTCTCTCATCTCATTACGACTGGGCAATGAAGAAGCTCAAAGCGCATAAAAAGAATTGTGAGAAATAAATGGCAAGCACCAAAGAATATCGCGATTTTATCTTAGAACAACTGTCGGAAGCGCCGAACATTACCTGCCGGCCAATGATGGGCGAGTTCTTGCTCTATTCTAATAACGTCCTATTTGGTGGCATCTATGATGACCGTCTGCTTGTAAAAATAGTTCCAGAAAACGAACAATACAAAATGATCGAAGAGATTCCATATGACGGCGCGAAACCGATGTATTTTGTGGAAGACGTCGACGATAAAGAAAAGTTAGCAGAAATCGTCAACGCGACCGTGCGCGGGTTAAAATAAAAAACATCGCCTCGCGGCGGGTTCGACTTCATGGAATTGGTGAGCCGGGAGGGACTAGACTTTTGCTAAAGCAAAAGTCTTCCACCGGGCGTCGCCTCAAAATATCTCAAACAAGTTTTAGATATTTATTCGGCTCCTACGGTGGGCGAACCCTACGGGTTCTCGCCCTCACCAGGTTATTACAAAATAAAATAAGACCATAAAGGTCTTCTTTTATTTCGTGGTGAGCCGGGAGGGACTAGACTTTTGCTAAAGCAAAAGTCTTCCGTTCCTCCTCGCTCAATAAATCGCGAGCAAGCTCCCGATTTATATTCGCTTCGTCGTCCGGTCGAACCCGGCGCGATTTCTCACCACTCCACAATTCACCAAATAAAAACAAATCCCGAAAGGGATTTCTTTTTATTTGGTGAGCCGGGAGGGACTCGAACCCTCGACACTCTGCTTAAGAGGCAGATGCTCTAACCAGCTGAGCTACCGGCCCGCTCATTCTTATTATTATACCACTTATTGATGAAATATGGAAGGGTGGTTTTGAATCGGTCTTGGTAAATTGTGATTATGTTCAGGGGGGTCGGTAAACGGAATCTAAATATGTAGTATTATTCGTGGTAGGATGATATAATTGTGCCATGATAATTTTAACCTGAAGGGTTGCAGGAGGAATAAAGGAGGAAAATGTTATTATCAACGACTAGCTCAATTGATGGTCGTAATATTGCAGAATACCGTGGGGTAGTGTTTGGTGAAGTGGTAAGTGGAATAGATTTCATTAGAGATTTTTCGGCGAGGATTACGAATTTTACTGGTGGGCGATCGAAGGAGTACGAGCAGGAGCTGATTGATGCTAGAGCTCACGCTCTTACAGAGATGAGTACGCGTGCGGAAAAGATTGGCGCGAATGCAGTCGTTGGCGTGAAGGTGGATTATGAATCGATCCCGGTAGGACAAAACGGCGATAGTATGATGATAGTTGTAGCTTCTGGGACTGCTGTCGTATTAGAATAAAAAATAATTATGAAAGGAAGGAAAAAAGATGGCAAAAAGTAATGAATTTGTAGGGGTAGATGAAAAGTTTATTCCGGAATCAGAAAAAGAGAATATGAAAAAGGCTGATATTGAGGCGGAGTCGAGGCAGAAAAAAGTCACGAAGTTTACTATGGGGTATTTGATTGGTCTTGTGGCTTTTGCTGTGATAATCTTTGTCGTAGTGATTGTAGTTATGGTCAATATGTTTGGACAACATGATAAGGCGGTAGAAGAGATATACGAACAACATGATAATGCAGTTGAAGAGATACAAGAACAGTATGAAAATGCAACTAATGAGATGAGAGAAGAATACGATAACGCGGTAGAAGAAATGCAAAAGGAATCTGAGTCGAATCAGAAAAAAACACAAGAAGAATATGAGAATGCGGCAAAGGAAATACAGGAGAAATATAATAATTCTGTAAAAGAAATGCAAGGGGAATAAGGAGAAAGTTGGGGGAATTTTAAAGTATCACTAAAAGGAGGATTATATGTGTGGAATTGTGGGTTATGTGGGTGAGAAAAAAGCCCAGGATTATCTGATTAGTGGGCTAAAACGACTCGAGTATCGGGGATATGACTCAGCGGGGATTGTGACTTTGGCGGAAAATGGAGAGCCAACTCTACTGAAGGCGAAGGGTAAGATTATTAATTTAGAGGAGAAGATTGCTGAAAACAATCGTGACGACAAGATAGGTATCGGTCACACGAGGTGGGCAACACATGGGGAACCGTCGGAGGCAAACGCGCATCCGCATAGGGCGGGGAAGATTTTCTTGGTACATAATGGAATTATAGAGAATTACAAAGAAATAAAAAGTCATCTGGAGGGATTTGAATTTCAATCGGAGACGGATTCGGAGGTGTTAGCGGCATTAATCAATTCATTTTATGGAGATGGAAAATATCCTTTAGCGAATGCCGTAGTGCAGGCGTTAAAACTAGTGAAGGGAACTTATGGAATTGCGGTGGTATCGGAGCTAAATCCGGAGGAAATTGTAGTAGCAAGAGCGGGGTCGCCACTAGTAATCGGGGTAGGGAATGGAGAGACTTTGATAGCTTCGGATGCGTCGGCGCTAGTTGGGCATACGAAGAGAGCAATTTATCTGAATGATGGGGAAGTAGCTACGATTACGAAGGATAGTATTACGATTAAGACTCTGAATGCAGAGCCAGTATCGGCAAAGGTGGAAGAGATTGAGACGAATTTGTCAGCTATTCAAAAGGGCGGTTATGACCATTTCTTGCTTAAGGAAATAATGGAACAGCCAGAGTCGCTGACGGAGACTTTGCGTGGTAGGGTGCATTTAGAGAATAAGACGGTGAGGCTTGGTGGGCCGGGGCTCAGCGAGGCGGAACTTCGTAAAATTAAGCATTTACTGATTGTGGGATGTGGTACGGCGTATCATGCAGGGATGCTAGCTGGCTATTATATTGAGCAGTTTACGCCGGAAATTACGATTGAGACGGTGATTGCGTCGGAGTATCGGTATAGACAGGCTTATATCCCGGAGGATACGGTAGCTCTGATCGTGTCGCAATCTGGTGAGACGGCAGATACACTGGCGTGTCTTCGAGAGATTAAGAAGCAGGGGGTGAAGACGATTGGAATTGTGAATGCGATTGGTTCGAC
>CAMYWN010000085.1 GCA_947302765.1 uncultured Candidatus Saccharibacteria bacterium
ATTTGACAGAATCAAGGAAGTGTGTTTTCATTAAGAAATGATGCTGTTGCCCTACTTTTGATGGGGTAAAAATAGGTATAAGGAGGAATAGCATTATGGGTACATTAATAGGGTTTTGCGCGGATTTCTACGCCGCTGCACCGCAAAACAAGTTCCTAATGGTGGGGTTAGTCTGGCTTCTCTGGCCGGGACTTATGTTTCTAGTGGGGGTAATCGGCGAGTCTAGGTTAGTTCCAGTCTGGAAACACCAGTCAAAAGCGTTCATACCTGGAGAATTGTTGATTGGGGTCGCCTTGGTGGCACTTCTTGGTATGCATGCCGAGAGGGTGGATAGCTATTACTATAGTGCAGCTTATTGGCTGTATGAAGTGATGGTGTTTGTATGGTTATATTGCCTTGTGATCAGAAAAAAGGTGCAACAAAACTACCCGGCGCGGTCTACTATAAGTCCTACCAAAATCACGCACGATATAGTCGGGTATATACTTATTCCGACCGCATTATGTAGCTTGGGACTACCTAAGCTTTTCGCTTGGCCGTCCCTAGGCCACATAGAACTACCCAAGCTCCTTGTCCGTTCGCCCTTGTGTAGTAGTAAGGAGAATTGGACAGTCTTCTTCGTTGCGATGGCGGGCTACATTATCTGTGTAATCGCGGATATTAAGAAGGGCTATACGGAAGAGGACATTCAGGCAAGACATCCATCCGATTGGAAACCAATCTGGGTGACACTTAGAGAGAGGTGGCAACGTCACTAGTAGTAGCGGTTATCAAGCAAGAAAAAACGGGGCCCCCATACGAAAATCTTATGATGGTCTCGGTAGCACAAAAACCAAAATCCTCAGCCAAAGCTGGGGATTTTTAGACTTAATGCTACCTATGTTGTTAGTCTCAATTATTATTCGCCCTCGGCTCTTCGCATGGTCGGGAACGGCACTGCTTCGCGGCCAGGTACGCCTTCAAGTAGCCAGAAATTTCGCTCGGAATTTCCCCAGCCACAGGCTGGTGGCATCCCGTATTCTAGCATCTCAACAAAGTCCATATCGAGCATCTGCGCCTCGGCGTCTCCCGCATCGCGGGCAGCTTGTTGTTCCTTAAAGCGCTCTAATTGATCTAGCGGATCATTTAACTCGGAGAAGCCGTTCCCCATCTCTGTCCCGGCAATTACCGGATGGAATCGCTCGGTGACTAGTGGATTCTCGCTCGATTTCTTAGCAAGCGGCGACAAGCTCAACGGCTCCTCAATTACCCAGTACGGCCCAGCTGAGGTTTTGCGAATCAGTTTCCAGACATCGTCAATCAAATGCGGAGTTGTAGTGTTCTCAAGCTTCTTCATGAAGTCCTCGCGCTTCAAATCCTTGGTATCCCATTTGTCTAGCAATACTTTAATCAATTGTTCCCTATCCGGATTAAATACATCTACGTCGTATTTTTCGCGCAACAGATCTGCGTATTTATAGCGTGGCCACTCGCAGTCAAGATTAATCTCGAATCCCCCCACATTAAACTGTAGAGCACCCCAAGTCTCACGGCAAACGTATTTTATCATTTCCTCATAAAACTTCATGCCGTCCTCGTAGTTTTCATAGGCGGCGTAAGCTTCAAAAGCGATATGCTCTGGCAAATGCTCATCATCTACGCCCTCGTTTCTAAACCTCGGTCCAATATCGTAGACTTTTTCGAACCCACCGCCAAGCAGACGCTTCAAAGGTAACTCGTGTGAAATCCTTAGATAAAAATCCTCATCCAGCGCATTCATATGCGTCACAAATGGCTCCGCGTCTGCGCCGCCTGTGGTGTGTTCAAGAACCGGAATGTTAATCTCGATAAACCCATGCGAATTCATGAAATCACGTGTGGCCTGCCAGAATTTCGAACGTCGTACTAATCTTTCCCGCACCTCCGGGTTGACATTCATATCGACATAGCGCCGGCGATAACGCTCCTCTTTGTTAGTGAACTGCTGCGGCAGAGGTCTCAAGCTCTTGGTAAGAAGCTTTACGAAATTGCTAAAAACCGAAATCTCGCCAGTCTGGGTCTTATCAACTACGCCAGTAGCTTCAATGAAGTCCCCGGTATCAAGTAGTTTAATATCCTTCGCGCCAAACATCTTTTCGGGTGTTTCCTCTGGCACGACTCGCATAAAAATCTGTATCTCACCGGTATAATCACGAAGCTTAATGAACACCAGCTTTCCAAATGAGCGAATAGCGGTAATCCTACCTGCTACAGATACTTCTTGCCCTTTTTTCTCGTCGAATTTATCCAAAATTTCAGAAATCTGAGTGGTGCGATGGCTTACGGAGGGGTACGGATCTATTCCTCGCTCCCGTATTTCTTGTAGCTTCCTAAGCCTTTCATTGCGATAATCTTCAAGTAACATAGGATAATTATAACATAAACTCGCAAAAACACCTAAGCTACGCCCGCTTAGACATTGAGCGGGTCCTGCCAGGCCTTCTCCTCCCCAAAAATTTTGCCTCAGGCAAAATCCTTTGGGGTCCCCTCCAGGCCTGTCACCCGCTCATCGATTAATCTGTTTAGGTTAGGAAGCGTTTTTTATTGTATGTCAATAATCTTGACGTTCTTGCCGTTAAATTCGAACTCTTCGCCAGTTTTCTTGCCGAGTAGAGCTTTTCCGATGGGGGATTCGTTTGAAATCTTGCCCTCGAGTGGGTTTGCTTCTGTGGGGCCCACCAGAGTATATTCTACTTTACGCCCATTCATTTCTAGACTAATCGTAGCGCCGAGATCGGCCTTATCCTTCTTGCCGCCACGAATAATCTTTGCGTTTTTCAAGATGTCCTGTATTTCGAGAATACGGCTCTCGGCCATTTTTTGCTCATTTCTTGCAGAGCTATACTCCTCATTTTCGGACAAATCGCCAAAAGCTCTTGCTGTGGCAATCTTCTCTGCAATCACGGGGCGATTCTTGATGAGCTCGTCGAGCTCTTGCTCTAATTCTTTTTTTCCTTCACTAGTTAAACTGATTGTTTTTTTAATCATAACCATAACTCCGATAATAACTTTACCTAGTGTATACGAAAACGCGATTCAAGTCAAGAAGATTTTTGCGATATGCGGTGACAACTTCAAACGGCAAAAGGGAACATTTCTGGAAAATACCAATAAAAGGTTCCAATTATATTCTCTACGAGCTCAGCTTATAAACCACGAATCAATTCGTCAAGATTCATAAGTTTTACTTCACCGGTTGCCCGATTGGTTACCTCGGCTTGATTTTTCTC
>CAMYWN010000086.1 GCA_947302765.1 uncultured Candidatus Saccharibacteria bacterium
CGGATTAACGCCACTTGAAGCATGGGAATTGTTGCACTTAACGACTTAATCTAGGGCACCTATTATGAAAGAACTTATTGGGCACTCATTATAATCTATTAAAGTGAGTTCAATATGTCTATTTAATAGTAAAGAACGACGCCCCCCCTACCGTATGGTGTTCTTGAGCTTAGCTCGTCGAACTTCCACCAAAATGCCTCGTAGGCTGTAAGAATTGTGGGGATGGGCATATCAATGTGGTCACAATCTTCTTTGTGGCTATACTGCGTGAAAAACCCCGACCATGGTCGGGGTGTAGTCTTTTTCACCTACGTCAGTCCGCAGACGGCCTTCTCGTGGTTTATTATCATCTTCACGGGAAAGCTTTGGGTATAAGTAGCCCGTACTTACGGACTATGGTACGAATTACGGGAAGCACTTTCAAAATAACATCTTTGTCTTGCTCCTGTGTACCACCGGAAATCGCGAAGCCGATATCGAATTCGTCATTACCCCACAGGAGAGCACAGCCTTGTCGCATAGGGAAACCAACGGGGATATAAGTGCCCCCCTTCCAAGTTGTTCGGCCATTACCTGCGAGCTCTTCAGGGAGCGATTCAGACATATATGACTGAAGTGATTCCGGGAAGAATGGCTCCCTCTTGTTATAATGAAGAAATGCCCGCCTCGCGGAAGCAATTTTCTGCTTCGCCACTTCAGCACAATCTCCTTCAGGCTTACCTTCGATACGATAGAATGTGTCTTCATCTCCCTTAACAATCGGCTCCGAGAGAACCAACTCTCCATTGCGTACGAGAGGGGTTCTATACTCTTTTCTCGCCTCTTCGCTCAGAAGCCTGAAAGAAACAACTACGGCCCCCTGCGTAATACCCGCTTCTTTTGCGTAGTTTTGGGAGTTCTCGATAATTCCCTCTACTAACTCATTAATTAAGTCAACGTACATTGCCTTTTCCTCCTTGGCAAAAAAGATTTCGCGCTGAGATTGTTCGCGCGATATTTACATTATAATATATAGTTACCACACCGTCAAGGCTAGTTATTGCCCGAGTAAGACTTAAAGTACTCTGCCTTGCTAAGGTGTACCAAAGATACTAAAACCCGAACATAGTGTTCGGGTTTTAGTATGTAATTTATGGTAGTCTAACTTATAGGCGAATTTCCTAAGCTTATTATGGTTATTTATATTGTTGTTATGTTTTGGTTTTACATTGGTTTCCTTTCCTTTTATATATCATAGTAACGTTCTAGATTAGTGTGGTTTAATATGTAACTTCGACGGTGGCGAGTCTAAGCGAGAGTTGTTGAATTCTATCGGTAACAGCTGCTTCGACCTCTTCTGGAGAAATGTAGTTTTTTTCTGCCTGGAAGAGTTCAAATTCCATGTCGGAATCGGCGTCGTCATATTTTGTTACTTTGATAGTTGATTTTTGCTTCATGTTTTTGTCCTGTTTGTTTTGTTATTTGCTAGAATGTTTGTTTTGTTTTCTAACTTATTTTCATTGTAGCACACATAAGCGTTTTTGTCAATAGTGTTTATGGTAATAATCTGGTTGTTTGTCAAATTATTAGGGGTGTGAGTCGAGGTGATGCGGGGAGTTGTAGAAGTTGGCACACAAAAAACCCAGCTAATGCTGGGTTATATGGAGGGATCTGACTTACGACAGGAAACTCCTGACGACCTTGTGACCGTCTTTTACGATGAAGGATTCCATATTGAGGCCACAGTATAGCAGCGCAGAAGTCAATAAGCAATACTCCTCTTCGATTTTTGTAATCGGGTCAGGGTTTTCGTTCCGTTCTGGGTATCTATTCTGAGCTTCGCAGATTTCAAGGCACATCACATGAAGGCTTAAACCGAGTACGGCAAAGAGGCTCATAGGATTTACGTCATAGATACAGTCTCTGTCTGCTGTTACCACACATTCAATACTAATCTCTTTCATCCGATAAGATATCACCTTCCTTGCCGGAAACCAATCAATTGGGTCTCCTATGTAATGAAATCGGGAGCCTTCGACGTACTTATAGCCACCGATTTCTTCATCCCACTCAAACCTCTCGCGCGGGCCAATGTGTCGCCCCTGAAGCAGTATACTTAGAAAAAAACCAGCGAAGACCACGAGTACCATACAATACGCCATAAAAGGTAAATCAATCGTGACCATATCATTCCTCCTTTGCGTTATCTCTTGCGGGAAGGTCGGGTATATAATTGCGTCCAGACGGGATTATCTTGATTAAGTGAATAAAAGGTTCCTGCTCATGGTCTTCCGTATTGGCTACAAGGCGGAAGGTTGGTGTCTGGTCGTCAGAAGCAAGAAAACCTAGGCCAAACATATCGTCGACTTTTTTTGACTCATTTTTGGCTGCAAAAACAACAACCGGAGCCTTATCGAGGGAGATTATCTCGTAGTACTCGAGCTCTACTATGGTACCGACTAGCCGCAGTGGCTCTTCGTCGACCGTTTTCGAAATCCTGACATCAACACCCGTGAAACAACATGTAGGGTGTTTTGTCCTGGTAGAGCAAAAGCTCTTTGCTTCTGTTAGCAAAACCTCCTTATTGACAAAAAAGGAGATTTGTCCCTTGATTTCCCCAAAAACTCCGAGCTTTGAATCGAGCGCCTGGTAGGCGCTCAAATAGAGATTCAGGGGTATGGTTATGTCGTGGCGATATCCGTCCACATACATACCGAGTAAAAGCTTGGCCGGTATTTCAAAAGTAGGCTCTTCCTTTTGGTGTTGCATACTTTGGTTTTGACTACTGGCAATAAGAGCACTCCCAAGTTTATTACGTAAATCATTATCAATGACGTCCGGTATGATTTCTAAAGTTACCATTCATATTCCTCCTTTGTAAATATTCTCAGGCATGACTAAAAACCGCCTGTACTATGGTAAATAATACTATATTTATCGGAGTTTGTCAATTTTTCTGAGGGTTTTTACTGGAGGATATTGAACGCGGGGGCCATACACGCTTGGTATTTGATTAGATTTTCTCTAGGGAGATAGTGACGTTTTCGCCGGAGATTTTGGCGATTTCGTCGTGAGAATAATTCTGGTTCTTGGCGATATCGGTAGCCCCGGTCTCGGATTTGATTAGAGCCTCGTAGGCTTTTGGCAAATCACAAGTGAGTGAGAGCTTGATTTGGTCGTCCTGGCGAAGGCCGGCGTGCTTCCTGGCGGCCTGGACGGCGCGGATAATCTCACGAGCTCTTCCCT
>CAMYWN010000087.1 GCA_947302765.1 uncultured Candidatus Saccharibacteria bacterium
TTTTTGGCTACTTCTGTCGGGACTTTTCCTTTTCGGAAGCCTTCTACTCTAACTTCTTTTGCTAGTTTTTCGATAGCCTTGTCCTTCGCCTGCTTCAAATCGTCCTTGTCTAGCGTAACAGTAATTTCGACTCGTGAATCAGAAATCTTCTTGAATTTTGTTTTCATATAAACTCCTCTAAATTTACTTACGATTATACCATATTATATCTATGTTGTTGCAGAATCGTCTTGGAGTTATCTGAGCCGAATATTGAGTTAAAGTCTATGCATCGCAACGGGGACCATATCTGTCATTAGTCGCCGAGATTAGAATATTATTTAGATTGGGATATGGGCTTCGTCGGCTCAAATCCGCGTAGATGTGTTAGGGTAAATTTTGAACTCGCACCTAATTTGGCATCTGGATTGAGAATGTTGTTTTGATCGAAAATCTTCTTAATTTTGGAGTAAAACTCTTTTTTGGAATCTAACATCTCCGTATTTGTAACGATGGCTTTCACCCGCCCCTCAGGCGCACCACCAGCCAAAAGGCCTTCTTGGCGATTAATCACGTAGGCGCCAGCACGTAAGAATGTAGCAAACTTCTTGTTATACTCTGGGTCGTCAAGCTTAAATTTTGGCCTTAAACTATAGATTGAATTATTATATGAGCCAAACAATGATAGCTCCAAGTCTAGTTTTTTACCGAGTATACCCAAATCTTTCACGAAACTTGCTAGATTTCGGCTTGGCAAATAGAAATTTGTTAAAATCGGCACGCGACGGTTATTTCGTAGACGATTTAGATAGCTAGGCAAAGCGTTTTCGACCTCATTAATAAGAGTGCGATTGTCTGGTGACTCAAAAACAAATTTTGTATTGCGAGGGCAACTGTTCTTTTTTGCCATCACTTTTCGCAGTTGAAATGCGCCACGCTCATCAAAACTGACGAATACTACAAACCCATCCTCGAGTTTTTTTATGACACCATCAAGATTCTTTCCGCTTTCTCTTGCTTCCTGGATAATCTTAAGGTCATACAGGTTAAGCTCGCGTGGTTTCATTTCCTTGAGTTCGTTCATGAACTTAATGGCTGGCTCCAGTTCTTTGAAAGTTGCAACGGCACGCATCGGACGTTTCTTGAGCGGGACCGCTCTTAAAATCACCTCGGTAACAACCCCTAAGGTCCCTTGTGCACCGAAGAATAATGGCGCCAAATCCATTTTTTCTCTCCGTACAATATTCATAATCGCAGGATAGCCTTCTTTTCCCTGTTTTTGTTTAGTTAATTCGTCGATTAGGAACCTATCGTCCTTTAGCAACTTCGAAAGCTTTCGGTAGATGTCTCCCTCGAGGGATTTTTCGCTCGCCTTCTTGGCTACCGCATATTTTTTTAGCTTAGTGGTCTGTAAGCACTCACCATTAGCTAAAATAACTTCAAGACGTTCGACATAATTCTCGATGCCGCCGTATTTCTCATGGAACGAATCTACTGGGTTATTTGCGATCAGTCCTCCAATCGTATCGTAATCATGTCCGCCAATCGGCACAAAGAGTCCGGATACAGAAAGTGCAGTGTTCAGCTCTTTTAGAGTAATGCCGGCTTGTACTCTGACTAGTCTCTCACGGGGGTCAATTTCTAGCAGATGGTTTAGCTTCTCCATGGATAGGACTAGTCCGCTAGAAAGGTCCGCACCGGACTCGTCTAGTCCAGAGCCTCTTGTTGTAACGGATACCGGAATATCTTTTGCGGCAATTTGATTAAAGAAACGTAAAAGCTTTCTAATGTCGTCGGTCGACTCCGGCACGGCAACAAATTTCGGTTTTATTTTAAGCGCCGAATTATCCGTCGAATATGTTTCTAGCACTTCTGGTGCATCAAAAACATTTCCGACAGTCAACTGATTTAGGTACTTCGTGATTTTACCCATCCTGCTTACGATTATAACACACACAGGATGGAAAAATTCGCAAATTATCGTAATTTATCTTTTTGTTGTTTGGAATGCGAAATATGAATTTGCTTAAATGGATAAAAAAGCCCGGCGGTCCCAGGCCTTTTAGGTCGTGAGTAGACTAGTAACGATTTCGCCGAGCTTTGTCGCATGAAGTGTAGCCCCATATAGAATTTGACATTTGTTTCTAGTGATAACGCCCATAGTATTGTCGTCTATACATGCCTCCAGTTCGAAACAGGTTAGAGCAATAATGTCCACCTCCTTCGAAGCGGCAATCAGAATTCTTCTTATCAATGCTTGCTCTTTGGAGTTCGGCAGCCTCCCTTCTTGTTCACAGGCTATAATGATGTCATTTAATTGCTGTTCTGGTTGCGATATCCGCCTAGAAATGTGTCTAGAGAGGTTCATTACCTCTACGCCTTTTCGTTCGAATAAATCCCACAGTACCGAATAATGATCCGTCATCGATTTGGTCCCAGCAAGAAAAACTGTAGGCGTTTTGCCTTCTTCTCTAAGCTCTCTAATTTTGCCCTCTGCCGCGTCTGCTAGTACGTCACTTAAACGAATGTACGGAAGAACTTTATCATTTTCTCCGTCTCGATGGTCCCAGAGATCTATAACGTCAGTAACTCCAGAGACGACGGCTAAATAGTGGCAGTTATTTGGGACATTGTCGCAAACTATATTGCGCCACAATAGACCTAAAGCATCAAAATCGCCCTTTAAGAAGGGTGCCCAGAAATGTACGTCGCGAGGTTCGATTATATATATTCTCTCTTTGAGCTTTTCGACTCCGGCTCCGACGTTCTCAGCCATCTCTTTCGAGATCATCTTGTAATAAGTTTCCCTCAGAATCTTCTCGTAATGAGCCTCTGTTGCTGCTCCACCCGTCTTATATATAAGACCGACTTTTGTAAACTGGCCGTCCCTACTTGATATAGGTCTTCTCCTCACATCATGCACCCCCTTTCTATAAAAGTTCGACCCTTTTTAGAATTATACTACAGATTTAGTCATAGAATGGATAGTTTTCGTAAGCCAATTATTGCAACAAAAAACCAGAAACGAATACCTCCCCAAGACATTCAATTATTCCGGTGGGGCCATATAGTACTATCGGCCCCCAGTTTGATGCAAGGAATTAGGGAATAGGACAGGGGCCTACCGCTTTTTTGATCCTATTCCTCTAAGTTATGGTATAATAATCATACGCCCGAGTGGTGAAACTGGTATACACGTATGCCTTAGGAGCATATGCAGCAATG
>CAMYWN010000088.1 GCA_947302765.1 uncultured Candidatus Saccharibacteria bacterium
GTGTCCAGCCTACTTTGATTTAGGATAATCTCATATCGCATTTTAATCATGCTGAATATCTCTCTTTATGTTTTCTATTCTATTACAATCCTAATTAATCTTTACTGAGATTGCTCTGGATTGTTGTTTCTGCAGAGTGCCCACGCTGCGATCGCTCCAACGAAATTACCTAGCGCACAGAGTAAAAACGTCCAGCTAAACTCCATCGCTACACCCATAGTGATAACATTCGCAATTGAATGTTGGAATCCGCAAAAAATGAAAAGCGGTACGCCGATTAAGATTCCTAGTTTAGTCCCGCGTCGGAATAACTCTACAGCGAGGTACATAATTACTCCACACATGACCGACTTTAAGAAGAAACTCCAGGAAAACCCCCACGCTGCCACCTTGGCTTCTGCCGCCGGCATAAGCGACTGATCTATCATACTAAAGATTACGCCAAAAGCATACCCGGCAATTAGATTCGCAGCCAGTATTATTAATAGTTTCCATAAACAAATCTTATCCTCTATCCAGAACCCACATTTACCTGTAAATAGATTTAGCCCTAGCACGCACACCCCAAGTAGACCAAAAGAGAACAGTACCGGGCCAATCGGCTCACCGAGTTTAAGTAAAGCGTAGTCGCCCAACCCAATTAATAAACTTGCCCCTACGGACAAACGTATCAAATCAAACACCCCCGAAACTTTTTTCATTCTTACCTCCATTTTCTTTGATTATACTAAATTTCCGCCAGAATAAAACCATAAGCGTAGTATATTCTCTAGGCGGGTTCTGTCGCCGCATGTTTCCCCCACCGTGCTCGCAAAGCTGCGCGTTGCGGGAGTCCAAAGTAGTGTCACCCACCCAGGATAAAATGTAACAATTAAACGAGAAAGAACATGACGATCAAATAAAAAGAACATGACAATCAAATAAGAATTGCCTAGCAATCCCTAAATACTTATGCTATAATCTTACCAAGAGTATTATTGATGATAGCAAACTAAAATTAAGGTTATATAATGATGAAAACAAGTTCAAATATAATTAAATCAGTTCAAGTTTTATCTCTTCTTTGTTGTATTATGCTTGGCATGGTATTTTGTTGTGGTGTTATGCTTAATTCTGGCGTCGTTTATGCTGATGGCTCGTCTGCGACGAGTTCGGCTAGTGTTACGGTTTTGGCAGCCTGTACTTTGTCTGGTACTGGCATGGATTCACATAATGCCGAGATCAACAATGGCCAATATAACTCTAACATTGGTACTACTACCCTCAAAGCCTTCTGTAATGATAATGAAGGTTTCTCCATCTATGCTGTAGGATACACTGATAATGAAATAGGAAAGAATGTACTAACTAATTCCACCCTAGGATCAACCCACGATATAGTAACCGGTACAGCAATATCAGGAAACACCAGTAACTGGGCCATGAAACTAGCCACAGTATCAAACCCTACCCCCACCTATCCTATCATCATCATGGGAAGTACTGATGATACAGAAAAACAAGCAGGAGACCCAGACTACAGTGCTTTCCAGAATGTACCATCTTCCTATGCTAAAGTAGCTAAACGAGAATCATCCACTGACGTAGGAACAAATGCAGAAGGAGCTACGCTCACTACTACCTACCAAGCCTATATCTCCCCCACCCAAGCTGCTGGTACCTATACAGGACAAGTCAAATACACTATGGTGCACCCACACAATGGAGAAGCTCCACTTTCGCCCCAACCATCTACTGCTGGATGTATCACCTACTATGCTAACACTTCTAGTGCACAAGGTACTATGGGTACACAATGTAACCTCACTGATGGAGCATCTATAACTCTCTATGCTTCTAACTTCTCTAGAACAGGTTATGGCTTCGCTGGTTGGACTAACAAATACGACTATGCTACTAACACCGATTCAGACCTTAAGTTTTATGGCCCACAAGAGACCATCACAGTACCAGAAGGCACCGCAGCTAATGGTCTATCACTCTATGCTGTATGGGTGAAATCAGTAGGTACCCTACAGGATGCAAACAAAGTAGCAGAACTCTGTGGTACTACTACCACAGACAATATTCTCACCAAAGCTCCAACTGATGGTACCGCTAATCTCTCTAGCGTGTCCGCCCTCACCGACCAAAGAGACAACCAAACCTATGCTATCGCTAAACTAGCTGATGGTAAATGCTGGATGATAGAAAACCTTAGACTAGACAGCCAATACACAGTAGGAAACAACCAAACCGACCCATCGGTCACCAATGCCTCCATATCTCAAGGTTACAATCCTAGCTTCATTGGTCTAGCTGAGCCAGAAACCACCAATTTCTATAACTCCACCACAGCTAACAGTCTATATAGCATAGATGGTTCTACAGCAAGCACTATCTCCGGCTCTAACCAAGGTTACCGCTTCCCAAGATACAATAATTTTAACACCAGCCAAAGAGCAGCAAACACCACCAATACCAACGTAAATACATACAGCTATGGTAACTATTACACCTGGCATGCAGTAATCGCTGATACTACACACTATACTAGTGGAGCCCATAACACTACATCCATCTGTCCTAAAGGATGGAGTATACCACAAGGTAATAATACTAGTGCTGGATTTACTAAACTTGATATAGATATGGGCGGCACAGGAGCGCGTCAATCTACTGCCGAAGCTTCTAATAGATGGCGCAAATATCCCTCCAATTTCCTCCTCTCTGGCGGCTTCAGTAGCAGTAGGGGTAGCAGCGGCTACTATTGGTCCTCCACGGCGGGCGGTAATGGCAGTTCGAACGGTCTGTACCTGAGTAGTACAATCGTCAATCCAACGTATTACACCGATAAGCCCTACGGCCTCACTGCTAGGTGTGTAGCTGATCAGTAGCATGCTCCTATACCACTAGCTCGTCTATATATATTCCTGAAACAGGGTAAAGTAGTTTGGAAATCTCCCCCCATGAGCCTTCAGGCCCTAAGGAGAGATTTTTGGACTACTTTGCCCTGGGGCATCAACATCCCCGGTAAGGAGATTACAACATAGTTGCCGTTTGCGATTACCTAGTTTAATGGTCGCTATACCTACTTTTTGTAGTTAGGCTTAGCAATTTACTCTGCGACTGCCACTTTAATAAAATCTCATATTCCGTTAAAAACTAAGTAGCAATTTGCTTACTTCCTGTTAATTTATGCAACAC
>CAMYWN010000089.1 GCA_947302765.1 uncultured Candidatus Saccharibacteria bacterium
GCGCCATTGCTAGAATTCAGCTTATTTTTGTCATTCTCTTCCATAATTCCTCCTTAAAAGTCCAAATCATCAAGGTTAACGGTGGCGGCGCCGGCTTGGATGAAGTTTTTGCGGAGTTCGACTTGGTCTCCCATAAGCTTCGTAAATACGGCGTCAGCTTTTTCAGCATCTTCGACGTGAACTTTTACCAGGACACGGTTTTCTGGGTCCATAGTGGTTTCCCAGAGTTGCTTAGCATCCATTTCGCCAAGACCTTTAAAACGCTGTTGAGCGGTATAGCCGGCTTGTTTGAATCTCTCTTGAGATTCGTCGATTTTAGTGCCAGCCTTCCGACGTTCTTCAATTTTTTCGGTCAATTTCTTCTCGAGAGCTACTTCATCATAGAGATAGTCAATCTTACGACTCGAGCCGGTGCCCTTAATCAAGCCAAATAGGGGTGGTTTCGCTAGATAGACATGCCCCGCCTCAATCACCTGAGGCATGTAACGGAAGAAGAAAGTCATCAGAAGAGTAGCGATGTGAAGACCGTCAACATCGGCATCGGTCATGAAAATGATTTTGTCATATCTGAGGCCATCAAGATTGAATTGTTCACCAATTCCTACTCCAAGCCCCTTAATAAGAGAGACTAGCTCTTGATTGGCGAGCATTTTATCGAGACGGGCACGCTCTGTGTTTAGCACCTTACCTCTTAGGGGCAGGATGGCTTGGATTTGAGGATTGCGACCCTCTTTGGCAGAACCGGCAGCAGAATTACCCTCCACGATAAATAGCTCGCAGTTTTCGCGCGTACGAGAAGAACAATCGGCAAGCTTAGATGGGAGATTGAGTCCCTCAAAAGCACCTTTTCTAATGACGTTGTCTCTAGCTGCGCGAGCGGCCTTGCGGGCACGAGCGGCCAGAGTGGCTTTATTTACTATCTTTTTAGCGACAGCGGGGTTCTCTTCGAGATAATAGCCAAAGTATTCGGTCATCACCTTATCGACATAACCACGCACCTCTGGATTACCGAGCTTATTCTTAGTCTGGCCTTCAAACTGGGGGTCCGGAAGCTTGACTAAGATAACTGCAGTGAGACCTTCCTTGATGTCATCACCAGTGAGATTGTCTTCTTTTTCCTTGAGGAGGCCGTTTTTACGGGCGTAGTCATTAACCGTACGAGTAAGTCCGGTACGAAAGCCCACTACATGCATACCACCATCAGGGGTAAGGACGTTATTTGCGAACGGTTTCATGGTCTCGGCGTACGAATCGTTGTATTGAAGAGCGATTTCTACCCCTGTATCATTAACTTGTTTATCGACGTAAAACATATCATCCGAGAGAAGCTCTTTGCCTTGATTAAGACGCTTGACATAACTCTTGATACCGCCCTCGAAGTAGAATGATTCCCTAGCCCCGGTACGCTCATCTTTAACAGTAATAAGAATACCCTTCGTGAGGTAGGCTTGGTGGCGCGCATAATTTGCTACCCAGGTGTAGTCAATAGTGGTAGTTTCTTTGAAAATAGACGGGTCAGGATAGAAAGTAATAGAGGTGCCATGTTCCCTAGGGCTGCCCTTAGTGACTTGGAGGTCCGAGGTAGGCTTACCGAGATCGAATTCGATACGATGAGTCTTGCCGTCTCTGTAGACTTCGGCGGACATATGAGTGGAAAGCGCATTTACTACAGATGAGCCAACCCCGTGAAGACCAGACGATACCTTATAGCCACCGTCGCCGAATTTACCACCGGCGTGGAGCACTGTAAGTACTGTCTCGAGGGTAGATTTGCCAGTTTTAGGGTGAATATCTACAGGAATACCGCGACCATTATCATCGACACGTACGCCGCCATCTTCTAAAATAGTAATATCTATCCTATTAGCGAAGCCAGCGATAGCCTCATCGATAGAGTTGTCGGCGATTTCTTTAATCAAATGGTGCAGACCATCATACCCGGTAGAACCGATATACATACCAGGGCGGAGCCGAACAGGCTCAAGCCCTTCAAGCACCCGAATTTCAGACGAATCATAATTATCAGCTTTTTCAGCCATTTTGTACCTCATCTTAAATATACTTCTCTATTATACACCTTAGACTGGAAAAATCAAGCGTAGTATTCCTGTTTATTCCTGTTTAACATTGTCGTATAATTCAGGCCGGAACGGGTCCCGCCGAGTCTTCTATCCTCTAAAAATTTTAAAGAATTTTTAGGCCCCCTCAGACCCGCCACTCGCCCGATAATGAGAAATGATTACATAATAACGTTCCGTTTAGCCCCAATATGTTTACCTATGAGTCTTGAGAAGTTTACGCCAATTAATATAGCCAAAGACTGAGCCGATGATAAAGAAGATGCGCATGACAATAGCGGCAGGATTACCAGTGTCTAGCCACATGATTAAGATAAGCACGTCGGCAGCGACCCAAACTAGCCATTGCTCGCGATAACGCAAAGTGCCGAGTACACTAGCAAAGACGATAAGAACGGTCGCAGCACTGTCCAACGTTGTGGAGTAACCACCAAAATATTCCAGAGCAATCTTCAAACCGATCGCGGCGACAGTAAGCAGTAGAGTAACAACGATAACCTGCAAAGGGCTGAGTTTACGTGCGACAACTTTCTTGTTTCTCCCACTATGCTTGCCCCAGAGATAGAAACCAATAAAGCATATGAGGATATAAAACACATTGAAGGCCATATTACCATAGAAATGATCCAGGAAAGCAACAAAAATGGTGCCAATTGCGCCAAATAGCGCGAAAATATAGTTGCTACGACGTCCCTTGATACCAAGCACCGTTTCTATGATGCCACAGTTTAGCATCAATACACTCATCACAATATAGATTGGGGTGTGATCCCATTCGATAGCAATTGTTAGGATAGAAGCCGTGATGCCTATAACGATAGAAAAGTAATCTATAAAACTTAGCCCCCTTAATTTAGGCTGGAGTTTATTTCTGGTTTTACTGAGCTTTTGTGACATGGTTATGGTTATTGTAACATGGCTTGACTACAAAGCTGCGTCATATTAGCACGAAGCCACGTGGTATAATCAAGATATGGTATATCTGGATTACGCAGCAACAGTACCAATGCTCGAAGATGTGAGAGAGGCTATGCGAGAGGCAGAAGAGAAATTTTACGCCAACGCATCAGC
>CAMYWN010000090.1 GCA_947302765.1 uncultured Candidatus Saccharibacteria bacterium
ACATACATCAAGAATAACGCCGAACACCCAAACACTAATACCGACCTCAAGCACACAAAACCTCCGATATTCCCAAAATTCAAAATTTCGATATTATAATCCCAATACCGTGTTCCATTCCCGATTGTATATACCAGCCAGCCACCAACGAATTCTACCACTCCGGCAATCACCATCGACAACAACATCACTACCCACGGATACCTTCGTAGCCTCCAACACGCCAACACGATCGGCACCGCTCCAATCGCATAAATATTAATCCACGGCAAGAAGTTCCCTCCTTGCATGTAAAACTCTCCCGTTCCCGCATCAAAGAAGTAAAAAATAAACTCATACACCCATCCAAAAAATCCCGCAAACACCACAATCAGCATTAACGTCCCTATCCATTGCCATCGCTCCAATTTCACTTCTTCCTTCATATACCTTTGCCATACTGTTCTTAGATCAACCTGCTTTTTACCTCTTTTAATTCTAGACTTTTCTTTTTTCATTGTTTTTATCCTCTATCTCTTTTTTTACTATCATTAATCCCCCAGCGTCTTAATCTTCCGAAAGTTCACTTTCTCTGCCGCCGCCCGCAGTTTCTCCTCGCTTCCATAGTGTGTTCTCTGCCCCGGACTATCACTCAGCATATGTTGTGCATAAGGAAAACTCGCCGCCCGCTCCAGCACTCCCCCTACTCGTCCCACATTGCAATACACCTCCGCCAACCTCACATCAGCCAGTGGTACTTCGAGCGCTTGTTTCATCTCTTCTGGGAAAAATGTCAGCGAAAACAAATCTCCATCCGCCTCCCCCGAAGTCCGTCCATACGCAATGGAAGTATTGCCCTCAATCCAGAGCCTCTGATTCAGCGTCTTCATTTTTGCCCGCGTCAAATTCATTTCGCATTTCGCGTATTTTCGCTTGCTCGAGTCTACCATTTCACACACAAAATCCCCCTCGCAGGTTGTCATCATCACCGCCCCCGACGCATCTGGTGATTTCAGCCCATGCTTCTCGTCGTAGGAAATAGTATCGCTAATATAATCACACATAATCCACGACAACAGCCCAGTCTCCGAATTCTCTGCCACAAGATAAAATTCTGTCCTCGCACCCCAGAACACACTCGTGTGAATTCGGAACATCGTCACAATACCATAATATTTCTCCGGCCCGCCATCAAACACAGCCGTTCTCGCCGGCACAAACCCCTCCGGCAAATACTGCCGAATCTTTTCCGACTCCGATATCTCATAAAACAAAAACGTGCAATACGGCTCCACTACAAACGGCATCTTATTCGCCCTCTCTGACGCCTTCGTCACAATCTTCCGCTGCGCCCACACCGGCAAATGTCGCATCTTCGTCTGCATAAAAAGCACTTTCCCGACTTCCATCGGATTCACCAATCTCTCCACCCCTTTTGCGTATTCTAAAATATTCATAAGCTCATTATATCATTATCGCCATTTGTTTATAACGTAAGCTTCATACAATATAATTGAACTCAGGAACCAATTTGCCGTCTATCTACAAAAATGTTATAATTACACCATTAGATATGACTAAAGGGAGATTATTATGTCTATACCAATAGATATTCCTACCACAAAACAACCATTCATCGACATTCCTCGTCTATGCAATCGACTCGGCCTCATTTTTGGATGTAGAGATAAATATGACAATTTTATACCAAATAAAATGGGTATGGAATTAATAATTACAAAAAGGCCGTACGGCCGAGGTGTTAATTTACGTATGGGTCTCTTTAATACAGAAGTATATCTGCCCACGCCATGTACTACGAGCGATTTAGAAGTTTTCATGACTCTCATTCGTGAAATCACCAAAAAACAGAAAGCCAAAGAAGTATTCTGTCTAGGCAATCCCATCAAGATTAAAGCGCTAAACAAGGTTGAAGAAATCGCCAAATTCGACATGGCGGAAGCCATCAAGCATTATTCAAAAATAGACCCACTAGAAAACTACATTTATATCATGACACCCTTCGCCCGCATCGTAGTCGACGAAGCAGAACAAGCTTTATTTAAGAACAGTCAAGAAAAATTTGATACATATATCAACGAAAAACAATTAGCCAAGGGTATTAACAACCAAGTCACACCAGAAATACTGATTTCAGATTCTGGAATTTCAAGCGTCATTTTCGTAGATGCCGGTCGGTATCTGATTGTTCCTAAAACTATCACCAGAATCGGCACCAATCAAATCATTAAAGAGACCTGCGTCATAAACGGCGAGCACAAAATGGATTATGCAACCTTCCTAGACAAGGTCCCACACTTCAAGACGAAGTTTGACGCCGAACATTTCATTATCAAATTTTCCAAAAAAGATTTCTTGACCTATGCAAAAAAATATAATTACAAAGCAAAGGCAAAAACCAGTGCAACCCTGCCCCAAAAGCAGAAATCAAAATCCACTTCAACCACTCTTGGACTAACATCAAACGACATTAATCTCCTCAACCAATACTTCAAATCAATGGCGAACCTCTACGGCGTTATTTCTCTCCAAGACGCCTTTAATATTATTCAAGAGCAAACGTCGAATCATTTCACCAAGAAACAATTCCTCGCGTTTGCTAGACTTAAAAACGATGAATATCTGGATTACACAATTGCCACACTAAACCCTTTCAAGCTCGTCACCGATTTCGAAAACGACATTGTAAGTAATAGACTACTAGAAGTAAACAACTCACCATATAAATACATTAAACGTGCCCAAGAGCACAAAAAGTACTACATCCCACCGCAATCCGAACTATTAAAATATGCCGATGAAAATTATCTCGATAATACCAAATTATTAAAGCAATTGACTACTTATTTAAAAAAACACGCTATTATTTATTACGGATTAATCTCCACCGAAGAGATTGTCCAATCGTTTACTAAAGAAATAAAAAGTGCTGTCATGGCTATGCCAATTGAATCCCTACTCCACGCCGTCACGGCTATCAAAGATTGTAATGAAGAGGACTTTCTGCAAAAAATAGTAAAACTAGTTCAAGAACTCCACAACCACACCCGTCTCTGGATAAACCGTGGTTATACTCCGCAAGAATTAAGCGACAATAAT
>CAMYWN010000091.1 GCA_947302765.1 uncultured Candidatus Saccharibacteria bacterium
CAAGCATTACTCCACCAAGAATAATCGCATTGCTAAGACTTGTTTTCTTTTCTTTCCACTCTACTTTATTGCTCATAGTAATAATTCTATCACATCTTCAAAATTATATAAGCGGATTAATTTTAAAAATTTACATATCTCTTTGGATCAAAGAACATACACTCAATCATTGATTTAGTGTTCTCGACCGTAGCGAGATTATTTCAAATGAATATAGTTATACTGCCAAACTTCCCCCGCACCAATCGTACGTGCACCAAAATCCCCGAAATGCGAATTACCAGAATAAAGATACGTTGCATAATAATTGTTATACTCAGTTACATTAATTGAGCCGTCAGCATTTACGCTCTCTACCCAAAAAACATGACCATACGGATAACCATCTACCTGACCAATTGAACCAGCCGATGGAGTCTTATTAACTAAATACCCCGCCGCGCGCGCACTGTCGTCCCAAGAATAAGCATTACCCCAAGCTAGAGCTACTCCATAAGCCTCATAAGCTTTCCAACCCGCATAACTCACACACTCGCAGACATACCCACCGATCTTATGTACACCATAAACGTCTTCCCAATAAGTGGTATATGCATCTTGCCGACCTGGGCAATCTTTTTGCCAAGGATAGGTATTATCACCAGTATAAGCACTACCACGATATAACTCAGGATGAGCTTCCTGCTCTGCACGTTCAGCTTCGCGCTGAGCCTCTTGCGCAGCTTTAGCGGCCTCCGCATAAGCCTCCGCGTCATTTTCGTATTTTTCTACCAACGCCTGCTGTTCTGCTTGCTTATTAGTTAAAGCTTGTTTTGCGGCTTTTTGCTGAGCCAAAAGATTTTCTACCTCAGCCTTATCAGCTTCCAACTTTTCCTTCGTCTCCCTTACCGCTTCAGCCGAAGCACTAATCTGCTGCTGCGCAACCTCTTCCCTTGCTGCTTTTTCGGCTAAATCAGAAATCGAGGTTGCTCCAGCCAGAATCTTAATCGGCTCCGCATCGGCTTCAAAATGCATTTCCACCAATAGTTCCGCAAGAGCTTTACGTGTTTCTAATAATTTCGCCTCTACGACAACAATTTGCTTTTTCAGGTCGTCAATTTCTGCGGCGGTAGTCGCAATCTCGGCCTCCTTACTAGCGATCTCGGCCGACAACTCAATGACCCTAGCCTGATACGCATTCGCCGACTCAGTCGCTGCTTTAGCATTTTTATTCGCCTCTTGTTCTTTCTCGACCGCTTCACGACACGCCGCAGAATTTTGGCATGCTTTCGAAATCGCTTCAACATCAGAAGTGGATATATTAAAATTCAAAGAAATACCAGACAAAACAAAAACTACTGCCGCTAAAGTTAGTGATAAAGTTTTTATGTTTTTAAGTATTACCATAACTATATTATAACATAATATAAGAAAACAATTATGTTTTATGTAAATATTTTGAAACAGCCAATCTAGCTGATACTCGTCCAATTAGTACCCCAACCGCGATAAAGATTAAAAACACTAAAACAACTTGCTGCGATTGCATAATTGAACTAATCGAACTGGCGTCGATACCATAACCAGCTAATTTAGGCGCTAGTTTAATAAAACCAAAATAAGAAACTACTCCCGCCACAACACCTGCGACGATCCCGCAAAGCTCAGCCTCAATCAAGAACGGTCCTCTAATAAAACTCTTATCAGCCCCTACAAGTTTCATCATATAAATCTCCTCCCGTCTCGAAAAAATCGCCATTCTAATCGTACTAAAGATAATCAAAATTGAGATTACTAAAAAGACAATCGCCAGTACAATACCGCTCGTTCGTGCGATACTCGCCCAAGAAGTGATCGTATTAATCTCGGCACGATTTACGTCATACGTGGGAGGACGCTTATCATCTACATATTCAGCAAAACCTTCCTGTTTTTCAACAACCGCTTTTACACTGTCCAGATTATCTATATCGTAAACTTTTATTCTCATTGTCGAATTTAACTCGTCCATTAGTACACCCTGGTCCCCGTCAAATAGATTTGCTAGATTATACTTGTCTTTGTTTTCTTCCAGAAGCTTTTCGTACTCTTGTTCCGAAGAGGACACCTCAATACTCTTCACATTGTCATTACTCTCCATTATCTCAGTCAAACTATCTAAAGTCTCCTCCGTAAGTCCCGGCTTGAAATAAATCGTAATGTCGATTTTATCCTTCATCAGCTGCGCTGTATTAGTCAAAATCACGCTTGCAACCACCGTTACAAACAAAATAATTAATGTAATCGCCATCACTGCCGTAGCCGCCATCGAAAGCCAAATATTTCGCGAAAAACCTTTAGTACCATACTTAACAACACGTACTTTTTCTCGCACGATGTGTCTTTTACGATTTTTGCGCATGGTTCGCAAACTCTTCTTTGAGACTTGCTTAAGCTTCTTGTCTTTTGGCGCTTTTTTTGTTTTTTCACCCATTATTAAATCACCCTTCGATTAACTTTTAACGCGTGGCCAGGCATTTGCATTTTACGCACTGGCACCTTAGGAGTCGGCTCCGCTTCAAGCTTATATGTACCATTGTTTTTCTGATCACTCACTATTTTGCCGTCTTTCAAAGTAATCACACGACGATGTAAAGAATTCACTATCCCCTCATTATGCGTCGTCACAAGAATAGTAGTGCCAAAGTCGTTAATTTTCTTCAAAAGATTAATAATTTCATCCGTAGTAAGCTTATCGAGATTCGCTGTAGGCTCATCGGCAATTAAAATCTTTGGTTGCCTTGCCACACTACGCGCAATTGCTACGCGCTGCTGTTGCCCCCCAGAAAGTTGACCCGGAAACTTTTTAGCTTGATCAGACAAGTCCACCAACTCCAAGACCTTTGGAACAGTTTTCCTAATATCCTTGCTACTCATCCCTGCTATTTCAAGCGCAAACGCAACATTCTCATAAACAGTGCGTTTCGGTAGAAGCTTAAAATCCTGAAAAACTACACCAAGTCTTCGACGGTAGCTCGGGATATGGCGCTTTTTTACGTAATCAAGGTCAATCCCTCCAATAATAATCTTCCCAGAATCCGGCAACTCCTCTTTTGTAATCATTTTCATCAATGT
>CAMYWN010000092.1 GCA_947302765.1 uncultured Candidatus Saccharibacteria bacterium
CATATCACCCAACCTTCACAAAACGACAGGGGACTTGGAATAGTGACGGTACCTTCACTCCCTCGTCTTAAACGTTTAGTTAGTTGCTTTGGATAGAACTGTTTGTTTATTTTCGGGGCTGTAGAGATAGATATGAATACTAAACCTTACACAAAATATCGTACACTCTTTTGTCCTATTTGGGCATATACACTTCTTTGTAAAATTAGTTGTTGTTATATAAACTTTTTTACTCTACGGAAGTGTCCACGATGTAGTGAGGACGAACAATAAATTTGCGTATTTGGGGGATTTGTGATAAAATGGTGAAAATTATCTATTATTAAAAAGGAGCAAAATGCCTGAACCTAAAAAACAGAGTAGCCCACGTAAGACTGGTCTACGCAGGAGTCATTTGAGGCTAAAGCTAGCGAGGAGCGTAAATAAGGTTTCTCCAGTTAAGGCTTTCGAAACTAAGAAAAAGACCCCAAATCTTAAAGTTAAAACTACTAAATAATTAAAAAGAGAAGATTAAAATATGGCAAGTAATCGACATTTAGGAAGAGTAATTGTTCTACAAAGTTTGTATGAATTTGAGCTAAGAACACAGGCGGGTGACCCCGAGGTCGATTTGGACATTATTATAGCGAAAAATATTGAGCCTTACGAGAAAGCGTTGGGAGATACTGAGTTTGTGTATAATTTGGCGCACAACGTGACGAAGTCTTTTGAAACGCTTGATCAGGCACTGCAGCCAATGGCTCCAGAGTGGCCAATTTCGTCAATTTCTGCTATTGATAGAAATGTCTTAAGGATGGGGCTATATGAGCTTTCGGAGTGTCGTGATAGTATTCCTCCGAAGGTGGCAATTAATGAAGCAGTAGAGCTCGCTAAAGCGTTTGGTTCTGAGAATTCGTCGAAGTTTATTAATGGCGTGCTCGGGACAGCTTACAAGCAGCTCGGAATTGTTGAAGAAAAACATGATGAACCAAGAAACTCGGCAGCCGAGGAAGCGAAGACCGACGACAACAAACAGTCGGGAACCACTGAGTCGTAGAGCCTTAAAAGTTCCGGAAGCTTTACCGGCAGAGGCTATGAAGAAATCTCCTTTTAAGAAGATTACTTCTGCAGTCTTTCGTAAAAAAGTTGCAATTCAGGAAATCGTTAGAGAACCGACTTCTGGTGGGATTATTTTTCGGTTTACCGAAGATAAGAAAGATATTGAGGTGTTACTGATTCAGGATTCTAAGAATCGTTGGACGATTCCAAAGGGGCATATCGAACCTGGAGAGACTGCTAAGATGACTGCGCGACGCGAGATAGAGGAGGAGACGGGTCTTAAGAATGTTTCAATTCTGACTTGGCTTGGAAAAATACACTTTAAGTATCGCCGTTCAGATAAGTTGGTCCTGATGACGACACAAATATATCTCGTGCAAGCGCTTGATGACCACGAATTGCCTACTGGTGAAAAGTGGATGAAAGGGATTCAATGGTTTTCGTTTGCTGACGCTTTGAATGCGATTGAATACGAAGATATTGGTAAATTAATGCTGATTGCTAAGAAAAAAATCAGAGCTGGTGAGTTTAGCTAGAGGCATATTGGTGATGCTAGATGGGTGGACAAGTTGGTCTTGGGGTTACAGTGCGGTTGTGGTTGAAACGAGGATTGCGAATGAGTAAATATTATATAAGAGATTTTGATATAATTTAAGGAGGAAAAATGGATACGAACAAATATCAGGAATTTGCAAAAGAAAAATTGGGATTTGAGTTCAACGATATTAATTTGCTAGTTGTTGCGCTTACACATCGGAGTTACGTTAATGAACATAAGTCGGCGCGTGAGCATAATGAGAGATTAGAGTTTTTGGGCGATGCCGTACTTGAACTGGTATCGTCGGATTTTCTTTATCGTAATTATGATTATCCGGAAGGCGTCATGACGGCGCTGAGAGCGGCATTGGTGAGGACGGAGTCAATTGGTGAATCAGGGATAGAGCTAGGATATGAGCCGCTAGTAAGGCTTTCTAAAGGTGAGAAACATGGTTCGGAAAGAGCACACGATTCAATTTTGGCAGATTGTTTTGAGGCGGTAATTGGGGCGATTTATCTGGACCAGGGATATGAAAAAGCCAAAGAGTTTATTTATAAACATATTATCGTCAAGATTGATACGATTTTAGAGGAGGAGACTTGGCGAGACCCGAAATCTTATGTACAAGAATTAGCTCAGAAGATAGATGGACAAACTCCGGTTTATAAAACTTTGAAGGAAGAGGGACCAGATCACGACAAGAAGTTTACGGTCGGAATCTACGTAGGCGATTCTTTGAAGGGGACTGGAACTGGGCATTCTAAGCAAGAAGCACAAACCGCGGCGGCACGTGAGGGAGTGAAGAAATACAAGAGCCTGAATAAATGACAGGGGTTTAATTATTTATAGTTTTATGATATAATTAGCGGAGTAAATTAATTAAAGGAGAACAATGCTAGCGATTCGCATGCAACGTAATGGCCGGTCGCATTACCCTACGTACCGGATAGTCGTCCAAGAATCACAGCGTCATCCGCTTTCGGGACGCGTGGTTGCTGAGGTCGGCAACTACAACCCAGCTACTAAAGCTTTGACTTTGGATAAAGAGGCTGTAGAAAAATATCTAAAAAATGGCGCACAGCCTTCTAGTCGTGTAGCTTTCATTTTATCAAAAAATGGCGTGAAGTTACCATCTTGGGTAAAGTTAGCCTCGAAGAAGACAAAAGCAGCTAAGCACGCAGATAAATTAAGGAAGAATCAGCCAAAAGAAGAGCCGGCTTCCGACAGCGATGGCGCTGACGCAACTGACGCCGGTGACACCGCAGAGAATAAGGAATAGTTTTCTGTTAGGTTTTCTTAAATAACACTCTTAGCGGGGTGTTATTTTTTGTGCAGTAATTGTGTTTATAGTTTTTGAAATGATGGTTATGTTTCACCAAAAAACTATTCTTGTGCTATAATTGTGGTATAAAATTAAATGGAGAAATTTATGGCTACTATTGATCAGCAATTTGTAGAATACATCGTAAAAACCTTAGTCAACAATCCGGATGAGGTAGCAGTTGAGCGTAAAATCG
>CAMYWN010000093.1 GCA_947302765.1 uncultured Candidatus Saccharibacteria bacterium
GGAGACAAAACTCTTTCAAGCAACCAAAACGGCTCTCCGTATGCATATAGCCCTTCGAGAGAGATTGGCTGCGTGCCGCGTGTTACTAATTCTTGCTTTGCCGGCGCACCGTTTGAAGGATGAACGACCTTAATAGTGATTTTGCCGTCCTCTCTAACACAGGCTCCGCTGTCCCAGACTCCATCGGCATTCTCGTCGCAAACAGCGTAGCGGGATGTTCTTCCCACGAAATTTGTATCAGACCACGAGACCGATAGAGACAGTACTTTAAGACCTACTGACGCACCGCTTTTGTCTGGTACGATTTGATCTGCCAGTGCCCAGACGATGTCCTCGTATCTCTGAGCTTTATGCTCGGAGAGACTGACCCGTTTGGTGGCCATACCTATCGTGATCTTGTGCCTTTCTTCGGCCTCTGAGCCAGCAAACAGGATGTCTACCGTGTAGTCCGTGTTCAGGTCAATGCCATCCATAATCCCAGATAGCTTATCAAGGAATGCATCCTGGTCTGCGATCCTTTTTTCGTCGAGATGCATCTTTGCCCTTGAAGATAGACTATAGTCTATCGGCTTAGCTGTTGGACGCGAAGCAATAAAAATGACGACAGAGGCTATGATGAGTGCGACCAGAACGAAAATCGCTTCGTGCTGCTTCTTCATATTGATTTCCCCCTTATTCTTTTTAAGGTTCTTGGTTATTAGATACTAGTAAATATTATATAATATATCGTATCTTCGTGCAAGACCTTGACAAAATGTAGATTTTGATGTATTATAGAGAATGACAGGTGTGGCTTCTCCTTGGTGAAGCCGAGTAGCAAATGACTCCCGCGAATGTAGCGGGAAGTTTGATTAAAAAGGAGGAAAAGAGATGTGTAAACTGTTACTTGAGAAAATACCCTACGATCAGGAAGAACTCAGTTGGCCAAAATACGTAAGGGATTTTCCGGAAAGACCCACCCGGTATACTTTGTACCGAATCGGCGAGGATGGAGAAAGGACACAGAAGCTCTTTTTTCTGGGCCCAGATGATCTCGTGGAGAATCCGGATCTGATAAAAATACATCTCAATTTTAGGAGAAATGAGTCACGTTATGCTTTATATTCAATTACGAAGGGAGCAGAGCAAACAATTTGCGCTTCTGCTACTATGTATTTGGATGGCGGCTCCAGACACAACAGTCAGCGTGCGAGTGTTTGGATCCCAAGCCTTTGCCTTTTACCGAAAGAGCCAAGGCAGATAATCGTTACCCAGCGTCGCCAAAATGATGATGTGAAATATGTTTTTACCCAGACTGAACCGCACATATTCTACACCGTCATTTATCCAAATGGAGATAAAGAGATCTCCAGCTACCATGGAAGAAGATTCAAGGGGAAGCCGTGACCATTTTATAGCCACACGAGGCTCGAGCGTCTGCTCGGGCTTTTTGCATTTCTACCGGCAGGTAGCATCGGCCCGAATAATCGCATCAACACGCGGCTTCGTTATATGGTATAATGGCCACATGAGTGTTGCAAAAATAAAAAAGCGGTTTTATTTCGCTTTTGCGAGGTATTTTCGTCATTTTGCGAATAGGGTTTTACAGAGGTGGAATCCGCGTATCATTGCGATTACTGGCTCTGCTGGCAAAACTACCATGTTGAATCTAGTCGAGAACGAAATCGGTGATAAAGCTCATTATTCGCATGATGCCAACTCGGCTTTTGGAATACCTTTTGACTTATTAGGGCTCGGGGGCGTACGCGGCTCGAAGCTAAAATGGCTATATCTCCTAGCTGCCGCTCCGATCAAATCATGGTTTCGGCGATATCGCCAGAAGTTTTATGTGGTAGAAATTGACGGAGAGCGCCCGCACGAGGCTGAGTTTTTGGCGACCTGGCTCAAGCCCGAGGTCACGATCTGGGTCTCAGTCGGTAAATCACATGCGATACAGTTCGAAAAGGAAGTCAAGAACGGGCATTTTAAGAATGTAGAAGACGCGATTATTGCAGAGTTCGCTTCCTTGCCACAAAACACCAAGTCCCTCGTCTATATTGACGCCGCCTCCAAAGCAATGACGTCGGCCACCAAGGGAATTAAGGCAAAAGTAAAAGCCATAGACAAGACTAAGATTAAAAAATACGTAGTCTATCCCAATTCGACTGATTTTACCTACGGTGATACGACTTTTCATTTTGACCATCCAGAGCCTAAAGACATTTCGTTTAATCTTTTGGTTTTACAAGATTTAATGAAATATCTTAAGTTGCCCTTTAAAGAAGATTTCTCAGGAATTCGAATGGCCCCAGGAAGGTGCTCCTATTTTGAAGGCAAAAACAATCTACACATTGTTGACAGTAGCTATAACGCGCACTTAATATCTGTCGCTTCAATCCTGGACATGACAAAACGCATGCATGCCGAGCATAAATGGCTGATTATGGGTGATATTGTAGATCAGGGCGAGATTACAAAAGAGGAACACGAAAAGTTAGCAAAATTAATCGCTGACGTAAAGCCGGAGAAGGTGATTCTAGTCGGAAAACGCACCAAAAAGTACACCGCCCCGAAGCTAAAGACCCTCGGTATTTCCGCCGTAGCGACCCTAGACCCGCGAAAGGCCCTGGAATACATCGAAAAATCCACAAAAGGAGGCGAAACTCTAGTTTTTAAGGGGAGCCAGTATCTTGAGTGGGTGATTGAGAAACTCTTGAAGAACCCAGAGGACGCCAAAAAGCTTTGCCGTAGAGAAAAAGCAGCCGTTAATCGTCGCAAAAAGTGGGGGTTAGACTCGTAAGATGGTGGATTTATATATCATACACGGGTGGACTTATACGGTAAAGCCATGGGATGAAACTCTCGCGTTGCTAAAAAAAGCCGGTTATAACGTCAAGATGTTGCATGTGCCCGGGTTAACCGAAAAGTCTGACAAGGAATACTCCATCGAGGATTACGTCGAATGGGCGGACTCGGAAATTCCAGATGGAGCAATTGCGCTAGGCCACTCAAACGGTGGTAGGATTTTATTAAACCTTTGTGCTAAGAATCCAGA
>CAMYWN010000094.1 GCA_947302765.1 uncultured Candidatus Saccharibacteria bacterium
CAAAACAGTCTGCGCGAAGCGATTTCGTATGTACCGCAAGAATCATCACTTTTCCATAGAAGCGTATTTGATAACATCGCTTATGGCAAACCGGGTGCCTCAAAGGCAGAAGTCTACCGTGCTGCGAAGCTTGCCAATGCAGATGAATTCATCAAGGACTTACCAAATGGTTACGAGACCATGGTAGGAGAGCGCGGCGTCAAACTCTCCGGCGGTCAGCGACAGAGAATCGCTATCGCTAGAGCTATTTTAAAAGACGCCCCGATTCTGGTGTTAGACGAGGCGACCTCCGCTCTTGATTCTGAATCCGAATCCCTTATCCAGGGGGCTCTTGTGAACCTAATGAAGGGAAGAACGTCCATTGTGGTAGCTCACCGCCTTTCGACTATCGCCGGTCTCGACCAAATCGTAGTTCTTAAAAACGGCCAAATCACCGAGCAGGGTTCTCACCACGCTCTTCTTGCCAAGAATGGCGAGTACGCCAAACTCTGGTCTCGCCAAAGTGGCGCCTTCCTCGATGAGGAATCCGCCTAATCTTGAAGTTGACTAATCATCCATTCTACCAGAGCGGTCTTTAACTCGAAGTATTCTTCTTTAGTGTATTGCATATTAGCAATGCAATAACGTTTATCCGCAATATGTGAACAAAACATGCATTCGTGTAAATTAGCACAATCCTGGATAAAAAAAGAACAGGAAATTTTATTAGAACAAATAACGTTGTAACTATTAGTGCAGTTACTGGAGTCATCGGCTCTGATACAAAAAGACGAGTTCGCCGAGCGCTGTGAGGCGATATTGTACTCACAATGTGCGCAACCGTCACAAAACAAAATGTTTTTACAGCTATTACAATTTGCAGAACGAATTACATTCGCCGAATCGTAGATTGTATCGCTTTCGAATGTATCGGTCGAATTAAAGTTACGTTCTGTTGTGGTGAAGTTAATTTTGCGCCATGCTTCAATAATATCGTCAATCGAACTAATTATTTGCTTTGGCATCATCCACTCCTCGCGACGATCAGAGTTTTCTTGCGTGATAAATCTTGTAGGATTAATCGATTCTGCCCAGGTCTGCTCGCCAGTAGTAGAATCATGTACAGCCACTGGTAGCTTAATGTCAAACGCAATCTTCTCGAGGACCCCGTCTATGTCAAGTGGCGACGGCCTTCCAAAAACAGCCACAAAAGTTTTGTTAATAATATCGTCCGAGAGTTTGGTATGATTATGTTTATCCATTAATTTTCCTCCTACTAGTAGAGTTTTCTCTCATTAAATCAGTAATTCTAATAGTAGATTTAAAGTCATATTTTCGCGTGGCCTCAGTAGAGACCCTCGCATTCTCGTTGACTATTCTAGATACAGGGTTAAAAGATGAAAGGAGGCCAGTCGCTGGTTTTGGTGCGAAGTCTAGCGTCTCGGCCAAAAACGCCGAGCCTAGAACGCCATTACGGGACAATCGCAAACAGGCCTTCCGCGCGGGTAAGGTAGAGAGTAGCTTATATTTTGCTTCAAGGCTTTCGTCGCTATAGTCAATATTGAGATGTTCTGCTAGTAGTTTTGCATCTTCATATGCTACGCGAAAACAGAAGTAATTAGCCACATTGGCAAAAATACTTTGCCTTAATGTGTTGGTGATTTGCGAAAAATACTGGCTCGCAAGAACGACTGATACATTAAACTTACGGGCCTCCGACAAAAACCGCATAATAATCGGGTTCTCTACGACTGCTACTTCATCAATTACAATTATGATGTGCTCGTCAAAATTCGCTCCCTGCATTAATATAAATAATTGATTTAGGATTAATCCAACAATAGTTTTCTGAACAGTCTGTCCAAGCTTGCTCTGATCAAGCGAAAAAAGCATGATCTTATTCTGGAAAAGTTCGTACTCAAGGGAATTGTGATAATTGTGATAAAAAGCCGGCAAGAACTGTAATTCGTCTATCAAAGAAACTAGTGGAGCAAATGCCTCGTTATAGCTCTCGGACTTCAGTTCGTTAAAATCATGCCCAAAAAAGTTCTCGATACTTTCCGGCAAGTAGCCATTCAGCTCGCTCAGTATTTGGTTTCGATAAACCGCGTCAGAAATTAATCGTCTGAGATTCGCAAAGTTAAAGTCGCCTTTTTCAATTAGCAAAATAATTGCCGCACGCGCCAAACGTTCCAACTTGGAATTATAAGAATCTGCGAGAATGGACTTTATGAGAGATAACGTAATATCGGTACCAACGATACTGTCCTTGGCAGATACTTTAAACAGATTCATGGCACGCTCTTCGGTCTCAAAATCGAAAATCTTAGTATCTTTTAGTCCACCTATATCTTCTTTCAGTGCAGCGTGGGGGTCAATCGCGATTACTCGGCATGCGCCCCTCTTATTTATCTGTTCTATTAGGTTACTCAAGAATTTAGTCTTACCGGAGCCAGTTGCACCAATCACAAGGGAATGCGCAACGTAATCATAGTTATCTAGCGGCAAATAGTAATTCTCGCCCAGGTAAGGATAGGCATCCACTTTAGCAATTGCTCTACGCTGGTCACTGCTAAAAAAATGCAGAGATTTCTCAAGTTTCAGATATTTTCGCTTTTTCGTATACAGATAATTCGGCGATTTCCGAAAATCGATAGTCAGATTATAGAAATTCGCTACTGGGAATATATATTTTTGACTTTTGGTATATAAAGCTTCTGAGAATTTGCCCCAAGTGCCAAGCTTACGCCCGGTGATTACGAGCGTTTCCGCCTCATCGTATTTATTAAATAGTTCCACGAGATTTTTCTGAGTCTGAAGAATTATTCTTGGAAAAGAAGATGGGGCTCTTATATCTGTTACTTTGCTAAAATTAATCGTAATCTCGTCTAAGTTGGGCAATGCAATTGGAAGTCGTTTCTCTTGAGACCTAGTCTCTGTCTCTAGATAAAAACGAATAAAAACACCATCGCGGATGGCGAGTATTCTAGCAATCTCGCCAATCTTAAGAAGGGAAAAGAC
>CAMYWN010000095.1 GCA_947302765.1 uncultured Candidatus Saccharibacteria bacterium
TAGTACAAAATTCAGAGGTTTTTATGCATTTCAAGACTATTTTCAAATCCCTAAAAAATAAAGACATGCTAAAGCGTGTGTTAATTATTCTTGGTATTATTGTAGCTTATCGTTTGATGGCTCATATTCCTGTGCCAATGGGTGATGCAGCGACTTTCAAAGAGGCTGTTTCGAATTTGTTAAGTAAGTCTGATTTTTCTTCTTTTCTCAATATGATTTCTGGGGGTGGTTTGGCTCAGTTTAGTATATTGCTTGTTGGTCTTTCTCCCTACATTACAAGTTCGATTGTGATTCAACTTTTCACCAAGGCACTTCCGTCGCTAGAAGAGCTGTCTAACGATGGTGAAACTGGCCGTCGAAAAATTAATCAATGGACGAGGTTGCTTACCGTCCCTCTAGCTATAGTTCAATCGATTGCCTATATCTTCATTCTTTATCAATCTACTGTGGCGGCGAATATCGCAACGGATTTTACGCCTTCACTGGGAGACTGGTTCTTATCTGTTACCGCGATGACAACTGGATCTTTAATCTTGATGTGGCTTGGTGAGCTAATTACTGAGCAAGGTATAGGTAATGGTATTTCAACTTTAATTTTTGCTTCAATTGTGTCGCAGTTGCCATCGATGTTACGTGGCTTTGGGGATAGACTCGTGTCTTTAGGCGATGGAAATTTGGGCATTTTTGGAATGGAGTTTCCGGTTCAATCGTCTGTGTTTTGGGGTTATGTGGTATTTGCTCTAATTCTGCTTGGGGTAATATATTTCTTAGTTAAAATTAACGAAGCGCAAAGGGTAATTACGATTAATTACGCTAAGAGAGTGCACGGTAACTCATCTTATGGGGGGATTAAGTCTATTCTACCTATTAAACTAATTGCGGCTGGTGTAATTCCTGTGATTTTTGCGACGGCATTCCTTTCATTGCCGGCATTGATTGGTCAGGTGATCCAGACTTTTGATAGCGGTAATGAGTTTGGGGCGACTCTAACTGCGATTTTCTCAGCCCCTTCGGCAAGTAACTTTGCAATGATGTACCCAGATGGTATTACTTGGCAGTGGTTTGTTTATCCTGTTTTGTATTTCGTTTTAGTGTTTATGTTTACCTATTTCTATACTTCAATTATTTTTAATACGAAAGAAATTGCTGACAATTTGCAAAAACAAGGTGGGTTTATTGAGGGGGTTCGTCCTGGTCTGAAGACGGCAAAATACCTTAGTAAGGTGGTGACCCGGCTTGATTTATTCGGTGCTCTTGCTCTTGGCGTGATTGCAATGTTGCCATTTATTACTGATTATATATTCATCATTACTACTGGCGCTCCGCTTGGTCTTTCGATTACGGGTACTGGACTTCTCATTGTGGTGACGGTGGCACTAGAGAATCTAAGGTCGGTGGATTCGAGAGCTTTAATGATAACTTATGATGATTTTGGGAATGAGCTTCAAGATTGAAAATCGTAAGACACTGATAAAGTGGGCAATTTGGGGGGTTCTGGCTACTATGCTTCTCATAGTCTTTTTGAGGGTAGTTATTTTCGAGGCGCAGTATTATAGCGAAAAGGAAGGAAGCGAGCGGGCAGTAGCTGAGGAGGTGTCCGATGTTGGCGCAGTCGAACTTGAGGAATTAATAGAAGAAGAGCCGACGGAGACTGAGGTAAAAGAGTATACTGTTGCACCGGACCACCCGAGATATTTAACTATTGAAAAACTCGGCATTAATAAAGCGCGTATTTTAGCGATGAATGTTACTAATACTGGTGAGCTTGATACGCCTCGTAATATTTTTGATGTAGGATGGTATTCTAAGTCCGGCAAACCTGGTATGGGCGGGACCATGATTATAGACGGACACAACGGTGGGCCGAATGTTTCGGGTGTTTTTAAAAAGCTTCCAACTCTTTCTAATGGTGATTTGATTACAATTGAGAGAGGTGATGGCTTGGTTTTTAAGTACAAGGTCGTGGAAAACAAATCTGTACTGCTTAGCGAGGCTGATTCTTATATGTCTACGGCCGCTAAGTCGCCTGAAGAGGGGAAGGAATCTGTTACCTTGATTACCTGTACCGGGGAGTGGTCGCAGAAGAGAAAGACCTATTTATCTAGGCAGTTTACGAGAGCTGTACTAGTAAACAATTGAGCTTGATGGTCGTAGGTTTCATTTACCGCTATCTTTCTTAAGAAACTACCTTGGAAGTTGCCTTATAATTGGGGGAATTCTTGAAAATATTGACATTTTTTGCAAGATATGCTATAATATAGACATATAGGTCATTGGGAGTAATATGAGTAAAAAGATCCTATCTATATTATTTATTTCTATTGGTTTTTTGTTAATAAATTTTATGATTAATAACGATGCCAGAGTAATCGATCTTCATGGCGTAGAGATGTTAGAAACTATAGAAAAAATTGAGCCTAAAGTTCAGAATCAGGAAATTTCGGATATTTCTTCTGATTATACTGAGAAAGCTGTGTCTTTCAATTCAAGGATAACACCAACAAGGTCTACCGATGATAATACTGGCTATGGCTCAGTTATGGGTAGCTATATTTCAGTTTCGGGGCGAAATATCCCGGTTATCGAAGTAAGCAGTACTGCGCTTGACGCTGGTGATCATGTGAACAAATTTGGTGATAGGTTTTATTATGGACATAATTCAGGGAATGTTTTTGGTGGATTAGTGAACTATGGCGTTGGCGCTAGCTTTTCAATTAACTCGAATGGAATAACGCATAATTACCGTGTGGCTAAAGTGATGGTTTACGAAAAAAATGCTGAGCTTGGTAGGTTACAGCTTAATGGCTCTGGTAGTTATATGAAAGCCGTTTCGCAGGCTAGAAGTGACGGAGTACAGTATAGTATTGCTTTGATGACTTGTTACGGTACACCTTACGGTAACGGTGGGGCTACACATAGATTAGTTTTGTTTGCTAATGAGTT
>CAMYWN010000096.1 GCA_947302765.1 uncultured Candidatus Saccharibacteria bacterium
TTAATCTCGTATTCTACGGCCCTTTCTACGCTCTTAAATGAGTTGAGATTCTTTACCTCGGTTCTGGTGCCGAGCTCGCTGGCCCCCTCTGGTGCGACAGAGGTGTTGATATCAAACCGCATATTGCCATTGTACAAATCGCCATACGTTACTCCAGCAAAACACATCAGCCGCCAAAGCTCCTTGCAATAATCATGCGCATCCTTAGCGGAATGAATGTCTGGCATCGAAACAATTTCGATTAACGGTGTATCGACGCGGTTTAAATCCACCAAAGAATAAGTATCAAAATGCGTCAGTTTCCCCGCATCCCCCTCGAGATGAGCATGCTCAATCCGTATCTTAGTCCCAGAGGGCAGTTCTACGTAACCTGCCCCAATAATCGGATGATAAAACTGAGTAATCTGGTATCCTTTGGGTGAATCTGGATAGAAATAATGCTTGCGATCAAAGCGTGAATAGGCGTTAATTTCGCAATTCATCGCACGACCAGCCAGAATCGCCAAGCGAATCGCCTCGCCGTTGAGTCTTGGCAACATACCAGGTAGCGCATAGTCTACTGGAGAAACGCAAGAATTTGGCTCCTTCCCTCTCGCATCATTGTCTACTTCGGAGAAAAGTTTTGTCTTGGTGCATAATTGCACGTGACACTCAACACCAATAGTGGGAATATATTTCATAGCTTTCGCCCTCCATTCTTCAGAGTTAGATATATTTTCAGTACGCGACGGTTAATTCTGTCTTTTCTCATATTGCTCCTAAATCTTTCAAAGCTTGCTTATAAACTGCTAGGGCGTTGGCGGCTTGTTTATAACCTATCTCTAAATCCGTTTCGTGCGCGATGGCGTTACGTAGCTTGTGCGCGCGCCATACTGCGTTAAGATCTGTAAATCTTCCGCCACCCCGCTTCAACCGGTCGCCCATGGTTTTACCAGGAATACCGATTTCTATCATAGCCTTATCTAATAATTTATCACCATTTATTACCGCTAAAGCATAAGTAGCGGGGTTATCTTGTCTAAGCTTGTTTTCAACCTCGAGAAATTTTGCCTGGTAAAATTCGGTGTTAAAATGGTGCCCACGTTTCCCTGTTAGTAAAATCGCTACAAATACCAGCACCGCCACTATAATAATGGCCAAAAAGAATGTAACTATACCGCCGTCCATTAGAAACCACCCCCATAAACATTGACATAATTACCAATATGTGGTATAATTGAAGTATACACCCTATAACTCCTTTGCAAATTGAATTAAACTTTTATCACTTCGTCTTGGGCCCAGTAGTTGCAGCCCAATTGGTAGTCCAGTTTTTGTCTTCCCGGCCGGGATAGCAAGCCCTGGAATACCAGCTAGATTTGCTGGCACCGTCATTAAATCTTCCAGATATAGCGCTAGTGGATCTCCGGCTTTCTCGCCCACCTTGAAAGCTGGGCTAGCTGAAACCGGCATTAGAATAGAATCGCACTTTTGAAAGGCATCCTCGAATCCTTTTATTATTAGCGTCCTAACCTTGGCTGCTTTTAAGAAATACGCATCATAAAACCCACTTGATAGTACAAAATTCCCTACCAAAATACGTCGTTTGTTCTCTGGCATAAAACCTTCGTTTCTGGTGTTACCGTAAAGATTGCTTAGGTCCTTCGAATTTTCTGACCTGAAACCATACCTTATTCCGTCATGTCGTGATAAATTTGAGGTTACTTCGGCCGGTACGATAATGTAATACGTTGGCAAGGCATATTTTAAAATCGGCATCTCTAGTTCTACGATCTCGCACCCCTTAGATTTTAACTCTTCGCACTTCTGCTTTAGCGCTGCTCGGATTTCTTCGTCTACTGCGTCATTATCGAAATCCTTTACTATGCCGATGCGTCTTATCTGCTTGGGCTCAGTCTCATTGTAAAAATCTGGTAATGACGTCATATCCTTAGGGTCTTGCCCAGTAGTGATCGACATTAAGAGGTCCATATCTTCAGGTGTCTTTGTAAGGAAGCCCATCGAATCTGTCGATGAGCACATTGCTACTACTCCATACCTTGAATTTGCACCGTAAGTCGGCTTTAACCCGTAAACTCCATTAAACGAGGCTGGCAGGCGAATCGAGCCTCCCGTATCTGAGCCGGTCGCAAATTCCACTATATCAAGTGCTACCGCTACCGCTGATCCCCCAGAGGAACCGCCGGCTACTCTCTCTTTATCGTGCGCGTTCAGCGTGGGGCCATAGTATGAGTTTTCTGTAGAAGTACCATGTGCAAACGCGTCTAAGTTCGTCCTCCCAATCAGGATAGCTCCTTCCGCCTTTAGTCTTTCCACTACCGTAGCTGTGACTGGCGAGTGAAAACCCTCCAAAATATGTGCCGAAGCGGTCGTGTCTCCTTCTGGGCTTAAGAAATTATCCTTTATCGCAAACGGCACCCCAGCAAGCTTGCCAACTCGCTCGCCTTTAGCAATTCTCTCATCGATAACTTTAGCATCCCTGAGCGCGCCTTCTTTGTTTAGGAATGTAAATATGTTATAGTCAGAAAATCGCTCAGCCTTTTCCAAGGCCTCTTTTACTAGCTGCGTAGCACTGATTTTTTTATCTGCAATTCTCATAATACTTTTGGTACCTTTACTTGATTATCCTTTTCTTCTTTAGTGAGTGCCAGTAACTGCTCTCTCGTTGCGTCTTGCGCTAATACTTCGTCACTTCTCCAGACATTTTCCATCTCGAATACTTGGTAAGTCGGCTCGACATTCTCAGTGTCTAGCTCATCTAGCTGGGAGATATATCCAATGATGCCCTCTAAATCCTTTTTTAGAGGTTCAATCTCCTCTTCTTTCAGGGAGAGATTTGACAAAGCAGCTAAATGCAAAATATCCTCGCGTTTTATTTCCATATCTTACTATTATATCACCTATTTAACATTTTTAAATAGCTTTCTCT
>CAMYWN010000097.1 GCA_947302765.1 uncultured Candidatus Saccharibacteria bacterium
TCCTTAGCTATGTTTCTAAAGTTGGTTCGATTAGTATTTCTGAAGCCGAAGAGATCCTGCCGGGAGTTAGCCGACGTAGTATCCAAAGGAGACTAAAACAACTAGTTGACGAGGGGTATCTAGAATTAGTGGGTGAAACGCGTGAGGCAAAATATATTCTAAATCAAAGGGATAAGTAGGAAGTGCTTTGGGAATACTTTGACGAATATTCCAGGGGATGCTTCTAGGGATGCTCTCGGGGATGCTCCTAGGGATGCTCCTAGGGATGCTTCTAGGGATGCTTCTAGGGGTTGACAGCATGACTGATATGTGATATTATAGGAAAGCTTCTATTTTTGTACATTTTAGAAAAGGAGGAAGAGAAAATGGCGGGCTTTTCGTCAACTTTTGTAGGTGAAATTTTTATGTGTTGTGGTTTGGACTTTTGGGATAAGTCGAAAGGAGCGCGGAGGGTTTATGTTCCGGGACATGGATATGATGTAACTCCTGGAAAAGAATACGCCGTTGTGCGAACACCTTCTTCGAGAGGGCAAGGGTTGAAATTCCCGCGTGGTCTTCGGCCAGGGAAGTATGATGAACTGGTTGAGAAAGACTTGTGTAGCCCCGGATGCAAGGTGCCTGCTGTGACTATCTTTGGGGATCCGAGCAAGAAATGGATTCCTTTTGAGGAAGGAGTTATCCAGATCAATAATCGTCGCTCGATGACCGTTTATAAACATGACGGCTCAGTGGAGCATATAACTATTGATGTCCCCACGTGGGGGGTTCCGGCTTGAATTGCCCATAATAGAAGCTTTTTGGCGCTGCGGGTATCCTGCGGCGCTTTTCAGTGGTGGATAAAAACATTACTCGGTTTAGCTGTCGGATGCTTATTAAAGAGATTCCTAGTCTAGTTGGGGTTTGGCGGATATAAAAATCCCCGCTCGGGTGAGGGGCGACCAGACATTGTTGCTCGGCTTTGCATGGTTGTGGACTGGTGTATTGACCACCCCGAATACACTGCGAAGATCAAGGTTATACCTAAAAAGGATTACCCTATTCTGATGCCGTGCGAGTTCTGAGGTATACATATACAGGCAAAGAGATTCGAACTTTTAAGAAAATATAGCTTTATTGGAGCCGTGGAGGCTTAAAACAATGACAATGGAGATAATAAAAGAATAATGATGTCAATGATAAAATTAACCACAGTACTTTATGCAACTGATGATATAATAGAAGAATATGAGCAACAAAATAAAGTCGAAGAATATCGTCCTAGATTTCTCACGCATAAAGATGAACGGCAATCAAGCGCTCTCTAGGACGAGATACTATTTACATAACAACAAGCACGGGATTAAGAAATTAATCGTCATTACGAAAAACCATAAAGTTATTGACTTTAAAGACGAGCTGTGATAATATAATAATATAGAGTGAAACAAGGCACCGTACGGAGCTGGCGACACTCTCTTTTTGTTATATATGGTATAATGGCAATATGGCAGGCACTGCACTGTAGTGATTTAAGCCTGAAGCTTAATAAAAATCTCGTTTATCACATGGTAGTTGTGGATCCATAGCGAATATGGTTGGCCACATTGGCCGCGATCGAATATCGCTGTTAATTACTTTGTTTTGGGCTATTAGCCCCCGGCATAAGTAATAAGAATATCCATGGAGCAAGAACCGGGAAAAGTATTGTTACTAACGTAACTAACCATGCTGGACATGAAGCTATCTTATCTTTAGATATAGAAAACTGCTTTCCCAGCATAACATCCAAACGCATTTATTATATTTTTAGAAACACTATCTATTGCTCTGATAAGGTCGCATCGGTATTAACGACGCTCACTACTAAAGATGGTGTCCTGTCACAAGGATGTCCGACTAGCGCCAGCTTGTGCAACTTAGTTCTCGTCCAGCTGATCGAAAAATATCTGAGATTGACGGCAGTCTCGACTATAACATTTCTCATTACATAGATGACATTTTTTATTCAGATCGTTATTATGACCTACAAAAAATTAGGAAACCAGCGATGACTGAAATCGGAAAAAACGGATTTAGGCCGAATACCAAGAAAATGCTTTTCGTTAAAAACGGACGTCCAATGAAAGTTACCGGCATCACGGTCAATACGAAAGTTAGCGCTGGTAGAAGAAGAATCTGAAAGATTCAGCGCGAAATCCAAAAAATAACCGAAAAAGATAAAGCTGAGTACAATATCGTTTTAAAAAATAGAAAAAGAAACAATAATAGTAAAATTAAAGCGTGTAAAATCGAGAAGCTCTTCGACGAAATATCAAATGTGATTTCAATTAATAAAGAGCAGGGTTATAGACTTAAGAAAAAAATTGAAGCAAAGCTAAATGATTTAATTACATAAACCGCCCCACACGGCGCAATCTTGAAAGAAAAGATTAGCATTTTGAGTAAGAAATTCTTACAAAAGTGAGCTGGGTGGTGGAGGCGTATGGCGGAGTATCCGTCTTATGCAGCGCGGCCTTGACGTTATGGCTCTTCTGTGTCATAATACGAATAGTGAGGCTGCGAATTGGCGCGAGCCTTAAGTATAGAGCCGACGGGCCTTAAACGTAGGGAGGAAAGGAACATGGAGTCTTGCTATGATCACGGTTCGGACATTTGGAATTATGTTGGCGGACATTGTTCAATAGAAGAAATAATAGGTTATCTACCTGTTGCTATTAAGGCAGATAATGCGGTATTTGCGGAGTATTTATTGCAGCAACTGGCTAATCGTGAAGAGCCGGAGGTCTTTGTGGAGGAGCTTCTCGAAGTCGTCGGAAAGAAAATTACTATTGGCTCTGGATTTGATTCTGCCGTTCGTAGTGTACTGGCAATGAATTGTGAACGGTTGGGACTTGGGCCTGTTCTTTCTAATTACGAAAAATGCCAGCGTTTTCCCATGGAGGCGA
>CAMYWN010000098.1 GCA_947302765.1 uncultured Candidatus Saccharibacteria bacterium
AAAGCAAAGGAGCGTTGTTGGTGAGAACTCATATAGAAGCCTTAATTAGTCTTAGTGTAATATTTTTTGCTTGTAGCTTGGGTTTGAGTAGTAATGAAGTGCTCGCTTATGATATTTCATTAAATACTAGTGGGCCAATTAATATTAATGTGCGGGGTGACGATGGGAATGCGGTAGTAAGTAGTGATAGTATCTCTGTAACTACGACTTGTAGGTCTGGTTATAATTTTGTGATATCTTCTTCTGTAAGTGATAACAATCTATATTTAGATGGGGATGAGACAAATAATGCTGCGGGAACTTATTTTACACCAGTTGACGGTACTAGTACGCTAGCGAATACAGTTAATAGTTGGGGATATTATTATGATGCTACAAATACTCCTACTACGGCGAGTGTGTTCTCGGCTGTACCAACACTAGGGAATAGTGCAGTAATTAGAGCACCATTAGAAACACCAAGTGAGACCGATATTAGTGATAACTTTAACATTTACTATGGCGTATCGGTATCTGATGCGATGAAGTCTGGAGTCTATACGATGCTTCCTGACACTAATGCAAATGGTAATGCGGGAGCAATAGTGTACCAAGCTACAGTGGCGGATGCCTGCATGCGTTATACTGTAAACTTTAGTCCAACCGATACTTATACGGGTTCGGCAGTAACTGGGACTGGGACTATGGCGAGTCAATCAATTTATGAAGGCGTAGCTACTACGCTAGATAGTAATACTTTTACCGCCCCGACTGGATACGAGTTTGCTGGGTGGAATACAGCCCAGGACGGTAGTGGAACTACATACGCAAATGGAGCTAGCGTGACAGATTTAGCTCTTGCAGGGGAGAATGTAACACTCTATGCGATGTGGTCGGACTGTGCTAATAGTATTTGTTACCAGCAGAATGGAGAAGACGTGGTAGGTACGATGGGGAAGCAAACCGTTACGGCGGGTACGGCCGCACCACTATTTGCTTCAAATTTTAGCAGAACTGGTTACGGATTTGCGGGATGGAGCGATGTACCGGATTATGCGACTAATTCTGACGCTCATTTTTATGGACCAATGGAAGATTATACGGCTTCAGCGAGTGATTTGGTGCGTGGAATAAAACTCTATGCTGTATGGATAGAATCAGCTGGGAGTTTGCAGGATACAAACAAAGTGGCGGAGCTATGCGGTACGGGAGCAAATGCATTACAGACTGCTCCTACTGACGGAACTGCTAACCTTTCTTCTGTATCAGCATTAACCGATCAGAGAGATAACCAAACCTATGCTATCGCTAAACTAGCTGATGGTAAGTGCTGGATGATAGAAAACCTCAGGCTAGATAACCAATATACAGTAGGAAACAACCAAACCGATCCAACAGTCACCAATGCCTCCCTATCTCAGGGTTATAATCCTAGCTTCACTGGTCTAGCTGATCCAGAATCTGCTGACTTCTCTAGCTCTACTACAGCAAACAGTCTATATACAACCGAAAACAACGTAGAAGGTAAGAATACCATCTCGGGCGATATTCAAGGCTACAGATTCCCGCGCTATAATAACAGTAACACTAGCCAAAGAGCAGCAAACACCACTAACACTAACGTAAATACATATAGCTATGGTAACTATTACACCTGGCACGCAGTAATTGCCGATACTACACACTATGCCAGTGGAGCCCACGACACTACATCGATTTGTCCTAAAGGATGGAGTATACCACGAGGTAATACAGATCTTACAGGATTCGGTAAACTAGATATATATATGGGTGGTTATGGTGGACTCGATTATACCGCCGAAGCATCTAATAGGTGGCGCAAATATCCTGCTAACTTCCTCTGCTCAGGTCGCTTTGTTACTTCGTCAGCTAAAGTTAGGGGTAGCCACGGCTACTATTGGTCATCTACGGTGAGTTATAATTCTGGTTACTCTTCGTATGGAGTGCTCCTGTTCAGTACGGGTCTCCACCCAGGTAATAATGAATATTTTAAGAACTATGCCCAAAGTGTTAGATGTGTAGCTGGTCAGTAGTGAGTCCCTCTTATTTAGCCAAAACAAATCCATATTATATATATTTAGTTTATTGATTTGCGTATACAGACGATAGTTGGTCTTAAAAAACAAGTAAATCTGTAGGGCGTTGCTTTTGGTTGTCCTAGCAGTTAGTCTTACTTAAGCTATGAATAGCCAAAAGTGTGATAATATAGTTACATGGCAAAAAACTTAGTGATAGTAGAGAGTCCAGCCAAAGCGCACACAATCGAGAAATATCTCGGGAGCGATTTTAAGGTGCTGGCATCCGTGGGGCATATCCGGAAGGATACTAAGGTAGATAAAACGACCTTTGATGTGACCTATGAAGTAGACCCAGGGCACAAATCTATCATCACTGAACTTAGGAAAGAAGCAAAAGCTGCCGAGCGTATCTGGCTAGCAACTGATGAAGACCGCGAAGGAGAATCGATTTCTTGGCACCTTTGCGAGGTGCTGAAGCTGCCGAAAGATACGGCGCGGATTACTTTTCATGAGATTACAAAACCAGCCCTAGAGAACGCAATTAAGCACCCTAGAACCGTAGATATGGACATGGTAGCCTCTCAGCAGGCTAGACAGACGCTTGATATGCTAGTGGGCTACGATTTGTCCGACATTGTACGAAAAAAGGTTCCGGGCGCCATCTCTGCGGGGCGCGTACAATCGCCAGCGCTGCGCCTTATTGTAGAACGCGAGAAAGAGATTGAGAAGTTTGATTCGAAGTTCAGTTTCAAACTAACCGGAGAGTTTGCCGCCACGGAGACGGTTTCGTCGGCGGGTGACGCCGCTGGGGGGACCCCCGCCCGAGCCACCGCGAGGGTGGGGGAAGCTGCGGCGGCAGGACCCGCCGAG
>CAMYWN010000099.1 GCA_947302765.1 uncultured Candidatus Saccharibacteria bacterium
TAAATAAACCCCCATTGCTCCAAAATGAAGTCTCACATCATTTGTTCCCCTACATAACCACAGGAAAATGTCTCTTGATAAAAGCCCTGAATAGGTGTATACTAAAGAAAAATTAAAGTGAGGGTAGTTATGCCAGAAGTTAAACCAACAGAGGTGGAAAGTAAAGCAAGCATTAAGGTTGTGGGCGTAGGGGGCGCTGGCGGTTCAGCGGTCGAGAGGATGAAAGAAGTAGGGCTTTCTGGTGTAGAATTCGTAGCAATTAATACCGATGCGCAAGCCCTTCATCACTCACCGGCCGATGTTAAAGTTCATATCGGCAAAGGATTAGGCGCCGGCGGCGACCCCGAGAAAGGTCGTGAAGCTGCTGAAGAAAGCCGGGAAGCCATCGGTAAAGCTATTGACGGAGCCGATATGGTTTTCATTACCTTAGGCGCTGGTGGCGGCACAGGTTCTGGTGCTGGCCCAGTTGTTGCCGAAGAGGCCCGCAAAAAAGATATTCTCACAGTCGGCGTAGCTACCAAACCATTCACATTTGAAGGAGCCCGTCGCCGAGCCAATGCTGAGGTTGCTATTGATAAGCTAGCTCATCAGGTAGATGCTCTTATCACTATTCCAAATGATAGGCTTTTGCAGACTATTGACCCACGTACTCCTCTTCTAGAAACTTTCAAAATCGCCGATGATGTTTTACGCCAAGGCGTACAGGGCATTTCTGAGCTAATTACTGAGCATTCGCTTATTAATCTTGACTTTGCTGACGTGAAAGCCATTATGAAAAACGCCGGCTCAGCTCTTATGGGTATCGGTCGCGCTTCCGGTGAAAATCGTGCTGTGCTAGCTGCTCAGCAAGCTGTGGAATCTCCACTCATCGAAGTAAAAATCGAGGGAGCTCGTGGCGTGTTGTTTAGTGTTGCTGGTGGTTATGATATGTCAATGAGTGAAGTCCAGGAAGCTGCCGAAGTTATTACTGGCGCTGTTTCTCCGGATGCGAATATTATCTTTGGCGCATCCATTAGACCAGATCTCGAAGACGAGATTATTGTCACTGTAGTCGCAACTGGTTTTGACTCGGATTATTTCAACGATATGCCAGAGGCAAAACCAGAACCCGCCGTTAGCGTCGAAGAACCTTCCGCTGAGGCCAAAGATTTTACCGCAGAAAGTAAATCTAGCATCTGGGAAACTATCAAGAAGGAACCAGAACCAGAGCCAGAAACTAATGACGAAGAACTTGATATTCCACCGTCACTGCGCGGACGCCTTAAAGGCAAAAAGAGGAAATAATCAAGGGCGGCGTACATGGATGGTAAAATACGCATCGGAGATAGTAAAGTTCTAGAAAGCCGTGAAACTATCGACGGTACAATGATACGTCGTCGCCGTGAATCTAGTGACGGGCATCGGTTCACTACCTATGAGCGTATCGAGATGCCTCAGCTAACCGTCACCAAGCGTAGCGGGAATAAAGAAATCTTCGATCGCGATAAATTACTCCTTGCTGTAAAACGAAGTGTTGGAAAATTCTTTAACTCGGAGCTAGAGATCGAAGACGTTGTAAACCGAGCATCGAATATGCTATACTCTCACGGTACAGATCAAATTACTAGTAAACAAATCGGCGAAGCAGTGCTGGACGTGCTAGCCGAAGTTAATGAAGTCGCCTACGTTCGTTTCGCTTCTGTTTTTCGCGATTTCAAGACCCTCGAAGACTTCGAAGCTATCCTTAAAGAACAGAAAGCCAAAAGAGATAGGATCGCATCATGAGGGTGGTATGCGTATTCAAAGATAATCAAGATTATTCTAGGGCTGTCAACGAGTGGCTCACGAACGTCTATCGTCAGACTGGGAAGGAAATCGAAACTATAGATCCAGACAGAGACTCCAGCTTCTGTGAAGCCTACGACATCGTTGAATACCCCACCATTCTAGCGCTCGGAGAACAGGGTGACGTTAAGGCGTCTTGGCGCGGCCGGGAGTTACCACTAATCAATGACGTTTCTTATTATATGGTATAAATATGGAATCATTTGAAAAGCTTATCAATAATATTTGGATACAAAGAATCATTTGGTCAATCATCGTAATTCTGGTTAGTCTACTTTTTTATACTCTTTTTTCTCGTTTTGTTTCAAATCGGGAGAAAAAAGATGCTAAACTCTTTGGCAATAAAAAGAATCGTACTCTACTAAAGATGCTACGCAGCGTAGTTCGTTATTGTCTAATTGTTTTAGCAGCCTTATTTATCTTACAGATTTTCGGGGTTAACGTTTCTTCAATGTTGGCCGGCGTCGGGATTGTTGGTATTACGATTGGCTTTGCCATTCAGGACGCTCTAAAGGATATCATTCGTGGTCTAGACATCGTTTCGGACAATTATTATAGCGTTGGTGACGTCGTGAAATACGGCGACATTGTAGGTAAAGTTCTTTTAGTCGGTATTAAGACCACCAAAATTCAGGATTTATCATCGATGAACACGGTATCCATAGCTAATCGCAATATTGACCAAGTTGAACTCGTTTCAAATGCTATTTATATTGACATCCCGCTTCCTTATGAGCTTAAAATCGCCAAGGCAGAGACCATTATTAATCAGATGCTTAGCGATATCAAAAAGCTACCAGACGTAATCAACGCATCTTATCTCGGTCTCAATAACTTTAGCTCATCGTCACTAGACTATCTTATCGAGATCGATTGTGACCCTGCCCTGAAGCGCCCCGTCCGACGTGCTGCGCTCGGGCTAATTGTTAAAGCCATGGAGTCACACGGCATTACTGTCCCATATCAACAAATCGATCTCCACAATAAAAAGTAGCCTACGATTGCAGACTACTTCTCTTGGTGGGG
>CAMYWN010000100.1 GCA_947302765.1 uncultured Candidatus Saccharibacteria bacterium
TACAGGACTTTCACCCTCTTTGGCGTACCATTCCAAGTACTTCTGCTAGGATCTACAGGATTATATCTTTACCCGCTTAGTTAACGCTATCGGTTCTTATGCTGAATAGCCAAAAAGCTACTCAGCATAAAAATTATCTAATTTCGCAACACCCCCAAGCATTGGTCGTTAAACCATACTACCTCGCTCCAGTAAACTGGTTCACAAGATAGAACTTGTAAGGTTTAGGCATATTCCAATTTCGCTCGCCACTACTTTCGGAATCATTGGTTATTCTCTTTTCCTCAACCTACTAAGATGATTCAGTTCGGTTGGTTCCCGTCTTCTACCCTATGTGTTCAGGTAGCGACAATGTGGCATGACCCACATTAGGTTTCCCCATTCGGCAATCCCCGGATCATTTCTCGCTGTCAGATCCCCGAGGCTTATCGCAGACTTCTACGGCCTTCATCGGTATTGATTGTCAAGGCATCCACTATCAGTGCCCTTAATTACCTTTTTATGCATTGACTTAACTAGCAATCGTTGTTCGAAAATCGTAGGAGTCAAGAAAATAAAAACTAGTTTCTACTTTCGAGACGACACCCAATTTTATAATTCGATAAAATCAAACTAGATCGCTTGTTCCGTCTTTAAAATCTTTATCGTTTCCAAATTGTTAATTGAAGAGTCTTAAAGAATATTCTGAAGCCGTACAAACGACCTCAAAAGATTCCCTCGCTTTTCATTTCTTTTTGTAGAGGTCGGAAATGCCGACTTGCTTAAACTTCCCCCATTATATCGCGTCAAAACCTAGTTGTCAACACCTTTTTTCGACTTTTTTATAAAACCAAATTATACATACAAAATACAGTTTTGATCAAATATTAACCAACTCACCACCTCACATCTTCACTTAGGGGCTTGGTGCTTAAAATCCTCTTTGTCCCATCTCATATTTTAACGGTATTCCAGCCCTAAAGAAGAGAATCTAGAACTATTATCGACATACACATCTATCTCAACAGCCTTAAATGTAAACAAACAGTTCTATCCGAGGTGACTAGCTAACCGTCTAAGACGAAGGAGTAAAGGTACCGTCACTATTCCAAGTCCCCTGTCGTTTTGTGAAGGTTGGGTGATATGGTACATCCCTAAACATATTTCCAAATCCATCCTCATCAACATTAGTAATATCCCAAGCATTAATAGCATTTACACCTGCCTGAGTGAGGGATGTGGCGCCAGAGAACATAGAACTCATATCATATACACTACTAGTATCCCAGCTAGCAAGTGGAGAGAGGTCGGTAAGAGAAGTGACGCCAGAGAACATAGAACTCATATCATATACACTACTAGTATCCCAGCTAGCAAGTGGAGAGAGGTCGGTAAGAGAAGTGACGCCAGAGAACATAGAACTCATATCATATACACTACTAGTATCCCAGCTAGCAAGTGGAGAGAGGTCAGTAAGAGAAGTGGCGCCAGAGAGCATAGAACTCATATCATCTACACTACTAGTATCCCAGCTAGCAAGCGGGGAGAGGTCGGTGAGAGAGACGGTGTCCAGGAACATACCGCTCATATCCGTCACACTACTAGTATCCCAGCTAGCAAGTGGGGAGAGGTCAGTGAGGGAGGTGGCGTTTTGGAACATAACGACCATATTCGTCACGCTACCAGTATCCCAGCTAGCAAGTGGAGAGAGGTCAGTGAGGGAAGTGACGCCAGCGAACATCCAGCCCATATCCGTCACACTGCCAGTATCCCAGCTAGCAAGCGGGGAGAGGTCGGTGAGAGAGACGGCGTCCAGGAACATACCGCTCATATCCGTCACACTGCTAGTATCCCAGCTAGCAAGACCAGAGAGGTCAGTGAGAGAGGCGGCGTTTTGGAACATCCAGCTTATATTCGTCACGCTACTAGTGTCCCAGCTAGCAAGACCAGAGAGGCCAGTGAGAGAAGTGGCGCCACAGAACATGCAGCTCATATTCGTCACATTACCAGTATTCCAGCTAGCAAGTGGAGAAAGGTCAGCGAGAGAAGTGGCGCCATTGAACATCCTGCTCATATTAATCACACTACCGGTATCCCAGCTAGCAAGAGCAGAGAGGTCGGTGAGAGCAGTGATATAATAGAACATATACATAGAATCTGACATGAGTATTTCTTTCGCTTCTGAATAAACGTAGATGATGCCAGCATCATTAGTATTGTCAAACCAGATATAAACAGGATATTTAGAAGTAGCGAGAGAGATAGTATTTCCGTCAGCAGGAGTAAAGTTCTCCGGTAAAGCATCAGACATTCGGATAGCCTTAATGAGAGTATCGTTATCATAATAGGGCTTAGTCGTACCAGCAGCTAGGGATTTTAGTTTAACATTTATATTTCCGCCAATATCTAGTCTGGCTACAGTTGTGGCATAAACATCTATGGTAGTGCTTAGAAGGTTATTGTTATTTTGTGCTAAGTAGGCTAGGACTGCAGATTCATCATTAAAGTAAATCTTCTTATTGTTATTGTCTAGTGTGTACCACATACTAATTGGAGTAGTATCAGTATATGTACCATTATCAGCTATATACCTACAGCTAGAATTTTCTACAGTATCAGTGCCATCTGGGCCGCAGGTTTCTTTGTAGGCTACGAGGTTCTTAGTTTCACCATTTGCGAATTGATAGGTAGAGTCAGCATGATATCGTACACCAATTTGATCAGGATGAACTGGAGCATCGGTAGTGGAAGGATGTACTAGTGTATAGATTACTTGCCCTGTGTACGTATCAGCCGGTTGAGTCTTAGAGATATAAGCAGCATAGGTAGTAGTGAGTTTTACTCCACCAG
>CAMYWN010000101.1 GCA_947302765.1 uncultured Candidatus Saccharibacteria bacterium
CTGATTAAAATTTACTCGGCGACAAGCGCCTCGTACAGAGCTGAGCTATTACCCCTTATTCTTGTTAATGTGTGCGAATAACGTAATTGCACTACGGGAGCATGCGCTCATGCGCTCTGATTAAAATTTACTCGGCGACAAGCGCCTCGTACAGAGCTGAGCTATTACCCCGTGTTTGGTATTTTAGCAAAAAACTACCAAAAAGTCAAAAATTTGCTATAATTAGGCTTATGGATTATGAATTTAGTATTGGTTGGATGTTTGGTGGCTTAGTAGTTGCGCTTGCGGGGGGTCTGATTGTGATTTTTTATAAGCAGATTGCCGATGGTTTGGCTGGCGGCGTTTCTTCTTATGAAAAAGTGAAACTATTCGGTATTATCGCCATTGTTTTAGGACTACTCATAACTTCCAATCTATTGCCAGCCATCTTGACATGGCTAGTTCAGCTAATGTTTAAAATATAACTTGACGAGTATACTCATACATCGCGATGGCGGCCGCAGCACCGACATTAACAGAACGAGTCGAGCCGAAACTCTCAATATAGCGTACGTCTGCGGCATGTTCTAGAAGCTCTTTAGTGATACCGCTATTTTCTGAGCCGAAAATCAGCGTAGTGTTCTGACTGAATTTCTTCAAGTGTAATTCAGCGGCCCTCGGAGTGTTATTCTCAATGGCGACCAATTCCCTGTCTTGCTGGGTCTTTAGAAAATCCGCGATGGTGGCGTGATGGATGATTTTAAGATATTTATCGGTACACATTGCACCGCGGCGATTGTATTTTTTCTTACCAATAATATGAACTTTGCTGACATTAAAAGAATTTGCAGTGCGAACAATTGAGCCGATATTGAAGTCGTGCTCGACGTTCTCAATGGCGATTTCCAGAGGCGAACGAACGCTTGCTAATGAACAAAAAATTTGTTCATTAGTGAGGCCTTTATATTTGTCAACGAGATTGCGGAGGTCTTCCATATTGACATTATAACACCGATTACCTTAAAGCGGAGCACAGACGAAGACGGTATGGTTATTCAATCTAAAAAAATGATGGCGAGAGTCTTAGATAGACTCACTTACTAAAGAACTCGTGCTATAATGGGGCTATGAAAAACGCCGAAAGATTAGCCAGCAGTGTTGATTCCCTAAATTCCGTAAATCATTATCTAGTAGAGCCCGATCATAAAGTTAAAAACCCTCAAGAGGCCGGCTTGGATACTCCTTCCCTTTATTTGCCCCACGATGAAGCAAGCAAACTTATTGAAAAGTTAAAAGATCCGGATTTTTGTAGAATAGTAGAGGGGCAACTTAGGCGGGCTAATGCCGTTGATCAGATAAGTCTGTTATCGAAGCTATATGCATCAGCGGATCACGATCTCGATATAGCGATGGAGCCATATACTTGGATACATGGCGAGAGCGATGATCCGGTCAAACGTATGAGCACCTTTTGTTCTAGTAACGTCTCAAGAATACTCCATCATTTTGCAGCAAACGAAGCGAACCCCCCTCTTTCGATTATTGTTTCAAGAGCCCTCGAAAAGGATTTAGACCGCGTAACGATATATGAAGCTAATGATCAAAAATATTTAGAAGAGGTGGCACAGAAACAAGAAAGTATAAGACGACTCTTTCCCGATATCCCTTCAAACACGAAAGTTTCAGTCGTTGCTCCAGATGCAGTAGCGACTTTGGAGAACAGCTTCGGTTTTCCTATACCTACTGGCTTAGTGAATAGACGCGGAGAAAAAACCTCCTTGTTTATACCAGAACAAGGTAACAGCTTTCAAATAGACAGATCTCAGGCTTTTCTTTTACAAGCAGTATACGGCATACCGGGGGTAAAAAGGGCCGTAAATCAAGAGATTGGGGTGGATTTAACAGAAGTTCCTTTGAGTGGACAATTGCCACTCTTCGGCTATATGGCCAGTTCGAGTAAGGAGAGGTTCTCGAAGTTGTCTAATGTCCTCCATCGGATAGATAGTCGTCTACGACTAAAGCTAGCCGAGAATTTCGTGGCAGCGGATTTTGGAGAGGATTTTGGTGATTCCCTACTTGAGATTGCGAGTTCTGAACGTCTGACAGATGAAGAAAAGGCGCAAATTTTAGACAATATGAGTTCGTGCCGTGAATCGATTGGCGTAATTGCTGGATGGTATGGAAGTTTAGACGAAGGTAATTTTGCTAAACAATACGCTCGAGCAGCCAACGAACGTCTAACAGACATCATTACGGTATTTCGCGAAATTGCCAAGAAAGGTACAGTGACAGCAGATTCTGGGAGAGGCGAGCCCATCACTTTTGATTACAAGTCGGCAATAGAAGCACTGAAGTACGAGACGAAGTCCCTAGAAATGATTAGTGGAACCGTACAGGACGTCGCGGATGGCCAAAACGGGGCGTTTGCAGAAGTCGTCGTATCGCCAGATGAGTCTCACTCTAGTAAAAACCGAACCGTTTACAATCTCTACTCGCCAAGACACGGTTATGTTTTGCTCCATACTAGATCAGAAGGAACACATTCTTTTGACCCACAACTAGAATATGGGAAAGTAGGTAGTCGCTATAACCCGAACAGTGTAAATACCGGAACGGAAGCATCAATCAGTTTTATGGCGAACCCAGTAGAGCCTTTTTCCCTGCCAACACCGTTTAAAGATTTACCCTGGTATAAACAAAACAATTTGAGACCTCGCGGAAAGAAAAGTGATATCGAGAAAGC
>CAMYWN010000102.1 GCA_947302765.1 uncultured Candidatus Saccharibacteria bacterium
ACTCCGGTTGCGCACGGTGGTGTGCGTCCGAAGGGAGAAAGGAAACCATAATGGCACGAGATTATACACCAATAGTTAAACAAAGTCGTCGTGAAGGTTTTGCTTTGGCGCCTAAAGCGCATAAGATTATGGCGAAAAAAGCCGGAATTCCTGGTGAACACGGCGATAAGAGAGTTCGAGGTGGGAGCCTGTATTTGACGCAGTTGCGCGAGAAGCAGAAAGTGCGTCGGATGTATGGTCTTCTCGAAAAGCAATTCGCGAAACTAATGAAAGAAGCTCAAAGAACTGAGGGTCTAACAGGTGAAAACTTGTTGGAATTTCTCGAGAGAAGAGCAGATAACGTGGTATTTAGAGCTGGTTTTGCTTTGACACGTCGTCAAGCTAGACAGCTAGTATCACACGGACATTTTCTTTTGAACGGTCGCAGAATCGATATTCCATCGATTCGGTTGAACCCGGGTGATGTTCTAGAAGTTCGTCCAAAGTCAGCAAAGTCAGAATATTTCAAGAATCTTGCGAACATTATCGGAGCGGCAAATACTACGCCACTTTCATGGATGAAGGTCGACGCAAAGAAGATGAAAATTGAAATTACCGCAAAGCCGAAGCGCGAAGAAGCTGATGCGGGTATTGATGAACAATTAATCGTTGAGTATTACTCACGCTAAGGAGAAAACATGACTACAAAGAATATACACGAAGCTACACTTGCTAGCGTTAAAGAGCTAGATAAGAATAGTGCTGAGTTTGTAATCAAGCCGCTTTATCCAGGCTATGGCAATACGCTTGGCAATTCTTTACGCCGTGTCTTGCTCTCGAGCGTGAAGGGTGCTGCGATTACAGCTTTCTCGATTGAGGGAACAACGCATGAATACGCTACAATTCCTGGAATTCGCGAGGACGTAGTAGATATCATGCTTAATCTAAAGAATGTTCGTTTTAAGGTGCATACTGATGCTCCGGTTGAACTTAGTCTTGAGATGAAGGGCGAACAGCAGTCTGAGAAGGATGGCGATAAGCGTGTGGTAGCTGGTGATATTAAGCTACCCGCTGAGGTTGAGTTGGCAAATCCTAATCAAACGATTTGTCACATCGATGACCCTAAATTTACGCTTAAAATGCGCTTTATTGTGGAGTCTGGTAGAGGATATTTGACAATTGAGCGCTCTAGTGAAGAAAGGGTGCATAGCGACATGATCGCAATCGATGCTGTATTTACTCCAGTACTCAGAGTACGCTATAAAGTAGAAAATACCCGTGTCGGGCAGGATACGAATTTACAGCAGTTAACCTTGACAATTGATACCGATGGGACTATCACTCCAAAGGATGCTTTTGAGGAAGCAGCTGCAATTTTAGTTAATCAGTATACCGCTCTTGCGGGCAGTACAAGAGTCGAGTCGACGCCAGCCCCTGGTAGCAATACAGAAGATGATGATTCTGGATTAATGTTACCAATTGAGGAGCTTGATTTATCGGCGCGAACTGCTAATGCTCTTCTTAATAATGATATACGAACCATTCGGGACTTAGTCACTCTTTCCGAGATGGACTTAAGAGACTTGAAAGGTTTTGGTCAGAAGGCATTAGACGAAGTAAAAGAAAAGTTAACGGAGTTAAATATTTAAAATGCATCGCCATAAGTATAAAGGCCGAAAATTCGGCCGTGAGACCGATCAGAGATTGGCACTGACCCGTGGGCTGATGTGTGCTCTGATCAAAAACCAATCGATTACCACTACGCTGGCTAGAGCTAAAGAGATTCGTCGTGGGCTAGAGAAGCTCATCACGAGAGCTCGTAAAGGTGGCTTAGCTAACCGTAGATTAATTATTGCAAGATTAAATGATTTGGAATCTGCTACTATTCTGATGGATATTATTGCACCTCAGATTACGCGTGATTCTGGTTATCTCAGGATAGAACATGCCGGTTTTAGACGGGGTGATAATTCTGAAATGGGAACCATTAGTTTTGTCGATGAGATTGATTATGAATTCGAGAATTCTAATTCTGATAAAACTGCAGAAAAAGCGGTAGTTAATAAAGAAGCTTCCGCAAATGATACAAAATCTGAAAAGGTTGCCAAGAAGGAGGATAAATAATGAAAACTTATTCTCAAAAAGCAAATGAAATTAAGCGCGAATGGTGGCTAATTGATGCCTCTAGCTTGCCGCTAGGCAAATTGGCTGTTGTTATTGCCGACAAGCTAATGGGTAAATCTAAGATAACTTATACGCCACACATCGATAACGGAGACTATGTAGTTGTTGTTAACGCTAAGAATATTCAAGTTACTGGCGACAAAATGACTAAGAAGATGTATTATCGTCATAGTGGTTTTCCTGGTGGATTAAAGGAACTAAAACTTGAAGAAGTGATTGAAAAAAATCCAAGCGTAGCGATTCGTGAAGCAGTTAAGGGAATGTTGCCAAAAAACAAATTAGCTGCCGATAGACTAGCAAGATTAAGAATCTTTGATGGCGTAGAACATACGCACGCTGCGCAGAATCCAAAGGAGATTAAATAATGGTAGCAACGAAGAAATATACATATGGGCTAGGTAGACGCAAATCTGCTACTGCTACAGTACGTCTTTATAAGGGTAAAGGTGAAATTACTATTAACGGTAAGCCAGCCCTAGAATACCTTTCTGGCAACAAGAC
>CAMYWN010000103.1 GCA_947302765.1 uncultured Candidatus Saccharibacteria bacterium
TTCGCTTCTACCGTAACCCGACCCCTGCACATTTAGCACCCCATCATAAACACCTCGCAAAAAGTCCGCAAAACTTTGCACCGCATCATTATATCTCTGATGAAAAATAGAGTTTTGCACCCCCACAGTAATACCGATAAACAATAATCCAGTCACCGCCAAGAAAATCGAAACCTCGATTATTGTAAACCCTCTCTTCAACCTGCTCATGTTAATCATTATAACACAAATACTGTCAAATTATTCAATAGCTCGGGAATAAATACGTCATCCATTTTTCAAAATTCGAATATTCCTTTTCCTTTTTTGCTGAAGAGGTGCCCTTATATTTATTCATCGCCTCCACTGAATTCTCCGGCAAAACCACCATCTTCTCGCCTGGAAAAAGTTTGTCCAAATTCCTTCTTGCCAAAAGCTCCTGATATTCGTCAGATTTAAAATACTCATTTTCTAGTTCACTAGCTTCCGTTTCTACGGTCAAGAGTTCTAACTCTTTTCTTTCCGCTCTAAGCTTTTCAGACAGCTCCCAGTTTCTCGACATTGCCACAACCGACTGATATGTCAAAACCAGGCATAACACAATCGATGCAAACAAAAACACATTTTCCACAGAAAAATAATCGTGCCGCATTTTGTAATCAAATCGCCGTATCCGCGTCCTCATCCCGTTCACGCTTACCATACCAATATTATATCATCTAATCCGAAGTATGATATAATATGGAAACAGCGGGGGTATAGCTCAGTTGGTCAGAGCATGCGTCTTATACACGCAGTGTCCTTGGTTCGAGTCCAAGTACCCCCACCACAGAAATAAAGATAAGGCCTCAGGCCTTATATTTATTTCTGCAGTAAGTGCTTGGACAAGAACCGAAGGTTCGCTCGGCGTAGGAGCCGAGCAAAAATCTAAAACTTGTTTTGGATTTTTCGAGGCGACGCCCGCCGAATTGTTTGGCCTCTAGGCCAAACAAAATCCAAGTACCCCCACCAGATTTTATCTAACTCGGCATTTTGGCCGATTTTTTAGTGATAAATTTCTGTTAAGTACCTAGCAGATTCTAGAGTGCTATTCTGCGCTAATTTTACGTAAAAAATGCACCCGAAAATGCATTTTTACCTCTATAAAATTGCCTGTTAATACCCTAACGTAACCCTATCATTTAATAATGTAAAACCTTCAATTACAAAGACCAATGAACATCTACATCTAATAGTTTTATTATTTCTCGACAAAACCAAGAGCCATCTTTAAAACTTCAGGCTCCTCCGTCGCAGTAAAATGGAAATCTCTAGCATGCACCAATCGTAACTGACCATTTAGTTTTTCTGCAAGGTATTTCATCCAGGGCAATCTGTAATCCGCATCATTATCTGCTCCCAAAATTGCACATTTTTTAAATTTTGGCGTAATCCTCGTGAAATCATATTTAAAATCAAACCCCGCTAAGTATTGTTTCCTCTTGCCGGTGCGGCGATCAAACTCAAAATCTTCCGTCCAAAACTGTTTCTCTAAACCACCTGGTGCAACCAATCCTAAACCGAAAATTTCTGTTGGGAGTTTTTCCAGCGCTTTCATTGCGATTGCCCCACCAAGACTATGCGCTATCAAGATAGTCTTTTCATTAAATGCTATGTTTCTCATCACATATTCGACCTGTTCACGCTCTGATGGAGCGTCAGTACCAGGCAACTCCGGAAGCTGCACTTTGTAACCTAAATGCTCTAATTGATTTTTAAGCCATGGGAAGAATTCTGTATCGTTGTGCTCGGTGTAACCGTGCAAAATTACAAAATTAAAATCAATCAAAGAGCTAGATGAAAGCGTATTCCAGACGATACCGTCATGCCGAGGTTTTTTATTCATTTCCTATATTATAACACTCAAAATCATCTTTGTAGATTGTTAATGCCTGCCCAATTCGCCCCTCTTAGTATCATTATCGACAAGAGATGACCTCTATGATAAAATACAGAGAATGAACAGCAAAGATATGAAGCGAGGTAGAGTCGTCACGCCGGCAGACGCAAATCCATGGCCACACGAGCAAAAAGTGGCAAAGATTTTAGCGTTAGCTGGTCATTACGTCGAATTCATACCCGAGACTAATCTAAAAACTCCAGATATTTATCTAGACAATACAATTTATGAGATAAAATCACCGACTACCAATAATCCGAAGAAGATTATTCGCAACGTAAAACGCGCGCTAGAAAAGAGCCCTAACGTAATTATTGACTCTTCTAGGGTGAAAGGGCTAAATGACGAAGCGATTCAGAGAACGTTAAAAAACAAAGTTAAAGATTTACCAGGGCTTAAAAACCTACTCTTCATAAATAGGCGCGGACAGATTATTGACATTATTGCTTTGATTTGATATAATTAAGATATCGAAGTTCTTGCACGGGGTGTGATGCTCCTACCGCAGGAGCTTCTTTTTATTCTTAAGCAACCTGGCTCTATTTTCTTCTCTATACAGTGTTAATGCCTGCCTAATTCGCCCCCACCACAGAAATCAAAAAGACCTTTAGGTCTTTTTTGATTTCTATAATGTGGACTTGGACGAGAACGAAGTTCGCATGCTGTAGGAGGTGAGCGAATATAGTAAACTTGTTTACTATATTCCGAACCGACGCCCAGCATTATTTCTTTGCGAAGCAAAG
>CAMYWN010000104.1 GCA_947302765.1 uncultured Candidatus Saccharibacteria bacterium
AATACCGACGAAATGGTCGTCGCAAAAATCAATCAGCAAATTCTCCAAAGCAGTCTCCTTGATGTTCTTAAAGATGGTGTAGAAATCACCGGAACCACCCTAAAACTCATCTATAACAAACCTGCTACTTCTTACAATCCAACGCTTGAAGCGCTCTACAAAAAGAACCGCTTTACCGTTATGCAGGAAGTCATTATTAGCGATCATGAACGCGTAGATTTAGTTCTCTTCGTAAACGGCCTTGCCGTAGTTAGCTGTGAGCTAAAGAGCGAATACTCGCGCCAGAATTACCGCAACGCAATCGACCAATATACTAATACTCGCGATCCAAACAACCGCCTATTTAAGTTTAAGGCCGGTACGGTAGTGAACTTCGCTATGGACTTAAACGAAGTCTACATGACCACCAAACTCGATGGAATCGACACTACTTTCCTACCATTCAACCGTGGCTCGGGTGAGGGCGTAAAGACTGGCGCCGGAAACCCTCTTAACGATGGCATTGGCGAATATCCTGTTCACTATATGTGGGATGATGTACTTACCCCAGACAGTATGATTGAACTTCTGATGAACTTCTGCTTCACGATTCGTGAAGAAAAGAAAGATCCAGAAACCGGTGAGAAATCTTACAAAGAGAAGATTATCTTTCCTCGTTATCATCAACGCGACGCCGTCCAGAAACTTCTTGCCGATGTTTATGAACATGAATCATCGCTTAACTACCTAATTGAGCATAGCGCCGGCTCTGGCAAGACGAACACTATTTGTTGGCTCGCGCACCGCTTGTCTTCGCTTCACAATAAAGACGATAAGCAGATCTTCGACAATGTAATTATTGTCACCGACCGCCTAGTCGTAGACCAACAGCTCCAGAAAGCCGTAAAAAGCATTGACCATCAAGCTGGGCTCATCCGTGCAATTGGCGAAGAAACCGGAGACGATTCCTCGACGCTCCGCGACGCACTTAAAGGCAACACAAAGATTATCGTGACTACGATTCAGAAGTTCTTATATCTAGATTTCAACGAGCTTGCACACGAACTAAAAGAAAAGAGATTCGCCGTCATTATCGACGAGGCTCACTCTTCGACTTCCGGCAAGGATATGTCGGCCGTACAGAATATTCTCGGCGCGAAGAATGACATAAACCCAGATGATATAGAGCAAGCCGATCTCCTCGAAAAAGAATTGAGCAAGAATGGTAAGCAAGAAAATGTCTCCGTCTTTGCATTTACTGCCACTCCAAAGCCTACCACGCTTCAGTTATTTGGAACGGATATCGTAACTCCAGAGGGCCAAGTCAGAAAAGCCGCTTTTCATCTATATTCAATGAAGCAAGCAATCGAGGAAGGTTTTATTCTTGATGTACTTAATAACTACACTGAATACAATACTTTCTACAAGGTCTTAAAATCGAGTGAAGACGATCCGACACTAAAGACCATGGAAGCCAAGAAGCAAATCTATCGCACGGCGATGATGAATCCAGAAAACATCGAGCAACGCATTGCGATCATCGTTTCTCACTTCCGCGATAATGTAAAGAATGAGCTTGGTGGCCAAGCCAAGGCAATGATCGTAACAAATTGGCGCGAAGAAGCCGTGCGCTACTACTTCGCATTAAAGAAATACCTTGCCGACCACGCGATTGACGATATTAAGCCACTCGTAGCCTTTACTGGCAAAGTAAAGCTAGATGATAGTGATACTGAATATACCGAACGCGGAATAAATGGCTTCGCCGAAGACAAACTCCCTGAAGAATTTAATACTGACCGCCATAATACGCTTATCGTGGCCAACAAATACCAAGTCGGCTTCGATCAGCCAAAACTTTCAGCGATGTATATTTTGAAACCGCTTGCCGGAGTAAACGCCGTCCAGACACTTTCTCGCTTAAACCGCGTATGTCCACCGTTCGCAAAGAAGACATTTATTCTCGACTTCGTAAATACCTACGAAGAAATGGAGAACGCATTTGCGCCTTATTATACGACGACGATCTTAAAGAATACCGCTTCCGTATCGGAGCTTCGCGATAAAGCTGAAGAAATTGATGGCTACGGTGTAATTACCGATTACGACGTTGACGCGCTCTTCAAAGTCGTCTACGAGAATGCCGCAAAAGACGCAAAAGGCATAGGGAATATCCGTACGAGGATTAACGCGAACGCAGAGGCGAATCAGATTATCCGCCGTAATATCTTGGTCATGAATAATATGTTCGGCGAAGATCTAAACAAGAAGAAAGAATTCATTGGCGCGTGCCGAAGCTACGTACGCCTCTACGATTTCCTTTCTTTGATTACCGGCCAAATCGACGATGAGTTATTCAAGAAATACATATTCCTCTCCACATTCCTAACCAATGTCGACTTTGGTACCACAAACGGAATCGATATTACGAAGAAAGTAAATATGGTGGAGTTCAAGAACCTCTATGCCCAAAAGCACGATGGTGGCCCACATACTTCTAAGCCATTCGTAAATCTACCGAACGCCGAGGTCAGATTAACCAAAGACGAGGAGCAGCTCCTTTCAAGGATCATCGACGATATTAATGCCGCTTCCGGCCAGACATTCGATACCGACGTCGCAACGAAAGCCATGCTCCAGATCAAGGATTTACTCCTCAAGAACGAGAATCT
>CAMYWN010000105.1 GCA_947302765.1 uncultured Candidatus Saccharibacteria bacterium
TCGATCTCCACAATAAAAAGTAGCCTACGATTGCAGACTACTTCTCTTGGTGGGGGTGTTGCAATTCTTTACATTGTAACATAGCAGCATCGATAGCCTCATCCATGCGTCTAGTTAGGATAGCCAGTATTTTCTTAGACAGCTCCTGGCAATTAGCCGCAGCAAGTTGCTTGTTAATATGTCGTCCTAGGCTGTCCTTATCCAGCTTGTCAGGCAACGGATAGTCTACATCTAGTTCTACTTCATAGATTGGCGCCAATACGCATGTCAGACATTCCAGTATCGTACGTATACTACGTATCAGTTCAACGCTATCTGGATACTTCTCCTCCGCCCTTATTGCGGCCGGGATTAACTGCCGATCGGTTTCTATGAGGTTCTTTATTATCGCCTCCCTCGAAAGGTTCCCGGGCGCATCGAGCAGATTGTCTATTCGATCAAACAGCTTAGTGACGATAGACTCCAACCTTCTATCGATATCGTCAAAGTAACCTTCTTTTCTCTCTGCCTTTTGTTCTGGCGTTTCATTGGAAGCAGGCAAAGTTGTTAAAAGTATGACGCTTTCGCGGATATTCGACTTAATTGGTAGGCCTTGTGCTATCATATCTGCATAACTTGCCCTATCTGGACGAATCCCTAAGTTGTCCCAGTTCAATCTATCCTTTTGGTAGGTCTCTTCGATGACGTCATGAAGCAGTATTGTCGCAACTATATCATCTGTAATACCAGGGAACAGTAGTGCGAGCTGGGCCATTCGTATTGGGTGCCAAAGGTATGGTTCTCCACCTTTGCGAAACTGGCCAGAATGATACTTACGTGCAAGTAATAACGCTATACACGATTGTTTGAAACCGCGTTTTTTGAATTCCTGCAACAGTATCTCCACTGCCGTCTCTAGTCCAGAAAAAAATTTCTCCTGCAAACAACCACCTCCTTTTTTAAGATTCTCCCACCTATCTTGATTATATCATGGCTGATATATATTTGATTGCAAAATCGCCCTAGAACCTGCTTTTAAGAACAAAAAATAGTCGAATATATGGTATAATAGTTAAAAGCATCCGAGCAGCTATCACCTGCGAGCTGATGGAAGAACAGAGCAACGCTCTTATTAGACCCATTCGTGAATCCGCGTAAGAGATTAATTAAGCGCCGGCCTTAGTCGGAAATTGGATGGTACCGCTCTCGATATCAAGACAGAGTTCCAATGGTTAAGCCATTGGATTTTTTAATGAAAGGAGTAAACATGAAATACCAAGCAGGCCAAAGGCGAAAAGCTCTAGAATACGAAAAAGCTCTCGTCGACTGGTGGAAGAAAAACCAAACTTTCGAAAAATCGGTCGAAAACCGCCCGATAGATAAGTCTTACGTCTTCTATGATGGCCCTCCTTTTATCACCGGCAATCCCCATCATGGTACGCTCCTTAGCTCTATCGTAAAAGACGCCGTCCCGCGCTACTGGACCATGAATGGCTATCGCGTAGAGAGAAGATGGGGCTGGGACTGTCACGGCCTTCCCGCGGAAAACTTCGTCGAGAAACAGCTCGGTATCACCGATCGCCGCGATATCGGTACCAAGTGGTCTCTTGAAGATTACATTATCAAAGCCCGCGAGTCTATGGTAGCAAATTCCGAGACTTGGCGCTCCACCATTGACCGCGTCGGCCGCTGGGTGGACTTCGATAATTGCTATCGCACCATGAATAAGGATTTCATGGAGTCGGTCTGGTGGGCCTTCAAGAAGCTCTACGATGCTGGCAAGATTTACGAAGGCCGTAAGACCCTGATGTATGACACGAAATTCGCCACCCCGGTATCGAAAGCCGAAGTCACTATGGATAACGACGCCTACCAGACCGTCACCGACCCTAGTGTTTATGTGAAATTCCATCTTCAGCCAAAACAAAAATATGGCAATGGCTACGAAACAAGAGATAAAGTTTATCTTTTAGCTTGGACTACCACTCCTTGGACGCTTCCTGCCAATCTTGCGCTCGCAGTGAACCCCAGTTTGACTTACACTGCCCTAAGAATTGACGGTATTCACGAGCTTTTCATTGTCGCCAGTACATGTGTTGAGAAAACTTTTCAGGGCCATAGTATCGAAATTGTCCATGACGACATTAAAGGCACCGACCTTGCTGGCCTTAAGTATGACCCTCTCATGCGCTTTTTCCCAGAACAAGATAAAAAAGCCGAAACTTATACAGTGCTAGCTGCGGACTTTGTAACCGACGAAGAAGGAACCGGTATCGTGCACGAGGCTCCAGCCTATGGCGAAGTAGACTACGAGCTCTGTACTACTCGCGAAGTGGATTTTCTTGATGTATTAGACGAAAACGGCTATTATCTACCAGAATACGCCGCCAAACTTCACAACCTCGGCGTTAGAGACACCGACGAGCACGGTATCCAAATCTGGGCCGCTAACAAGATTATTGCCAAAGTCCTCGAAGAAAAAGGTATCGTCTACAAGATCGAATACATCCAACACGAATACCCCTTCAACCCACGTAGCAAAGAGCGTATCATGTATCGCGCTTTCCCATCCTGGTTCTTCGATATCGACGGTCAGAAACAAATGATGCTCGAAGAAAACGAAAACATCAATTGGTTCCCAGCCTACCTAAAACACGG
>CAMYWN010000106.1 GCA_947302765.1 uncultured Candidatus Saccharibacteria bacterium
ATGAGCGTGGTGCTCAGCTGATTCTTTCCCGCGGTAGTGCTGAATTCATCGAATATCTCTTCCGACAAGAAGTCCCAGAACTAGAAAACAATACCGTAGAAATTAAGAGCATCGCTCGCGAGGCCGGTCGCCGCACCAAAATCGCCGTCATGTCTACCGTCCCCGGCGTAGACCCAGTCGGCACCTTCGTGGGCGGACGCGGTATTAGAGTCCAGGCTGTCATGAACGAAATCGGCAACAAAGAGAAGATTGATATCATCAACTGGAGCGACAATGCCTCCGAATATATCCGTGAAGCCCTCAGTCCAGCCGAAATTGCAAAGGTCGAAATCGACGGCAAAAAAGCCAAAGTCTACGTCGCCGAGGACCAGCAATCCATCGCTATCGGTAAGCAAGGCCAAAACGTCCGCCTCGCCTCCAAGCTCACTGGCTATGAAATCGACATTGTCCTCCAAAAAGCTGCTCCTAAGAAGAAAAAGCAAAATATCGAGGATTCTCTCCTCTCCGCCATCGAAGAAACCGCAGAGGAATCCGAAAAAGAGGACAGCGAAGCTTAATAGCTTAACCGAACGGACCATAAAAGTGCTGCACTCGCAGCACTTTTATGATTACCGGTTTTATTTAATTATATATTCCCAACCAGGCCGCCGCTCCTTAACCCATCACTTCGTCGCTAAGTCGGAATCATAATGGTAGTTTGCAAAAGATCATAATCTGCGTTTTCGATTGAATGCTCTAGCTATCTTACGATAAGTTAACGGATCTTTAGTAATCTCCCCTATCTTCTCAAAACATTCTTTATCATCCGGTGTCGAAAAATATATCTTCTTCACCGCATAGCCATCCGGACGATACTTTTCATAGAGCCAAGTCCGCGCTATTTCTATTCTTTCATCTTCGGTTTTATCTGGATAAAGCCCAACAGCGCAATCATACGAACGTGCCAGCATATCATCTACATCAACGTTTCTATCTGCAGACGACACAATCTTTCCGTAAATAGTTCTCGGGTCACCCTTAAGTGACGCCCTATGGTCTTCCACTGCTTCCGCCATTGTCTCAATTTCTGCTTCAGAGAAAAAGTCGCGCAGCTTTTCATCGTTTCTCATTATCTCAGCGGATATCAAATTATGCGCATCATCGTCGACTAATCTCCCTAAATCATGGTAAGCCGCAATCACATAAGCCATATTTATGTCAACTTCCGGCAAATCCTCAACAAAAGCTAGACTCCGACTAATCACCTGATTAATATGTACATCCGTATGTCCAGACAGTTTTTTATACTCCGGCAAGATATTATCTTCTATATATTTGATAATCATCGGCTTCACCCCAGATGGCTTTGTTAAAATAAATTCAAACCATCTTTTACCGGAATCTCCCCCTCGAATATTCATCTCGTCAAGTAAAAATCCAGCCTTTTTAAAAGCTTCTTCAATCTCCGCAAGACTATAATAATAGAAGTAACGTTCCGCCCCAATATGATACTTCCCAGGAAAATCATACCAGCCATCCCGCACCTTCTTATCCTCAATATTAATCATACTCCCCACGAATCTCCCGCCAGGACGAAGTAACTTATAAACTCTATTAAGCGCCACTCTCAAATCCTCCGGATTAAAATGCAGGAATACCCGAAATGCCATTACCCCATCAAATTTCCGCCCTTCAAGATCATCCGTTAATACATTAAATTTACAACACGGCAACCCCTTAGCACGAATCTCGTTTAAAAAATACTCCGGCACATCACTCGCAAAGACTTTAAAACCTAGTTTTTTCGCCATTAGAGAGGCCTCGCCTCCCCCAGCACCAATTTCCAAAATTCTTGCGTACTTCCCAAGTCTTGAAAACCCATCCAGGATAGCTTTTTTGTTCTCCTCATCTACTTCTTTTTGCTTCAACGAATTCCGATACTTAGCATTATCAAGATAGTTCTTGCCAAACTTCTCATAAATCTCCAAAGTTTTTCTATTTTCCTCACTCATACCATATTATTATATCACCAAAAGAAAAAACCACCCGAATTCACGAGTGGCTTTTTATAATTTGGCACCTTCCTAGTTTCCCGCTGTTGCAGTATAATCGGCGCTACTGGGCTTGACTTCTGTGTTCGGAATGATTACAGGTATTTCCCCAGCGCTATGGGCACCAAATCGTAATAATTAATGACGCTAATTATTACTATTGATGTCCATAAGGTGTGAAAGATTTTAAAGCGTCACGGTGATTCAAACACCGGTTGCTAGCTAAGTCTCCTAGGTTTCTAGCGCGACTTGGAGTCTTGCCAAAAACCTAGAACATAAAAAGGCGATGGACCTATTAGTACTACTCAGCTCCACGCCTTGCGGCGCTTCCACTTATAGCCTATCAACCTAATCATCTATTAGGAGTCTCCTTGGGAATCCTTATCTTGGAGTGGGCTTCGCGCTTAATATGCTTTCAGCGCTTATCTCTTCCGAACATAGCTACCCGGCGATGCAGTAGGTGACCACAACCGGTACACTAGAGATTCGTCCATCTCGGTCCTCTCGTACTAGAGACAGATCTCCTCAAGATTCCTATTGGTCATGCCGGATATAAACCGAACTGTCTCACGACGTTCTGAACCCAGCTCGCGTAC
>CAMYWN010000107.1 GCA_947302765.1 uncultured Candidatus Saccharibacteria bacterium
ACGACGATCTACAAAAAGCAATTGACGAAATTACTAAAACAACTAGTAAGGACCCGGTTTTCTCAGACCCAGTGCCAGCTCCATCAACTATACCAGAAGGCGACAACGGTATGATTAATGATCAAGTCGGCCCGTTTCCAAATCTCGAAGCGCAATTTAATACTTCGGCTCAAAACCCTATCGAGAATCCAGAAAGTCCTAATCCATTCTTGTCTGAAAACAACCTTGCTGTTTCAACCTCCTCTCTACCATTACAACAACCCACTTCAACGGACTTTTTGACTAACCCGACATCATCTATGGACTTACCCCTACCTGAGACACCAACGGCCTCTACGGACTTTTCTAATAACCAAACACCATCCATAGACCCATCTATACCCGAATCACAAGCACCCTCTACGGAATTCTCTCCTACACAAGCGCCTACCCCATCCACAGAAGAGTTATCATCCGTTTCAGATTTTACGACAGACGAAACACCTACTCGACCCAACAACTCTCTAGACACAGGACTAGCCACAGATTCCGCCACACTAGAATCATCCACTACTTCCGCTACCCCCATTACTCCGGCTCCGACAGAGATGGACGAGTCCTTATCACCCACCTCAACCCTTGGGAACACTACGTCTAGCAGCGGTGCGCAGATTAAAGCAGCTGCTCTGCAAGATTTAGCACCACTTATTAACAAACTTAGACTTGAGCCCTCACAAAAATTTCACCTTTATCAAGATATTATTAAGAACTCAAACGATGAAACTCTTTTAGAAGCCGCCTACCAATCTGCTCGCGAAATCCCCGACGAAGCTGAACGCGCCGAAGCTCTACTCTACATCATCAAGTCAATTAAATAAATAACCCAAAGTCTACTTCCAAATATCATCAATCCCTATATATCAGACAACCAAAATTGACTTGGAATTCACTTCCAAGTCAATTTTTGAACTAGTTTTCTTCGTTGGGACTTCTTTTTTCGAAAAGAAGTCCCAAGCCTTTTAGTACATCCCTCCCATATCCGGCGCCGCCGGCTTTTCCTCAGGAATTTCGCAGATTAATGCACCCATCGTAATCGCCGTCGCTGCAATCGATACTGCATTCTGTACCGCTTCCTTCGTTACCTTTACTGGGTCAATCACACCAGCTTTCTTCAAATCCACTAATCCTTTCTCCGGCTCCATCACATTAACGCCCATTCCGTCTTTGGCCTTTTCGACCTCAGCCAGAAGTGCCTGTGCGTTTAGCCCCGCATTTTCCATAATATGTATAAATGGCGCTTTGAGAGCATTTTTAACAATCCTGCCCCCTGCATCAGAGTCGTCTAGTTTAGCTGCCATATTAACGAGCGTCACGCCACCACCGGTTACGATTCCTTCCGCCAGCGCTGCTTTCGTTGCTGCTACCGCATCATCAACGCGGAATTTCTTTTCGTCTATCTCAGTCTCCGTCGCACCACCTACCTTAATCACAGCTACTTTACCAGATAGGGCTGCTGCTCTTTTCTCATATTCTTCTCTCTCGTAATCGCTCTTTGCGTTTCCGGCATAAGTATGAATTAACTCAATTCTATCAGCCACTGCTTTCTTATCGCCAGCACCCTTAATGATAGTTGTTTCATCTTTTGTTGCAATTACTTTCGCGGCTGAACCAAGCACCTCGAGCCCAACTTCTTCGAGCTTTAGCCCCTTATCATTTGACACCACAGTTGCATCAGTCAAAATTGCGATATCTTCCATAATCTCTTTACGTCGATCACCAAAAGATGGCGCCTTCAAAACCAGTGAGTTAAACACCCCCTTCAATTTATTCAATACTAGTAGCGACAAAGCTTCACCTTCAACTTCTTCTGCAATAATCACTAAATCCTTCTTACCAGTCTGCGCAATCTTTTCAAGTAGTGGCAAAATGTCGCTCGCCGCCGAAATCTTCCTATCTGTTACTAGAATCATCGGTTTCTCGAATACTGCTTCTTGGCGATTCACGTCAGTCACGAAAAATGGCGAAGAATAACCCTTGTCATAAGAAAATCCCTCTACGATTTCCTGTTCCATCTCAAGCCCCTGCCCAGCTTCTACCGTCACTACACCATCTTTACCGATTTTCGATATCACCTCAGCAATCAACTCGCCAATCTCAGCATCCCCTGCCGAAATCGTCGCAACTTCCGCCACTTTCGAGGACTTACCTTCAATCTTCTCTGCTGATTTCTCTATCTGAGCCACTACTTCCGCACCGGCCTTCTCAATTCCACGCCTGATTTCCATTGGGTTCATCCCGGCCGCAATCAGTTTATTTGCTTCATTTAAAATGTTATAAGTTAGCACGGTTACAGTAGTAGTACCATCACCGGCCACCTTATTTAGCTTCTGCGCTGCAGTTTTGATAAGTTTCGCACCTACCGCCTCGCCTAGCGATTCATCTTTATTAGGTAAATCTACCGCCTCAGCCACCGTCACACCGTCATGCGTAATCACCGGCGCCCCATATTCCTTTTCGATTATGACATTCTTACCCTTCGGCCCAAACGTCACTTTCACCGCGTCATATAATTGCTTCGCCCCAGAAAGCACCTTTTCGCGCGCTTCTGCTTC
>CAMYWN010000108.1 GCA_947302765.1 uncultured Candidatus Saccharibacteria bacterium
GGTCGACCGTTTTGCTAAAGCAAAAGGTCGTCCACTATCGTTCGTTTTGAAAACTAGATGAAAGAAATAGCAAAGCTATTTTAGTTTAGGCCAGCCCACTCCATAAATAAACAAGTTTATTTATGTCGGGGCCTATCCTAAACTAAAAATAAGCCTTACGGCTTATTTTCTTTCATCTAGTTTTCCCCTAAATCTTACTCTGTGGTGGAGCTGGGGGATACTGCCTCCCCGTCCGAAATATCACTGGGTCATAATTCTACGCGCATAGTTTCTTGTTTTATCTTGGCCGATCATGTTAGCTGCAAGAAACAAAACTAACACAAGCCGTGGCTTTTTTTCGTGTCATTTGTCGCCACTTAAACAACCTTAATCCCGTAATATAATAATTCTGCTCCTACGGAATCTTAGAACAGAACCAGCCTATAGTTAATTAGGCATAAGCAGGCATGTATGCTACATGCGCTGTTTTCGTGTTTTTAGCACTTATTTAATACTTACGGTATTTAATCGACGCGCCTTACGACTGTTAATATCCCGTCTAAGCTTTGTCAGCCCCGACTGAATTAATTATAACATAAAAGCTCTCAAAAGCATAGAAAAAGACCGGTAACTGCGAGGAAAACCGGTCTTTTTGTAGAGTGTGGAGTTATTTTGGCTAAATTTTTGTTTTGACCTTTTGAATAATTTTTTTATTCAAAAGCTATCTCTATAATATCGCGAAGAAATGCTAATGTCAATACATTTTCTGAACAATTTTTTGTATTTTTTTGGCGAGTTTTCCACAGCATAAGAATTTTATAACTGCTTAAGATTGTCGCCGTTATTCTTATGCTGGACACTAGGGTTGCGATTTAGGACTAGATTTAGTAAAAGTCCTTTATGATAGCAACTACATATACAGCAATTCCCTTCGGTTTTGATGGTGAATTGGTCGAAGTCGAAGGTGATGCTAGTAGAGGTTTGCCGGCATTCAATATTGTTGGGATGGCAAGCAAAACTGTCAATGAAGCGAAAGAACGCGTACGTAGTGCCATAGTAAACTCTGGGTTCTTCTTTCCCGACAAGAAAGTTACTATTAATCTAGCTCCGGCCGAATTACATAAAGATGGCACACATTTAGATGTGCCTATTGCACTAACCATCTTAATGCTGTCTGGGCAGCTATTGCCGTCGGACACGAACAATAGGTTATTTGTCGGTGAATTATCGTTAAACGGTGACATCCGGCCAGTTAAAGGGATCATTAATACCGTAGAGACCGCCAAAGCAGCTGGTTTCAAAGAAACGTTTGTGCCAGTACAAAATCTTTCGCAGGCAAAATTAGTGCAAGGTATGGCCGTTTATGGCGTTAAAAGCCTCCAGGAGCTGTTTTTAGTACTTAAACGGCAGCTAGAGCTTCATAATGTGTTAACTAGCAATGTTCTGCCTAGAAATACCGCGAAGGAGCAGAATACGATACTTTTGGATCATATCCGGGGCCAGAAAAGAGCTAAGCGGGCGATTGAAATAGCAATCGCTGGACATCACAATGTACTTATTTCTGGCCCACCGGGGGCTGGAAAGACTTTACTTGCGAAAGCCGCAGCTAACCTGTTGCCCGAACTCAGCGCAACTGAGAAAACCGAAATAACTAAGCTCTATTCCGTAGCTGGGCTCCTAGTGGATGAGATTGTTCAAAGCCGCCCTTTTAGGCATCCACACCACACAGCTAGCCCAATATCCATTATCGGTGGCGGCAAAAATGCGAGCCCCGGCGAAATATCGCTGGCGCATAAAGGAGTTCTATTTCTTGACGAAATTGCCGAGTTTCCAAGAGCTGTACTTGAGTCGCTAAGGCAGCCATTAGAGGATAAACTGATAGCCATCTCGCGTGCGAACCAAAAAACTACTTATCCATGCGATTTTATGCTAATCGCAACAATGAATCCCTGCCCCTGCGGATACTTGGGCGACCCGACCCATGAATGCGAGTGTACACTGACGCAAATCCAAAATTATCAGAAGAAATTATCTGGTCCATTATTTGACAGAATAGACCTTTTTATTGAGGTAGAAAGAGTGGCAAATCGAGAGCTGAAGAATATTCCCAGCAGCAGCGTTCCTAATCATGAGCATAATGTTGTAAAAAATAATATAACTGGGGCGCTCCAAAGGCAGTTAAAGAGGTACGCGTGTCGCGATGTTTATAATGGCTCGCTTTCTTCGTTTGAAGTGTCAAAATTAATAAAACTTCGGCCAGAAGCAGACAGCTTACTTTCTAGGGCTTCGGAGAGACTCAATCTCTCGGCACGTGCATATTTTAAAACAATAAAGGTTGCGCGAACGATTGCAGATTTGGATGGTGACGATTTCGTGGAGGCTAAACATTTGGCTGAAGCCCTAACCTATCGTAAAAGGTAGCCGTACCGTCTTACTGCTTAGAGCAATCACTAGATATCATCAGTCTGTCAAATCTTCATTTTTTGTATAGTTTTTGCTTGACCTCTTGAGGGGATTTTGGTATAATTACATACAGGTTAATTCGAAGAAAGGACTATCATCAAAAATAATTCACGAACTAGGCTT
>CAMYWN010000109.1 GCA_947302765.1 uncultured Candidatus Saccharibacteria bacterium
CCCGGCGCAATCATTAGGAAATTCTTCGTAAAATTCCCTTCTTCCTCGTGCCTTGCGTTGAGATACTGCCAAATAATCAGCGCTTCAAACACCCAAGTCTTACCCGTTCCAGTCGCCATCTTCACACAGTACTTCGGCATACTATATATATCTTCTTGCAACTGCTCAATCCCAAACCCCTTGGTGAGTAGTAAATTCGGTGCCAAATCTACATATACATCCCCAATCTTATCCTTCTTCAAAACCTCATGAATATATATAATATTCAGTATCGCCTGCCTCTGCCCAATATGAAAATTCACTTTCCTCATATCAGTATAAATGTCACTAAACCAATAGGTCAGTAGATTCCTCGTCGTCGGCGTCACTGCCTCCATGAAGCTTCCATCTTCCCATGCCGCATTCGCCTTGTCGGTCACTGTTTTTGCAAATTCTAGTGGCGCCATATTACTACTCATTTGATACCTCTATAATTACTTCACTTTCAAACCCAAACACATCCACCGCCCTCACCGCTACATATCCCGTATCCCCTAACGGCAAAGTCACTTTATTAATTACATGTAGTGGATCGTCATCGTTTTCTGTATTATTCCGATAATCCTGCCAGGTGCTCTGGAAGAAATTCCCATCAAAATTCGGATCCACCGACCAATATTCAATCAGAGCCAACGGATCTCTCGCAATCACTTCATTCATCTTTTCTTTATTTTTAGCATCGAGCGGCAACGCATCTGCTGACAATATCACGTAATTATCTAACTCTATCGTAATCTGCCTATCCTTAATAATTGGGTCTTTTACCGTCAAATATTGTAAAGACGAAAATCTAATTGGTGTCTTAATCGCACCATCCGGGTCTACCGCCACTTGGCTACTTAGCTTCTTAAATGAAGCTTTGCTCTTCAACTGGTCCAGCAAATCCGCAGGTATCACCTCCACCGTCAAAGTCCCATTTTTATATGGCGGCAAAGTATTTAGATACGACCCGATTTCACTCCGGAAATTCCATCCTAGCACTGTCACTTTATTCCACCCACCTTGGAAAGAATTCATTTCATCAAGCGCCCGACTGATTGTATTGGGCGACACGATTTCCGACGGCGACACTACGTAGATTAGTTTTTTCGTATTTTTAATTCGCCCGAGGTTATGACTTGGATTTTCCTCATCCCGAAATGGCATCGCACCATATAAATCCAGCACGATTTTGTTCAAATCCCGAATCCTAAACTTACTACCAAAATTAGTATTCATTTGCTCACGCTGATAATCACCGATTGATTGATAGAAAAACTCCTTCGCATCGTTATCTATAAAACGCTTTCGCATAATCATCGTCGCCGGCTTACCAATATCCGAAGTAATCCACTTTCGCTCCAACTTCTCCGCCACTGCCGCCGTCGTCCCCGACCCACCAAAGAAATCCGCCACAATTGAATTATTGTCAGAAAACGCTTCAAGTATTCTCTCAAGCAGTTTCTCTGGTTTCTGCGTAGCATAACCAGTTTTTTCCGTATTGCTATTTGGCGATACGATACCGATATCACTCCACCAATCAACCGCGAGATTTTTTCTATAATGCCGTCCATTTTCATCAGTAAAGTATTGAATTCTTGGATCAAAGCCGACTTCTACTCCGTTCTGAATCAAAACATAGCGTCTATAATATTGCTCATTGAAAATATAATTCTGCGTTTTACCATAAACATAAATAGTATCATGTTTTCTACCGAAAGACCTTTTCCCTAAACCGCCGCTCGTGTAGCACCACGCAATATCGTTAACAAAATTTTCTTTACCGAAAATATCGTCCAATAGTATTTTTACATAACTACCCATCCTATAATCTAAATGGACACAAATATTCCCCTTTTCGCTCAATAACTCTTTCATTAAAACCAATCGCGGATATATGTATTTTAGATAAGCAATTGTGCCCCTAATCTCCTCGCCATCTATGATCGTACTCCAGGTATCCGCATAAGCGAACTGCTCCAAAACCGTCGGTTTGCTATCAATATTCGCTCCGGGTAGTTCAATCTTCGTCCGATAATCCGCTTTGCTATCATACGGCGGGTCTATGTATATTAAATCAATCTTCCCCCGCATACTCGGCAATCCCGTCGACGGGTCTCCCGCGAGCAGCGCCTGCATCACTAGCAGATTATCTCCATATACCAAGCGATTCGTCCATGACGGCTCCGCCGCCATGCCAAGCGCCGACATTACGTTACTTCCGATTTCTCGCTGTTTGCGATTCTTATTCGGTCGCACTAGTTCATTAGTTTGTAAGGAAATACGAGATGCGTTCGACAACCCATCAAGAATCCGATTGGCTTCTTTCCGCCCCTCGCTTACTACCTTCGGTAGCAAACTGATAAGATTACTCATATGTAGGTTCCAATTACTTATGGTTTTTTTGATGATGCCAGTATATTTTAGACGAAATGTAGCCCGCAATATACCGGTTGGAACCTACAATTAACTGCATTTCTACAGAAAACCATAGCCGATAATTACGAGCTACACTTTGTTTTCTATAAAAA
>CAMYWN010000110.1 GCA_947302765.1 uncultured Candidatus Saccharibacteria bacterium
GACATCGTTTATTTCGTTAAAGACGGACGAGTTAATGAAGAGCTCCGATACTCAATTCGTTCTGTCTGTAAAAATATGCCATATCGCCGTATCTGGGTGTTCGGTGGCTGCCCTCGGAGCATTGTCCCAGACGTGCGCGTGCGCGTTGAACAGGAGGGCAAAACCAAGTGGGATAAAGTGCACGCCATGTTCAGAATGGCGGCAGAAAACAAAGAAATTACTGATGACTTTATCCTCTTTAATGACGACTTCTTCGTGATGAAGCCAGTCGATAAAATAGAAACAATCCATCGAGGTCTTCTTGAAGATCATGTGCAAGTTCTTGGAAACGGTCCATATAGAAAGATGCTGGAAGGAATTGACGGCGAACTCAAAAAGCGCGGCGAGACGTCTTACTCTTACGAGCTCCACACTCCGTTCATCTATAACAAGAAGAAGCTACTCAAGCTTTTGAATGATAACCCAGACCTTCGCTGCACTCGCACGATGTATGGAAATATTTATAAGATTGGCGGTAAGAGAGCTAGCGATGTTAAAATTTTCTCTTCAAAACCAGCATTCGATTACGAGGAATCTACTTTTCTTTCTACTGACGACCCCGTAATTAACATAAACAATGATGCATGGGCTTATATCATGAAGCAATTTCCAGCTAGTTGTAAATATGAGAATTGACAAACTTGTAGGCAGGTTATAAGATACTCTAGTACCTCCGAAAACAATATTCCAGAAAGACTTGCTCGAAAGAGTGAGTTTTTTCTTTTTGGTATAATGAGCGTGTAAGGAGGAATATATGGTGAGGTACATTAAAACACCGATAATCCCTAAGAAACCAAGGCCGCTTTTGAAGGAGGACGATGACAGAGAAGCTGAGGAGTAACATCCCCGGTCCGTGCTACGGAAAGGTCATTTATAAGACTCCGCATAAAGCAAAAGGCGAAGCTAGATATACGAAGATAAGAGGGCTCTGGGGCGGGTCAGAGCATCCATACTTCTGCTCTAGATGCCATGCCTGGCACTTAACATCGGAGAAGGATATAAGTAGGAAAGGAAAACATGGCAAAGGTAAATATATTAGCCGAGATTATGAATCACGACGAAAGGGAGATAATCGAATTCGCTACGGACGAGGCAAAGGCAATTAGGGCTACATTCTTAGCCGCTTCAAAGGAGAACAAGCCAGAGAAGTTCTACTCTGTAGCCGCCGATTTGGAGATTCTCACAAGCATTTTAATCGCTCTTGATAGACGAAACAAAGAGCACACGCTACAATAAGCTTATAAATTAACAGAAAGGATACTTCGTGGATAATACCCCTGAAGCGGCCGGCGCAGCACCAGCTCCGCAGACCGAAGCAACACCTATCAACACTACTCCAGAGCAGGCTCCTGCTGCTCCAGACATGCATGGCTTTACGAGCGACCAGCTCGCAGACATGAAGAAGTTCTTCGAAAGCAACGGAGGCTTCGATAAGGTCAAGGCTAAGATTAGCAATCCTACTCCTGCACAACAGGAGCCAAACCTGGACGCTACGCAGGCTTTGCAAAATCAGCAGGAGCAGATGAAGGCTCCAGAACAGCCTGCTTACAGAGCCCCAGCTGGCTCCATCACGCCTCAAGAATTCTTGGCCCAGCAATACTTCGGCGCATTGGCTCGTGAAGAGAAATACGCGTCGATTGCTAAGGAAGTTGAATCTGGTGCCGTCTTAAAGGATATGGCAGCTCTTAATATTAGACCTATCAACCAGGATGGCTCAATCAACGATACGATGGTTCGCCGTTATCTAGACCTCAAAGCTCAGACAGTTGTCGCAAAGCAGACCAGCGCTGTGCCAGAGGCTAGCGCAGCTCCAACTGTTGAATATGCGCCATTCGACGATAACAACATGGACATGAGAAGCGCTATGGCAGTCCTTCAGCAGGATTCGATGCTCCGCTCACGCGGTCTAGCAGGAAACCCTCAGGCAGCTAAAGCCGAAGAATTCATGAAAAAGATGCTTAACGGCCAGAAATAGGCTATAATTAAAAAGTTCTTTACTCCAAAAAAGAATTCAGCGAACGCCCCGGCTATTCGAAGGGGGCGTTCTTTTTTGTCTGCAACTGTGCATAAGATAAAATAAAATTATGAAATTAGTACAAAATCTTTACGGAAAAGAGGCTTAAATGGAAAGCTTTGACTTCATAGACTGGGATAATAAGTGGAATTACCCGATTCAGTGGCTAGAAGAGTCAGAATTCGCTAGAAATTCATACCATTACTGGTTGTGGAGGGCGAATTTAGCTAGATTAGGTAAGCCTTGCAAGAATTTATACCAAGAGGAGCTTAAGAGCAATATCGCTAAGGTTGCCGATATTACCGAGCGTAAGAAATATGAGGAAGCGTGCGTATGCGTTCCTGAGGGCAGGTCGTTCGCAATTAAGAAAGCAGTAGACAACCGTGCTAACCAGATGGCTTCAGGCGTAGATACTTATGAGTACCAGCCGTTTGACCCATACAACATCCTAGAGGCTGACTCCAGCGATCGTTTAGCAGC